>JBMFHI010000092.1:0-14691 GCA_049976905.1 Syntrophobacteraceae bacterium | reverse complement strand
TTCAAGTATTGCATTAACGATCTGCGTGGTCCCGTCCGTAAGGCCCTGTTCAACGTAGAGACGTGCTTCAGTCAATCGCTCGATGAAGTCCCTGACGCGTTGTTCAGGCGCAATATCCACCTTGATAGATGACTTTGCGGTTCCGTTCATTTCTCATCTTCAGTAGCGGCGGGCTCTGATGGTGGGCTATCAAAACCGCGCACATCAAAAAATGGGATCATAAGTCGCTTTTGGGTCTTTTCTGAAGAGGCCCGATCGGCCGGAGACACATCGGCGACTTCGACATCGGAAATAAAAGTTAACGCGTCACAGAAAAAAATCCTGCATGTTTGTCCCTCGCTTGCCAAAACCGCTATGGGTCCGATCTCTCCAGCAGGTTTGGCGAGGTATAAATCAGCGGGTGCGAATCTGTAGGCTTTAAGTTCTTGGGGAGGTAGTTCTGCCCATTGGTCAAAAACTCCGCTTCTAATGCGCCCGAAAAGAGGTTTGAAATCGTTTAGAGTTGCGTAGCTTCGGGTTAAAATTTTTCGGGTTTTTCTTTTGTTTGAGCGTGCAATTCTGATGATGGAAGAGTCGGGCAGGGCAAACCATTTCCCGTTAGCCAGTAGAAGGCAGGCGTCCGTATGAGTAATATTTTTCTGTACGGGAGCAGCCAGTTCGCTTGGTTCTGGAATAGAGATTGGGGGTGGCACACTCTCTGGAGCTGTCGGAGGCGAAACCTCCACGGGCTGCATCGGGATGGGGGCCGCAGGAGGCGAAACTTGAACGGATGCGGTCTCGGAGGGAGCCGATTTTGTTCCTACGGCCTTTACGGCATTAGCCTTTTGCCGCAGGTCCTCAAAAAGTCCCACCAGGTCTTTTAACCTTTGTTTCTCCTCCGGTCCCGATTCGCGCTCCATGAGAAGCATGTGGGCAAGAAGCCCCTGAGAATCGCGAATGAGTTGAACGAGTTTGGTGTTTATTGCATTGGGCCTTTTTTGAAGCCTTTTGAGAATGACTTCCAAAATGCTGTACACCAGCTTCGAATCACGAGATTTGGACGCCATAGGTTGGATCTGGACAAGTGCATAGATGAACTGGTCGATGTTTTCTTTAGTAAAATCCCAGTCGAGGCTAAGGTATGCAGCATTAAATTGTTCTATAAGTTCGGGTACCCGGGCATTTACAGGGTTGGGGGCCGAGGTGGAGGGCAAATCAGCCGAGGAATCTGCCTGTGGCGCGGGGGGGGAAGTTTTCCCCGCCACTTTGTCAATTTCGATCTCAATGATATCGGACGGTTTATCTTTTTGGGGGGCGAAGTCAATACCTGTGGGAGCGCCTGAAAAAGTATCGGCCCCAGTCGATAATACGGAAGATAATTCTGAGCGCGATCGCGAGGGGACGAAAAGCTTATCTATCTCAGCCTCAATCAAAGTGTGAACAGCTTCAAGATCATCGGTGCGTTCGAGTTTGTCCTCTGATATATTCGCCTGTGGGTAGGAGCCCTTGCTCTCGGAAGCGGCTACGGTCGTCGCAGGCCCGGATGGGGCAAAGAGCTTGTCCAGTTCGCTGTCGATCTGGCTGTCGAGGTCGCTATCCGTGCCGCTTTGGGCCGCGTCGAGATCGAGCGTCAGCTCAGGACCCTTGTCGGTTTCAGCCATCTGCGAAGAAGAGTCCGGCCCTGGAAGAGCCTCGGTATCAAATAACCCGGAAGACGTTGCGGCAGGCCGGGAAGCGGAAAAGAGCTTGTCCAGTTCGCTGTCGATCTGGCTGTCAAATTGGCCGTCAAGGTCAATATCCATGCCGCTTTTGGAACCATCGAAAGTCTGCTCCAGTTCGGTTGCGTTCTGAAGAACGTCCTCCTGTGGCCGATGGTCCTGTAGGGAAGGAGCATCAGGGGTCTCATCTCCGGCGGCCTTCAGAATTGCCGGTGCGAACAGGGAGTCGATCTCCTTGTCAAGTTCCACTTCGAGGGCTTTCCTGTCCTTTTCAGCCCATGGTTCAAATGGGGGTACATTTTTTGGAGGCATGAACCTTTCCTCTTAAGCCGGGATGTAATGCCAGAAAAACTAAGGACACGCGCGTGAGCCTCAGTAACCTGCTGTCTCAGGAACCGATCTGCCCTCCGACCTTTCGTATTACACTCTTTACTGTCCTCTTGCTTATCTCGCGGAGAGTTTCGTAAACGCCGGATCCCTTGGTTGCACTGGCTTCAAAAAAGGGGACTCGCAGCTCCTGGTTAAGATCTGATTCAAGTTCGGCTACCGGAAGCAGCGGTATGTTGGATTCGATCAGATCCCGTTTATTGTATTGGAGCACAAGTGGCATCTGAGCAATCGAAAGGCCCTCGTCGCCAAGATTTTCAACCAGGTTTTGGAGGCTTTGGATGTTATTGTTCTTCTGGACTTTAAGCGAATCGGCGACAAAAACGATCCCGTCGACTCCCCTTAGCACAAGTTTTCTGGTGGCGTTGTACATGACCTGCCCGGGAACGGTATAGAGTTGAATCCGAATGGTCATGTTCATTACCTTGCCGATGTTTAACGGCAGGAAGTCAAAAAATAGCGTTCTGTCACCTTTCGTGTCGATAGTGACCATGTTGCCGCAGACCTGTTTGGACATAGACTCGTGAACGTATAGCAAGTTCGTGGTCTTGCCACCACGGCCCGGTCCATAATAGACTATTTTAGCCTGAATCTCATTTTTACTCAAATCTATGAACGCCACGGAACGGCTCCTTTATGCTGAGCAAATATTGAGGTCATTTCATTGATAGCGTTGCCAATCCTAAGGCGTATAAGGCCTAGTGAAACGTTGTCGCTAAAAAGCGTTATAATAAGGTAGTCCTTGGCAAGGCGGCTGAAATGCACATTTCGTTTGCCTCCTTTGTGGTAGAGCAACGCAAAATCCTCTTCGCCTATGAGCCTTGCTATTTCGGCAGTGGCTGCAAAATTGGCTGCCGAAACAGCCGCAAGAGAAAAGATATCCTCCATTTCCACACTACCACGCTCCATGATCAAATTGCCCGACAGATCGGTTACTACGACATGTTCCGCACCCGAACTCAGAAGTTGTTCGGATATGATCTGCTCAAGTTTTTCGATTTCATTTCTTGTTAGTATAAGGCTCATAGTCGCTAATTCTCCAAGTTGTAAAACCCTATAATAAAGTGAGCTGCAAGATTAGTGTAAGGGACTGCGTCTTTAAATAAACTGGAGCGAGGGGCTGCCTGGAAGAAGCGGTTTGCGTGCAGTAGTCCCCCCCACATATCCTGCCCTTTCATGTCGTGTCCACGATCAGTTTTAATACCCGTTTTGCCCGGCCAGGTCCGGGATAGAATCGGTCGTGCTTTTCCAAGCCCGGGAAATATGTCGCATTACTGCGCATCGGCGTATTCATTACGTTTTGAGTGGTTGTCGTCGGGTGTTAAAAAGTTTTTTTCGTCCTCGAGACGCCGCCACTGGAGTAAGAGATGTTCGACCGGTTTGTCTATGGTTATAGTGTTTGTCGGAGCCGATGGATAGGCTACAAAATGTCCGGTTTCCCATCCGAATATCATCATTAGGGCCAATTCACCTTCGATGCCGTTTGTGTGCGCATGGAGAATCTTGCCGGAGCCGATAAGTATATCACCTCGGTTATGTTTCGAATATACGTCTATCCGCATGCTGGAATGCGACAAACATCCGATTTGGAGCAGGTCGGCGAGCCTGATCGCCTTAATGGCCCCGTGAAAATCTGTTCCAACGGAATCATCGGCCCGGGGAGAGGCGCCGCAACCGTCAAATATGGCCTCCGTAAGGTCTGCTCCATCCAAATTTGTCATTGTTAAATTCACATTTGTAATTCTGGCCCTTTTAAGGTTGCTTGCTTCAAAATTGGCGCCTTCCAGGTCTGCGCCGTCCAAGTCCGCCTCTTCAAGGTTGGCCTTGATCAGACTTGCCCCTACGAGGCTGGCTTCCTTCAAGTTGGCGCCTCGAAAAACGGCCATGGACATATTAGCAACCCTCGCCTTAACCTTGTAGAGATTTGCCGAATGCAGGTTTGCCGAATGCAGGTTTGCCGAATGCAGGTTGGCCATTTCCAGATTTGCACCCCTAAGGTTGGCGCGCCTTAAATTAGCTCCTTCAAGGTCGGCACCGGATAGATCGGCTTCTGCCAGCCACCCTGCGCCGGAAAGATCGAGACCGCTCAAATCCACGCCTCGCAGAAACGCTGGGCCTCTTCCGGATATCACCGCCATTAAGACCTGGAATCGCTTAAGTTCCGCCATTCTGAATTTCTCCCAGATATTTAGGTGCATAAAAATCGGCGCAACAAAATATTCTCATTCAACTTGCTGCGGCAAAGTTCAATAAGCAATTTTCAGGCCAATACGGCATATCTTTTTGTCCATTGCCGGAGAATAAAACAAAGGCGGATAAATAACTGTCTTCTACGTTTGAGCCGATTACCATGGATACGCTTTTTAAATACATAAAGGGAATAGATTTGTCAATCGACTCGACTAACCAGATGCAACTATATTGCTTAAAATTTTAAGTTTGTGCCGTGTTGTCGAGTAATTGTCGCATCTAATGTTTGTACGCTGTCGTGGCTCCAGAGATGTTGTTTTTGACGGTGGAAAGTAAAATGGTTTTTATGTAAGATAATAAATCATGATATTGCTCATCAATCCTCCACTGGTTAAGCCGTCTGAGCCTCCGCCCGGTCTTGCGCGCCTTTATGGGACTCTTAAAAGAGAAGGGGTCGGCTGTCAGGTTATCGACGCCAATATAGAAGGTGTCCTCTATCTGTTGGAAAGGGGGATTGGAGCAAACGATAATTGGACTGCGCGCGCGGTTCGAAATAGGCAACGCAACCTCGACTATGTTCGCAATGCCCAGAGCCGCCTCAATTTGGATCGCTACAAACGGGCCGTTTTCGATCTTAACCGTTTGTTGGGCAAAGCCGTGGCAAGCGCAGGACCGGCGCGATTAACACTTTCCAACTACCAGGACCTGGCGCTCTCCCCCGCGCGCTCCTCGGATCTTTTGAGGGCGGCCGAAAAGTACGAAGAAAATCCCTTCTATAGCTATTTTTCTCGAAGAATTTCACGCGCCATCGAACATAACTCGCCAGGATTTGTCGGGATTTCCCTTAATTTTTTAAGTCAGGCTCTGACGGCCTTTTCCATGATTGGCTTTATAAAAGCGAGATATACCGGCCTCAGGGTCGTTCTTGGGGGGAGTCTGGTCACATCCTGGGTCCAGGGGCCGGGGTGGAAACGCCCCTTCGATGGACTTGCCGATCTGGTTGTAAGCGGCCCGGGCGAACAACCGCTGCTCGATTTAGCCGGCATCGACATAAAGGCGAAACGGCGGTTTTCCTATGACACGTTCCCCATGAGCGATTATCTTTCTCCCGGTCCGATTCTACCCTACAGTGCATCGATTGGATGCTGGTGGAACCGGTGCGCATTTTGCCCCGAAAAGGCCGAGGGGACTCTCTATGACCCGGTCCCGCCAAGGGAAGCTGTGCGTGAAGTTTCGCAGTTATGCTCGGCTCTTAGGCCCTCTCTTATTCATTTTCTGGATAGCGCGATGAGCCCGGCGCTTTTGAGCAGGCTTTCGCAAAACCCTCCCGGGGCGCCTTGGTATGGTTTTGCGCGCATGACCAGAAGGCTCGCCGATGAAGATTTTTGCCGGGTTCTAAGAGCCTGCGGTTGCGTTATGCTAAAGCTTGGCGTCGAGTCCGGGGATCAGTCGGTCCTCGATGGCGAGTGCAAAGGCATGAGTTTGGAGCTGGCCTCAAAAATATTAGGCGCCCTCAAAAAAGCCGGCATAGGGACCTATGTCTATCTTCTTTTCGGCTCGCCGTCGGAAACCGAAGCCCAGGCGCGAAATACCCTCGATTTCACGGTCCGCCACGCTCCTTTGATCGATTTTTTGAATTTGGCCGTCTTCAATATGCCCGTTAACAGCCCGGAGGCCCAAAGACTGGCAACTGCCCCCCACTATGAAGGAGACCTTTCCCTCTATACGGGATTTCGCCACCCTGGAGGTTGGGATAGACCCAAGGTCAGACGCTTTCTTGAGGCTGAATTTAGAAAACATCCCGCGATCGCCTCCATTTTATCCCATGAGCCGCCTCTTTTTACTTCAAACCATGCGCCTTTTTTTGTTAGATAGCGCCGATTTTTTCCCCTGCGGGTGCTTCAAAAAAGACGCTGCGGATGAAACGGAAAAGAGCCTAAAGCCTAAGAACTTTGACAGGATTAAACCCCAAAATATCGCCCTGCTTTTTATCCTGTAAATCCTGTAATCCTGTCCGGTCTTTCTTTTTTGGAAAAGAGCCTAAAGCCAAAGAACTTTGACAGGATTACAGGATCGACAGGATTAAACCCCAAAATATCGCCTGCTTTTTATCCTGTAAATCCTGTAATCCTGTCCGCTCTTTTTACCAACTCAGCGGCTCTCCGGTTGCTCCCTGGGTACAAGCACCGCGATCGGTTCCTTGATCCCGGGGTTTTCCGAAAAGCTCTTTAGCCGCTCCCGAAGAGTCAGATTGACTTTATATCCCCTGGGCGCGAGCAATCGTCCGTTTTGAAGAAAAACGTCCTTGGCCAGAACCATCCCGTCGCACAGTTGGGATGCTCCAAGCGCTTCTTTGGTAAAAGATGCCTCGGTTTTGATTACTTCCGCAAGGGCTGAGACCACCCCGGGGTCGTAGAGGCCCTGCCTTGTCCTTAACTGCTCCACGGCCATGAACCTGTCATGGTCTTTGGCCAGCAGGGTGTCGAAATCGAGAATGACTCTGAGGATGCGCGCTCCAAGCGGAATGTCCTCGCCTTTGCGATCCTGCACGGGAATTCCTGAGCCGTCGAAATTCTTTTGCTGAAAGGCGATTATTTCAGAAATGGCTTCCATTCTGGGAATATTGGCCAAAAGGTCCGAGGCGATAAAGGGATGCATGGAGAAAAGCTGCGACTCTTCGGCGTTTAGTTCGTGCCCGTTGTAGAGTTTGCGTAAAGCGTCCTGGGGTAAAATGACGCATCCTATCTGAGAAAGCGACGCCGCCGTGTCGAGTTGCCACAAGTTATCGACCCGCATCCTTTTTCCGACCGCACGCGCATAGTGCCTGATGCGCGACGCTCTCCCGAAGGCCTCGGGATTTATGAGCTGGAGTATTTCCGAGAGAACTTTTACGCTTCCACGTAAAGTATTTTCGAGCAACTCCCGCTCGGCTGTAACTAAATCGTATTGTCTTACTCCATCGTGGATGGCCTTTAAAAGCTCTTCGGCTTTGCATGGCTTGGTTAAAAACCGGAAAACATTTCCCTGATTGATGGCATCGATTGCGGTTTCAAGCTCTGCATAGCCGGTCAGCAATATTCTAACGCTCTCCGGGGCTATTTCCCGTGCCCGGGAGAAAAAGTGAACCCCTTCCATGCCCGGCATGCGCAGGTCTGAAACGATTACCGAAAAGGGGCCTTCCCGGGCTAGAATTTCCAACCCCTCCTTGCCCCCCGGGGCGGTCTCCACGGCCAGAGATTTCCGGAATTGCCGACGGAATCCCTCAAGTATATTGACGTCGTCATCAACAAATAAAACTTTTGCAACCATGCGGCTGTCCCTCTTCAGTGGCATCAGGTTCTGTGATGAAGTGCTCGTAGAGTTTTTCGGAAACCCCGAGCTTCTTTAGGTATTCCATGTCGAGTCCGTACTTTCTGCCCTTTGCGCGGCCGCTGTGTTGGGCCCAGTCGGCCAGGTGCACCGCGGTCAGGGTGGTGAAGGCGCTGTTGGAACTTTTGCCCGGACAGTGATGGAAGGCGATTGCTTCAACCAGTGTCCCCGAAAGACCCCATATGCCCATCAGATAGGCCCCGATTTGGGCGTGAGTCGTTCCCAATACGGTTTGTTCGGCTTCCCAGAGCGGGCACCCGCTGGCCTCGCTAAGATTTAGCGCCTCCTCGTATTTTTGAGGCAATTTATCCAGTAGGATCAATTTGCCTACGTCGTGGAGCAAACCTGCCAGGAAGGGTTCGTCTTGATCGAGTTTTTGGCTTCTTGCTATGCTTTTGGCGATCATGCCCGTTCCAAGGCTGTGGTCCCACAATTTGGAAATCAAGGCCAAACCGGGCCGCTCATATTGTGAGAAAATGTTTACCGAAAGAACCAGCGTTTTGATGGTTTCAATACCGAGCATGTTTACTGCTCTTGCTATACTTTTGGACCCTTCCGGAAGGCCGAAAAAAGCCGAACTCACCAACTGCAGAAGCTTTGCCGACATCCCCGCGTCCCTGGAAATGATTTCGCCGATTTTTTCGAGAGAACCGTTTTCGGAGTTTACCTCCTCGATAATCTCCTTATAAACCGAGGGCAGGCTCGGAAGCGCATCTATGCTCGACACCAGCTCTATCAGGTATTGATCTTCGAGCAATTCGCGCATGGCGCATGCGCGCGCTACCGTAGCCCTTAAGGTTTCGATGTCGCAGGGTTTTGAAAGAAACTGGTGTGCCAGCCCAACCGAGCTTAAAATCAAATCCTTTTCGGAGTATCCCGAAAGAATGATTCGAACGATTTGAGGATAGCTCTGCTTAACCTTCTCCAGCAACCGGCGTCCATCCATGCCTGGCATTCGCATATCGGTTACCACTACGTCGATAGCTATGCTGCCCAGGATTTCGATGGCTTGTTCGCCGCTTGAGGCAAATTCCATCTCCCACTCCCGGCGCATATCCCGAAGAATCCTTCGGAGTCCGTCGAGTACGTTGGCTTCATCATCTACGAAAAGGATCTTCTTTTTCATTCCGGTTTCACTTCAAATCGGCAATCGTATGATAAAAGTGGTTCCTTCACCAAGTTTTGACTCAAAGTCGATTGTCCCGCCGTGCTTTTTTACGATAACCGTGTGAGAAATGGCCAAACCCTGTCCCGTTCCCTTGCCCACGTCCTTTGTCGTAAAAAACGGGTCAAAAATCTTAGACCTTATGTCTTCTCTGATGCCGTTGCCGTCATCACTTATACGAATCTCTACAAAATCGCCGTCCCTGCGCGTACTGACCCCTATGGTTCCCTTTTGCGCGGCTCTGTCGCCGACTTTATCGGCTATGGCATGAGAAGCGTTAATGATCAGGTTCAAAATGACCTGGTTGAATTCTCCCACCAGGCAATGCACGGGAGGAATCTCAGGGTCAAAATCGGTCGATACGTCGGCTACGTACTTCCATTCATTTCTGGCTACCGTGACGGTATTCTCAATCGCCCGGTTGATATCTATCTCTGTCTTTTTGTCTGTCCCGGGATGAGAAAATTCCTTCATCGAAAGAACTATCCTGGTTATGCGCTCAATTCCTTCCAGTGACTGGCGTATGGCCTCGGGGATTTCCCTTCTGATAAAGTCGAAGTCCATCTCCTCTTTGACCGCTCCAATTGTTTGGATAAGGGGCTCAAGGGGGCTGCCCGCCCGATGGTTCTCCAATAATCGGTCGTAGAGCAGATGAATTGTTTCGAGGTTTTCAAAGGCGGTTTCCAGAAAACGGGTGTTGTCTCCAACATATTGCGCGGGCGTGTTTATCTCGTGAGCGATCCCGGCTGCGAGCTGTCCGATGGATTCAAGTTTTTGGGATTGGACGAGTTGTCTTTCCATCAACTTATACTCGGTTATGTCCGTGCCAAGAATTATGAGGCTCGAACTCTTGGCGCCTTCACCATTAACGGGATTGATTATGAGATCGAGTAGTCCGTCCATGCCCTGGCTGCTCGTGAAACGAACTTCGTTTAAACGCATGGAAAGACCTTCGGTTGCGCACTGACCAATGAGTTCGTTTACCTTCTCGGTTTCCCAGCTTATAGGACACTCGTAAATATTCTTACCAAGAGCTTCGCACGCTTTTATGCGCAAGATATTTTCCGCCAGGGTGTTCCATCTTTTGATCGTTCCATCAGTAGAAATTTCGATCAGAATGCAGGGAATGGAGTATAAAAAGGCCTCTATTTCCCTGTGGGCATTAGTAAGTTCAGCCTGCATCTGGCCCCGCTCGGCGATTTCAAGCGTTAACAGTTCATTTACCTTTGTCATCTGCGCAAGGGCAAGTCTGTTTTTTTTGTTCGCCTCCTTTAACTCCCTGAAAACTTTGCGCTCCTGGTCCAGCCTGACTATTTTCGCCTGCAACTCCTGAAGCGAGACAGGTTTTTGGATAAAATCGACCGCCCCGGCCTTTATAACGTCGCTGTAGGAGTAACCGCCGGGAAAACCAGACATTATGATCGTATCGACCGAAGAAAACCTTCTGTGGATTTCCCGGATGAGTTCGAGCCCATCCATGCCTTCCATGCGCATATCGGAAATGACCAGGTCAAAATGAGTCTTTAGCAGTATCTCCAAAGCTTCCATTGGAGTTGACGCCGCTTTGCAGTAATAGCCGACTTTTTGAAGAAAGCTTATCATCATCGTGCCTATCGCTTCTTCATCGTCTACGACAAGAATCTTCTTTATGGCCGTGCTTGTCATAAGGCTTTTTTTCCGTCCAGCACCGTTCGCAGCGTAACTGCAAGTTTCTTTAGAGATACCGGTTTTAGAATGAATCCCGAAATCCCCATCGCCTCGGCTTTTTCCTGATCGATTTTTTCGCTGTAGCCGGTCATGACTATTACCGGCACTTCGCGCCGCATGGTGATAAGCTCTCGGGCAAGATCCACCCCGGTAAAATGAGGCATTGTTATGTCGGTGATCACGAGGTCGAAGGCTTTATCCTGCGGTTGATGGCGAAAGGTTTCCAGGGCTTCCAGCCCGCTTGTTCTAAAAACTGCGTCGTATCCCAGTTCGGTCAGCATCTGCTGGAGCATCTCGGCCAGCACAGGTTCGTCGTCAACGACCAGAATCCTCTCCGTTCCGAAAGCAAGAGAAAATGGCTCTGCTTTTTCAACAGGGGCAGGCTCGCCTTTCATTGCAGGGAAAAGCACTTTAAAGGAACTTCCTTTTCCCGGGAGGCTCTCGACGCTGATCGCCCCCCCATGGCTTTCCACTACGCCGTGTACTACCGCAAGCCCAAGGCCTGTTCCTTTCCCCTGTTCTTTGGTAGTAAAAAAGGGGTCGAATATGGAATCGATTATGGATGGATCGATGCCGTGTCCACTGTCTGTTACTGTAAGCGCAACGTATTGACCTGGCCGAAGGTCTTTGCCGGAAGCCGATGCCTCGGATGCCAACTCGATGTCGGCCAGCGCCACTTCCAGAACCCCGCCTTTGTCCTGCATGGCATGCGCCGCGTTTGTGCACAAGTTCATCAGTACCTGGTCCATTTGGGATGGATCGGCCAATATTGCCTCACGGCTTGTCAAATCCGTCCTTATCTCGATTGTAGAGGGCAAAGAGGGCCGCAGGATGCGCATGGCCTCTTTTACGATAGTTTCCAGTTGCAGAGGTATCTTTTGCTGTTCGGACCTGCGGCTGAATGCAAGAATTTGTTTGACCAGTTCCTTTGCGCGGCAGGTCGCTTTGAGCACTTCATCGAGTTTATAGCGTACCGGTTTTCCAGAATCCAAATCATACATTGCCAGTTGCGTGTAACCCATGATGATGCCAAGGATATTGTTAAAGTCATGGGCAATGCCGCCTGCAAGGGTACCCAGAGCCTCCATCTTTTGAGACTGGCGAAGCTGATTTTCCAGTTGCAGTTCGCGGGTGACATCCCTGTGAATGGAAATAAAGTTCCTAATGGCGCCTGAGTCGTCTCGAATCGCGGCTCCTGTTGCTTCCGCGGTATACTCGGTCCCGTTTTTCCTCTTGTTGGTAACGCGCCCAGACCAGGTGTCTCCTCTTTTGAGAGTTTCGCGCACAGTGCGGTAGAAGTTCTTGTCGTGCCTGTCGCTTTTTAGCACCCTGGTGTGCATTCCTATGATTTCTTCGCCACGATAGCCCGTGATCTGCTCGAACGCAGGGTTTGCATATTGGATATGCCAGTTGACATCGGTAACGATTATGGCTTCGGCGACCTCTTCGATGGCTTTGGCAAGCAGTGCATGTTCTTCCTCAACCCTTTTGCGCTCTGTTATATCGCGAAGAACCCCGTCTATTCCAAGAACATTGCCTTCCCTGTCCTTGCGGAAACTGCTGGTAACGGCCACAACCAGCAAAGCGCCCTGCTTGTTTCGTACAGTTACCTCGTAATCCCTTACCACGCCGTCGCGCTGGATTTGTTCCAGCATTTTTTCACGTTCCTGTGGATATAGCCAAAAATCCTTTATATTTCTTCCAAGCAGTTCCTCGGGGGTAGCTCCGTAGAGTTTTAAGACCGATGGGTTAACCAGCGTGATAACTCCGTCCAGATCGGTGCGGTAGAAAACGTCCTGCATGTTTTCAACAACGCTGCGGTAGCGTTTCTCGCTTTCCCTAAGCTTTTCCTCCGATTGTCTCAGCGCTTTTTCAATGCGTTTGTGTTCGGTAATATCTATTGCAACGCCCAGTACTGACCTGATGTTCTCACCGTTTGTGTGGAAGGGCGCCTTGAAAGTCTGAAGATAATGTAAATTTCCTTCTGAATCGCTCCATGGTTCTTCGGGAACAAAAATAGTCTTACCGCTTCTTATCACTTCCAGGTCGTCTTTAAGCATTCGGTCCCGTTCTTCTTCCTGGGGATGCAAATCGAAGAATTTTTTCCCAAGGATAGCCTCGACACTGGTATTGTATTTGGCTGCGACCGCCCGGTTTGCCAGCAGATATTTTCCCTCCGCGTCCCTTACGAAAATCATATGCGGCACAAGGTCGATTATCTGGCGCAATCTCGTCTCGCTCTTTTCCAAAATCCGCTCTGTCTTTTTTCGCTCGGTGATATCGAGCATAGTGCCAACTATGCCCGCGGTTTTTCCGGTGGAATCGCAAAAGGTTGCCTTGGTGAAAAGAATGTCGTGCAAAGTTCCATCCGGGTAGAGAAACGAGCCGTCGAAGTGTTTGATGCCGGATTTTTCCAATACCTCCAAATCGACTTCATGATAAAATTTAGCGTTTTCTAAGGGTGCGATATCAAAAACGGTTTTTCCTATGATTGCTTCTCTGGGCTTGCCTGTGCACTTTTCGAATGCGGAGTTGCACCCGATATAGACTCCTTTGGTGTCTTTATAGAAGATAGGGTAGGGAATGGAGTCCGTAATCTTTTCAAAAAGATAAAACTGCTTGCGGGCAATATTTTTCTTCACTTTTTGCAGGCTCAACAGTGAAGGTAATAAAAAAACAGCCGAAACAAGGGCGGAAACAAGGGCTGCAAGAATCACTGTGTCCAGGTTTGCGCGAGACCCCGGAATATGCAGAAAGTTAAAGCGTAATCCCACAAATGGAACCATACTTCCCAGTGTGGTTGCCATCAAGACGGCCAGGCAGATCTGACCTCTTGTGCTTCCATGGGTAATCTTATTGATTTTCACATTTACTCCTGAATAAACAGGTGCAGGGCATTATTTATGCCACCACGGGTCTCTTTATATCCGACTAAATAAATCTGCAAATCTCGCAAAAATCGGCTATCTTGGCGGATTCTCTCGTTTGAGTGTTAAACGAGAGGCCTATTTCGGTAACCTTTTTTACCTGCTTGATTTTTTGTGCCACCGCCTCGATCCTTTCCACCGGCACCTCGTTTGGCAGTTCGAACGCCAAGGTGAGGATGCTTGCCTTCGTTACCCGCACACGCTGGCCGAAGGCAAGGCGGCAGCCCCCGCGGCTAATATCTATCATTCTTGCCGAAACCGGTTCATCCTTGCCAAAGGAAACCTTTGTCGCGATGTCCACCTTGATCCTGGTGTACTTTCTAATTCGGCGGACCTCGATATTGCGGGGGTATTCGATACTGACTATGTCGCCCATCAAGCGGTTTCGATACCTGCTGTAAAATATGTAGAGGTAATCGTCGCAAAGACACGAGCACAAAAGATTACCGTCGAGGACCTCTGCAACCCTGTCGTTGATTTTTACCGCCGGTTCGGTAATAAGGATGAATTTCCCATGAACCGCGCCCACGATCTTGCACGTGGCTATGCGCGCAGGGGCCGAGGGAGCTCTTACCGCCATGGTATCCTCAATTTTTAGGGGGATCCTGATCTCTTCGGGTTCATCCGAATCGGCGCTCCAGCCCGGTTCCGTCGAAACAGTCGTAGATTCCATCGCCTTCATGACTCCGTCTTGTTGGCCTCGCCCCAAGGGGCGTTCCGGGCTTTTCGACCTGATTTGTCACTTCGCATTTATCTTTTAATTCCAGGAAGTTTTACCAGATCCATTGTCCGCCCACAACGTTAGATCGGAAAAAGCAAAGGAGATCTTAAAGGCTTTTGATACTATCAACCCCAGCCGCTATAGGACGTGTTTTCTTTGCCGGAATCCAGGGCAATCGCAGGTAATGGTACTTGCAGTGCGATAAGTCCCCGCTGTTAATTGCTGTAAAAACAGGGTTTTTTTCTTTAGGCAAACAGCGAGTTAAAAGTTCCCTAACAGCGGGATAACAGCCAGACACGACCTTGTCGCAACAGAAGAAAGTGTCTTGGACCTATTCGGTTTTCAAAGAGCATCCTGGAGCCGGGCTGCCTTGGAGCTAGCGGATCCTCCAAGGCTTAGACCCAATAGCGTTGACTTAAGGTCTGTGTGTCTCACGCGAAGCCGCGAAGCCGCGAAAATTGAACCCGTAAAAAGCGCAATTTCGGACTGGTCTTCGAGGGCTAATTAAGGCTTGGAGCCATCAGGTCG
>JBMFHI010000091.1:0-14837 GCA_049976905.1 Syntrophobacteraceae bacterium | reverse complement strand
CGGCGCGAAGCTCTGGAGTCGCTTGAGGCTCATGCGGCCGTTTTCAGGCGTTTGGTGCCTCAACTCGCCATACCTCAGCCCGTGGAAACCCTGTCTTTTTCCTCTTCTCCCCAGATAGAGGAGGAAGACCAGGAGTTGTTTGCGATTTTCCTGGGTTCCTTTCAGCAGAACCTTTTGAACCTCGCCCAGGCGGTTTCCGGTCATCACTCCGATAAGATCAACCTTGAAAAGGCCTCCGAGCTCACTGAAAGCTTGATACAATCTTCAAAGTACATGGACTACGGCGGCATTGTCGAGTCGCTAAATGACTGGATGGGCGCTCTAAACGCCTTCAAGGAGATGGACGGCCTCGATCTTGCCCCGCTCAGGCAAAAGCTTTTGGAAGTAGCTGGTAAGATAAAGATGCAACTGCCCACTTTGGATTTGAGCGGTCTTTATCCAGACAAATCCCACACTCCGCTCTCACCTGTTTTGGACGAGAAAATTGATATCGCCTTCCATGCAGGGGAGACTGTGTTTTCAAGCTCCCCACGTTCCGAGGATTTACCTGTCATTGACGTGCCGATTTTTGATAAGCAGGAGCAAAAGAGTCATTCCACGGGTCGTTCTGCCTCGGATTTCGCCAAATATTTTTCCAAGGACCGCTCGCAAGCCTCCTCCGAAGAAATTCCCGCAAATGCCGGAACTTTAAGGGTTGACGCCCAAAAAGTCGATCAACTCCTTAACCAGGTGGGCGAACTTGTCGTCAATCGCTCGGAATTCATTCAAACGGTCACTTTCTTTCACGATATGGTGCGGGAACTTGCCTCGGAAGGTTTGTTGCCTAAACATGAGTTAAGGCGACTAAAGCTGCTGAACTTTAGAATGAATGAGTCTACTCAGTCCCTTGGCCGCATTGCCAACGATCTTCAGGCCTCGGTCATGCGGATCCGTATGCTTCCAATAATTCAGCTCTTTCAGCGATTCCCAAGAATTGTGCGCGATCTGGCCCTTAAGCTGGGAAAGCGGGTTGAGCTGGTCGTCGAGGGTGGGGAAACCGAGATCGACAAACGCGTTTTGGAACAGATGAACGATCCTCTCGTACAGTTTTTGAGAAATGCGATAGCTCACGGGATTGAATCGCCCGAGCAGAGAAGGAAAGCGGGTAAGCCTGAAACCGGAGTGATTCGGCTCTCCGCCACACAGGTGGGCGATTATGTCGTGGTCGAAGTTGAAGATGACGGCGGGGGCATCGATACGCAGAAACTGCGCGCGCTTCTGCTTAGCCGAAATGCCGTAAGCCGCCGGGAATTGGAAAAGTTAACGGACGAGGAGATTGTCTATTCGATTTTTATGCCAGGGATTTCCACTTATGACAGGGTCGACGGCGCGGCCGGCCGAGGAGTTGGCCTTGACGTGGTAAAACAAAACGTCGAACGTATGAACGGAGCTGTCGAAGTTGTCTCCTATGAGGGGCAGGGGGTTAAATTTGTCATTCGCATTCCTCTGACGGTGGCAATTATCAGGGCGTTGCTCGTAAGGGAGGCTGACCAAATCTTTACTGTTCCGCTTACAGCCGTTACTGAAATATTGCGTCACAGGCCTTCGGACACCCATTCCATTCAAGGCTTCAGGGTGATAAACCTTCGTGGGAAAACGATCCCCCTGGTCGATTTGGGCGAATTGCTAAATCTTGGCGAACCCCAGACGGGGGAGGGGGGCCGCTTTGTGGTTATTGTTTCCACAAGTTTCAGAGAAGTCGGGCTTGTTGTCGATGGCCTGATGGGGGAAAGGGAGGTCGTTTTGAAAACGATCGAAAACACCTTTGAACCCGTTGAAGGCTTCTCCGGGGCGACTATCCTGGGCGATGGAAGAGTGTCTCTGATTGTGGATGTTTCCTCACTCCTGAGAATGACCAAAAACGCGGTTGTCAGCCCTGTGCATATGTACGAGGATGATCCTTATGTCAACTGAGGCGCCCTTTCGCCCTTTTATATTGGTGTGCTTTCAAGTCGATTGGTAGAGGAGTTGCATGCAGTCAACCGATTCCATCCCACGGGGCTTTACCGGGATGATCAGCCTGGGTCTGACCGAACTGATCCAGATGGTGTGTCTTTCTCGCTCGGACCTTGTCATTGGTGTTAATTCCGGCAAGGGCAGTGCCTCCATTTATATCAGGCAGGGCCAGATTCAGCACGCACACACCGAGATGTTGACCGGAACCGAAGCTTTTTTCGAAGTGGCTCGATGGAATGACGGGCAGTTTGAAATTCATCCTTACAAAAACGGCGTTCCCTGTTCTATCGACAAGCCGTGGGAACACCTCCTTCTTGAGGCAATCCGGCTCCGGGACGAAAACGGACTCCAGGAAGGGACTCAAAACCGAAGTGGCGATTGCTTTGATGCCGCCGGTGCTGATCTTGGCCGCGATCTGCTCGATGGACTAGACGACGTCCTTGGCAATTTGCTCGCCTTTGACTCTCCCCGCGATCCCCCACAGAAAGAGCAACCTGCTGCCTCCAGGGCCGCTTGCTCACCCGTGAAGGTCCTCATTGTCGAGGATTCGGCTTTGTTTGCTAAAAAACTAAAGGGTATGCTCGAAACCGAAGAAGGTATTGAGGTTGTCGGTATTGCCCGCAATGGAAAAGAATCCCTTGAATTCCTGAGCTCCGGCACGCTCGTCGATGTTATAACCCTCGATGTTAATATGCCTGTAATGCCCGGTGATACGGCCATTAAGCATTTTATGATCCAATACCGCACACCGGTTATCATCGTCAGTGCCCAGGAGCCCGGGGCGATGGACAGGATCTTTAACTTCTTGCAACTGGGAGCAGTTGATTTTTTCGCAAAACCTGAAGTCCGAGACGATCCCGCCTCTTATGGCGCAAGGCTTAGAAGGCTTGTTAAAGGCGTGGCCAAAGCGAGGATTTCAAACTTCAAACGCTTAAGAACTCGTGAGAATGCACTGAGGTCTATCGTCCCTGCCCCCGTGGGTCCTGCCAGGCGGAAAACTCTCGTGGTTATTGGCGCCGAAGGGGCTCACATGGACTGGCTTCGCTTACCGCTGCGGCAATTGTGCCTTGAAGGGCCGGTTATAGGAATCCAGAAATTGCCATCCGGAGTCGCTCCCGAATTTGCTCGATTCCTAAGCGCAAAGACAGGTATTGAAACGGAATGGTTGTATGGGACTCATCGGATAGTTCCAGGAAAATTTTATCTCTGCGATGCCGGCTTGGAACCGGAAGTGCTCATCAAACCAAATAAGCCGCTCTATGTCGATGTTATCGGTTCGACCGTTTTGGAATGGGTAAATGGTGTCGGTATTTGGCTGGAACGTCTGGCCGAAAGGTTGGCCGATTCCATGTGCGTCTATTATATGTCAGGGGCCGAGCCCGCGCCTGAGTCTGTTTTGACCGAATTGTTCGATCGTGGGGTAACGCTTATCCTTGCCCCCATCGACTCGGTTGTTTGCTCCCATATGATAGAAAGCGTACAGCCTTATGGCGCGCTTTTCAGTGACCAGGTGCTAAATTTGAGCCATGACTCTTTGACGGAGGTCTTGAAAAAATAATGATGCCCTTAAACGTGAGATCTACTTCGGCCCCGATAAAAGCGCTCATCGTCGATGACACCACCTTTATGCGAAAAACCGTTGAAAGGGTGCTTGGCGCCGGCGGTATGATCGAAGTCGTTGCAACGGCTTCCAATGGGCTCGAATGCCTCGAAAAAATCGGCGAGCAAAGACCTGATGTCATAACCCTTGATATTGACATGCCGGTTATGAACGGCATTTCCGCTGTAAAGAACATAATGATACGCCACCAGATCCCCATTGTTATTATCAGTTCGCTGGTCCAGGATGGATATTTCGCCTTCGAAGCCCTTCGACTGGGTGTGATGGATTTTGTACCAAAGCCCTCGAAGATCGGAAAGGATGACTTGGGCGGCGAAGAGGAACTGATCAGGCAGAGGGTCCTTCTTGCAGCCAATATGCAGGTAAACCGCGTCAAGCGTGTGCGCTACAGACGGCATCCGGCCTTTGGCAACTTCTCCTTGCCCAATCGTCCAGCAGGCCTGGCCGTGGTCGGCACCACTCTTGCCGGGCCAAACAATATCATGCATCTTGTCTCGGCCCTGCAAGCCGACTTCAGCGGCGCCATAATAGCCATTCAGGAGATACACCCCCGCATCCTTGCCCCCTTTTGCTCATGCTTTAACCAGATTAGCCCGGTCCCGGTAGAACCCGTTGTTTCGTCTACACCCCTCTTGCCGGGCAAAGTCTATATGGGTTCGACTTTTAGTCCCCTTAGCGTGGAAAATTCCAACGCTTCGCCAAGTGGTCTGGAAATCCGCGCAAATCCAACTTTGCAATTTCCTATAGACCGGCTTTTCGAAAGCGCGGCTCACCATTTTGGCCAGAGCGCCTGCGGTGTGCTCCTGACGGGAATCGGCACTGACGGAGCAAACGGCATGGCTACTATAAAAGCCTGCGGTGGCTTTACGATTGCACAGGACACCAGTAGCTGTCCCTTCGCCAATCTGGTGGAAAATGCCATTGACGGGGGCAACGTAGATGCCGTGCTCTCCGTGCGCGAGATCGCTCAATGCCTTAGCGCATGGCCCTATAATTTTGTTGCCGGTGGGCAGTCGCATGCCGCGGGCAATCTTTGAGTTGGAGCGCCGCCCCGTGAAAATGGGGGTGGGGGAAGGTTTTCGATCACCGTGAGGCTGTGCTGAGGCAATTGTTTTCAATAAACTCTATTACCTTGTCTCGCGATACTGTTTCGGACGCAGCGTAGACCAGTCGCCCAGACCGGCTGTCTTCGCACAGGAGCGCTAAAAGCCTTCGGTTACCGCTTTGGATACCGCAGGCCGCCCCCATCGCAAAATCCCGTCTGCCCTGGAGCGAAACCCTGGAGACGTTATTGCATCCGGTTATGCCCACATTCGGGGCCTGGGTGTGAAGCTGTTTTCTAAACACCTTGACTAGCGAATCGATCTGTTTTTGGTCATTTATATAATTTATAGTGAAAGTCTTGGGCGCAATATAGCTGAAATTGCCCGCGCAAATGGAGTATAGCCCCAAAACGAGCAGCAGTGCTACAATTGAAACACTTCCCGCGCGGCTGCGCATTTCGCCCCTCCCGGGTTGGCAAAAAGGCAAATAAGCCTTCAATTCCAGAATGTCTTTGAGCCTGGCAAATGCTATCCACCGGCTAGCGCCATGACGCCTGGTGTGACATCCCGTAAATCAGCTGAGATATTATTATGTAGTTGGTGGGCACGAAAAACTGTGCCCACCCAACGCTTTTGGCCGGTTTGAATATCATAGAACTTTAAGGGCGTCACACTAGAGCCTGAGCTTTCCCCATCCCGGTGACGGCTCTACCGTGCCCACCAACTGGTTGCTCTACCTCATACTCTTTCAAGCGTCATGGCAAATCCCATTCCGCCCCCAATACACAGGGTGGCAAGTCCCCTTTGCAAATTTCGCCGCTTCATTTCCATGGCCAGCCCATAAGTGATTCTTGCCCCGGAGCATCCTACGGGATGTCCTATGGAAATCGCTCCGCCGTTTACGTTCACCTTGCTCGGGTCCATATCGAGTTCGCGCATGCAGGCCAGGGCCTGGGAGGCGAAAGCCTCGTTTAATTCGATAAGATCCACCTGGTCCATGGTCCATCCGGCTTTCTTTAAAGCCAGCCTGGTGGCGGGGATAACCCCAAGGCCCATGTAAGCCGGATCTATTGCGCCAGCCGCGTAGGATTTTATGCGGGCAAGGGGCTTTATTCCCATTTGGTCAGCCTTCTGCCGAGACATTACCAGCACCGCGGCACCGGCGTCGTTTATCCCCGATGCGTTGCCCGCCGTAACCGTTCCGCCTTCTTTGAAAAAAGGCTTTAATTTTGCCATCTTCTCAATGGTTGTTTCCATGGGCCGCTCATCGACTTCAAAAACCCCCGGCCCGCTCCTGGACTTGGGCAAGGTTATCGAAACGATTTCATCCCTGAGCTTACCCGAAGCGTTTGCCGCCAAGGCGCGTTGGTGGCTTTCAAATCCGAACCGGTCCTGGTCCTCGCGGCAGATTCCATACTTCTCGGCGATATTTTCCGCCGTAACCCCCATGTGGTAGCCGTAGAAAAGCTCCCACAAGCCGTCATGGACCAAAAGATCGATCGCCTCGGCGTTAAACATCCGGGCCCCTTGCCGCATGGCGGGCATGGCGTAGGGGATTTTGCTCATGTTTTCCATGCCGCCCGCCACTATGACTTCGGCGTCTCCGGCCATGATGGCCTGCGCGGCCAAAGCGATTGCTTTCATTCCCGAGGCGCAGACTTTATTTACCGTAAAGGCCGCTATCTCCTTGGGCATGCCGGCGTAAAGCGTGGCCTGTCGCGCCGGGTTCTGTCCCTGGCCGGCCTGGACCACATTGCCCATTATCACCTCGTCTATATCGATTTCCCGATGTGTTTCGTCCCACTGGCGGTACTTTTTTTCCAAATCGATCAGCCCCGCTCCCTTGAGCTTGTCGGGTGCAAAAGACATCATATCTTCACTGCCCCGGGGTTTGAGACCGGCCCGTTTGAGGCTCTCGCGAATGCATATTGCTCCAAGCTCGGCTGCCGGGACGTCCTTTAACGACCCCATGAAATTTCCAACGGCTGTCCTGGCCCCGCTTACGATTACAACTTCTCTCATTTTGTCTCCTTCAAAGGTACTGAGTATGCGCGCTGCGAAAATGTGCTCCCTATCGGAAATGTTTCCAAGTTTAGCAGAAGGGCAGGGATCATTCAATTGGATCGAGCTTAAGGCGCGTGCATTCAAGGTTTTCAAATTATGAAGAATAATGTATGGTCCTGAAAAAAATCTCATGGAGTAAATTTAATGAACATTTTTATTTCAGGTTCCCTGGCTTATGATCGTATCATGGATTTCCCCGGTCGCTTTGCCGATCATATCTTGCCCGACAAAATCCACGTGCTCAACGTTTGCTTTAACATTAACGGGCTGGTTGAAAAGTTTGGGGGAACTGCGGGAAATATTGCCTACAGTCTCGCTGTGCTCGGAGAAAAACCCCTTATAGTCTCCTCCTGCGGCGAGGACTTCTTGCGCTATGAAAAATGGCTCGACCAAAACAAGTTGCCCCTGGCGCACATTAAACAGGTTCGCGGTGTGCTGACCGCCGGGGCATACATTACAACGGATCTCGACGATAACCAGATAACGGCTTTTAATCCGGGGGCCATGGCCTTTGAGGCCGACCTTCCCGATCTCGATGCATCGAGTATGGTTTTTATCGGCCCGGGCAATAAAAACGACATGATCAACCTCGCTGGAAAAGCAAGGCTTGCCGGCGCGCCGTTTTTCTTTGATCCCGGGCAAAGTCTCAATATCTGGAATGGAGAGGAACTGCGCGAAGCTGTGCGGGGAGCTCTCTGCTTTATTTCAAACGATTACGAACTCTCGCTTTTCCTGCGCATGACCGGATGGAAGATAAAAGATCTCTACGACCGCGTTGAAATGGTTATCACCACACGAGGGTCCGAGGGGGCGATAATGGACAACGGAAGCGAGAAGGTTTTGATACCGGTTGTTAGGACCGAGAAGGTCCTCGATCCCACCGGGGCCGGGGATGCGTTTCGCTCCGGGGTGCTGAAGGGGCTGTCGATGAAACTTCCCTGGGACGCAGCCTGCCGGATGGGCGCAACGGCGGCCTCGTTTTCGGTCGAGCATTACGGCACGCAGGAACACAGTTTCAGTTGGGCTGAATTTTGCCGGAGGTATGAGAAAAACTATGGGCCTCTTGAAGGCTGAAAGACGAGAGCTAAAGGGGCCGGGGAGGGTCAGTGCCCGGCCTTGGAAACCTTTTGCTTACTGCCGCCGGGCCGAGAGGATAAAAACCGGATTTAACGCCTCGAGTCTTACGTCGTTGCCGGTTGGAACCGAACGGTTTACCTGCAGTTGTACTATGGATACCCGGAAGCCGTGTTCTTTCCAAAAACGCGCGGCTTCCTCCAGGGTCTCAAACAACACCGCCGTTTGCACTATCAGGCCGTTTTCCTTTAGCCTCTTGTGAACTCCTTTAAGTATCGCGCCAAGATCGCTGCCCCCCCCTCCTATGAATACACGGTCGGGGGAGGCAAGCTCGCCCATGGCCTCCGAGGCTTTCGCGCAGATGGCCTTTACGCGGAACGCTTCGAATTTTTCTATGTTTTGAACAAGCTTGGCAAATCGCGACGGGTCTTTTTCGATGGCGAAAACCTGTTTTAAACGCGCTATCCTTGCCGCTTCGATGGAAACCGACCCCGTTGCGGCCCCAAGGTCCCAGAGCACCTGGCCGTCTTCGAGCGAAAGTGTGGCAAGCACCGCCGCCCTTACTTCCATCTTGGTGATCATGCCAGCATCACGCTCGAAGGCTTCCTCGGAAAAACCGAAAATCCTTCCGGATGCTTTAGCCCCCTTATCTGGGGCTGCGTTCTGCTCGGGCACTATGATCAGGACGTTAAGCGGTGAAAAATCCTTGCAATCGGCCACCTGCGAGGGCGAAAAAGAGCGCACCCGCTGCGATGGGGCTCCAAGGTCTTCACCGATAACAATCCGGCACGCCGGAAGGCCCGGCCCGATAAGCCCCCGCGCGATCCACTGCGGGGTGTGTTTGGGATCGGTCAAAACGGCCGCCTTACGCCCCCTTTGAAGTATTTCCACGATACGTTCCATGCCCCAATCGTCGATCACCCCATGAAAACTTACCGTATCCGCCAGATCCCAGCTTTCGCAACTTGCCGCGCACAGCATCTGGATGCTGGTTACATTAGGGATTACAACGAGCTGCCGGCTGCCCAACCTTTTTGCCAGCGTCTTTGCGATTCCGAAAAACAGCGGGTCGCCTGAACAAATTACCGCGATCCTTTTAGTTTGCGAAAGGCTCGCGATTTCTTCGATGCTCTCCGAAAGAGGGGACTTGAAAATGAGTCTCTCCCCTGCCAGATCTTTAAACGATTCGAGATGCCTGCCCGCCCCTGCAAGGACCTGCGCCTCCGCGATCCACTCCATGGCAAGGGAACCAAGGTATTGCCTGCCGCCTCCCATTCCGATTACGGCGATAGTCGGCGGTTTCCATTCGGCTGGTTTCAAGAGAGCTCCTGATGGTCTAAAAATAATTTTTCGTGAGGTTTTTGCCGCTTTCCGCTAAGCCTCTTTTCCCGCTTCGGCAAGAAGATTTCCGTCATAGTCGAAAAGAAGCAGCCTGATGCGTATGGGCGCGCTTTGCGAAGCAACTGCAGCCCGGGAGGCTTCGTCGGCAACTCTAACGGATTGTTCGACAGCCGTTCGGGCGATCTTTTCCACGATGTCAAAGGAGCCATCTTCGGCAATAATGTCCAGGCCGTGCCGGGCCGTATTGGCCAGGGAAAGTCTTTGGCAGAGTTGTTCCTTATGGCCCAGACTCCGGGCCGTGGCCGCAAGAAATTGAAGGTCCATCGGCGCGGCATGCGCATGGGTGTAAGGATATCCCAGGGCCATCTTCACAGCCTTGCCGAAAAATACGCTGTGGATTATCCGCGAAAAACCCAGCATGACCGCCTCGCGAACGGCAAAGGAAAAGAAGTCGGCTATCTGGACGAACGCCTCGGGGCCAAGCTCAGGAAATCTCTGCCTGGCAAGTTTTTCGCTTTTGCCTCCGGTGCTAAGCACCACGGTTTTTGCGCAAGTCGATGAGGCTACGGAAAAAGCCGCATGGATAGTCTGTTCGTAAGCTTCATGAGAAAATGGCCGAACAATGCCTGTCGTGCCAAGAATGGAGAGCCCGCCGGTTATCCCAAGCCTTGGGTTGAGAGTGCGTTTGGCAAGCTCTTCGCCTCTTGGCGCCTCGATTTCAATTAGGAGGGAGAAGGTGCCGGCTGGCCCCAAGACCGTCTTTGCCTTTGCGTTTGCATTAAGCGGCAGCCTCAGAGCGGCTTTTTCCGCGCAAAGCGACGTGTCCGATACATCGCAAGCTTTGTCTTGCAAACCTTCGAGCTCGAATGTAGCCAAGCGTAGGAGTTCAAGACTTATATTTTCCGAAATCATCTGACGTGGCGTAGGATTGATTGCGGGCTCCCCCGGAAGCGCGGGAAGACCGGGTTTGGTCACCGTGCCGATTCCTTTGCCCGCGCAAAGGATTATCTGAGGCGGCTGTGGGTTTTTGCCGCACATCTTTTCGGGGTCGTTTCGAAGAAGCGCAACTTTTGCTATGATTTGCGCTCCGTTGGTAACATCGGGGTCGTCTCCGCCATCCTTTATTACGAAAGCCGATGCGACGCAGTCTCGCAGACTGCAGGTCTCTACGGGAACTCCCAGGTAAAGGCCCGAGGGGAGCTTAACGGCTATTGCCCGGGCCGAGGTCCCGCTAATCAAATACCTCAGGGCCGCAACGGCCGCCGCCGCAGCCGCGGTTCCCGAACTAAAACCCGTTCGCAGGGCAGGGCGGCCCCTTGGGCTTTCTGTCTCGCTTTTTTTGCTGTTACAGACCATCGCTCTTTTCGGTTAGTTCCAGAAGCGCGTGTATTATGGCCACTGCGACCGAACTACCGCCTTTTCTGCCCAAAACCGATATCGAAGGCTGCTGTGTGACTTCCATAAGATCGTTTTTCGACTCTTCGGCCTGAACGAACCCGACCGGAACTCCAATGAGCAGACCCGGCCGCACTCCCTCTTCCCTGATCATTCGTATTACTTCCAAAAGGGCGGTCGGAGCGTTTCCGACAGCGACCACAGCACCGTCCAGATCATGCCCGCAGCTGCGAAATGCCGCAAGCGTGCGCGTGACCCCGCTCTTTTGGGCCAGCTCCAGGCTTTCAGGATTTGAGGCCGGACACACAACTTCGTTTCCATGCCATTCGAGCCGCCAGGGAGAAAGGCCTGCCTGTATCATCCGGGTGTCGGCATATATGCGCGAACCGCTTCTGAGGGCCTCGATGCCCCTGGAAACAGCATCCTCAGTGAATCGGAGTCTGCTTGCATAGTCGAAGTCCCCCGTCGTATGAATAACCCTTCGAATTATCGGCCACTGTTCACTTGGAAAAGAATGGTGTCCCATCTCCTCCTCGATGATTCGAAAGCTTTCAACCTCTATTTTGCGGCCGGCCTTGACAAGGCCGGAGCGGGTGCGCTGTCCGTTGGGAGGAAATTGCAATATCACTTTTTTCACCTCGAATTGATTTTTCAAAAAATTACACTATCCTGTCCGCAATAGCAATCCTGATCCTTCCTGAATGCTACGAGGCGGAGGCATCCTCCAACGCCGCAGGAAGGGTAAAGTAAAAAACAGAGCCTGAAAACATGTCCTCCCGAGGACTCTCAACCCAGATGGTTCCACCATGGTTTTTTAAAATGTGGCGGCAGATTGCAAGCCCAAGACCCGTGCTCCCCGCCTCTTTACCCCTATGTCTTTCAACCCGGAAAAACCGCTCGAATATCCTCTGCTGATCCTTCTTTGGAATCCCGGGTCCGCTGTCGGCCACCCCTATTGTCACCTTGCCCTCCTGCTGATGGAAAAAAACTTCAACTTCTCCCTCTGGAGGACTATATCTCAGGGCGTTTTCGAGCAGGTTGCGAAAGACCTGCACGAGTTGATCGAAATCGGCGAGCACCATCGGTCCTTGTGCGGGAAGCTCGCTTTTAATGCGCACGTTTTTTTTCTCCGTCAGCGGCGCACAGGCCTTCCACGCCTCACCAAAGACCTCTGCCGCGTCTACGGCCCTGATGTATGTGCCGTTGTCGTAGTCCTCGACTCTGGCAAGTTGCAAAAGATCATTTACGATCTTGATCATGTTGTCCGTGTTTTTTAAAATAATTTCGAGGCAGGTATCGCGCATGTCCGGATCGTTTTCATCCGACAGGAGCATTTCCGTATATCCCTTGATCGAAGTAAGCGGGGTCCTCAACTCGTGGGAAGCATTGGCTACGAAGTCTCGCCTTACCTTCTCAAGTCTTTTTAGTTCCGTGATGTCATGGAGGGCGATAATAGCCCCGTAACCGTTGGCCAACTGTTCGACCCGTACGATATGAACATGGCACAAAAGGTCCGGGCCTATGGCCGCCTCGCTGTGGAAGGAATGGATCTCGTTTGCAAGCACACGCCCGCAGGCCGCCTGGAGTTCCGGACTTCTGATCACCTCCAGAGGCCTTCGCCCTTTTAGCTCGGGTACGGAGGCAAACATCTTCCGGGCCGCGCGGTTGGATGAATCTATCCTTCCAGAGGAATTTAGCAGCAGTAAGCCTTCCTCTATGCCGTCCAGTATGCTTTCCAGCTGAGACTTTTGTTCGGTGATCGTCTGAATCAAGGACTCTACGCGCTCAGCGCTTCGTCTAATCGATCTGGCCAGAGGATAAAGGTATCGGCCGGGATAGAATTGCGTAAGCGCCCTCACTTTGCCCTGCCCGATGGAATCTGCCGCCGCGGAAAGTGTATCGACTGAACGGTTTGTTCTTATCAAAAAGAAAAGATTTGTAAGCGCCAGGAAAAAACCGGCGGCTATGACGATGTATTGAATCACCGCGAGGCTGTCGGCTGAATATTTTTCGCGATAGATCGCCAGCATAAAAAGGGCGGTAAAAAATAAAAACCACACCAGGAGCAAAAAAGCTATTTTAAGTCTGAATTCAGCCCGCATATCAATTCCGAAATCTATACCCCACTCCGCGCACTGTCTCTATCCAGTCCGCGCAGCCAAGTAGTTTTTGCCTCAACCTCCGGATGTGTGTATCAACTGTTCGGGCATAACCTTCGAAATGATATCCCCACACCCTGTCGAGCAGTTGTTCGCGGTTTAGCACCTTGCCCTGGTTGTTTATCAACTCCGAGAGCAGCTTGAACTCCGTTGCGGTCAGGATGATTTCCTCGCCTTCGATGTTTAGCCGGTGAGCTTCGAAATCTATCTGCATGCCCGATTTATTGAATACCGTGCGGGGATGGTATTCCTGGCTCGATCGACGTAAAATCGCACGTACCCGCAAAAGAAGCTCCCTCGGGCTGAAGGGTTTTACGACATAATCGTCGGCCCCGAGTTCAAGGCCTATAATGCGGTCAATTTCTTCCCCCCGTGCCGTAAGGATAAGCACCGGAACTTCGGCCGTGCGCGGTTCTCGCTTGATTTCCCTGCAGATCTCAAAGCCGTCCATGCCGGGAAGCATCAAATCAAGGATGACTAAATCGGGCGGGTGCCTGCGAATAAGGCCCACTGCATCGTTGCCGTTTTCCGATAGGCTTACCTCGAAGCCGGCTTTTTTTATCGTGAGCGCCAAAAGCTGCGCTATATCGGGATCGTCTTCCACGACCAGTATCTTCGACCGGTTCATCTCCACCTCGCAGGAATACGCATTTTTGCGCCGTTACTATAACATGGTTTCAAACGCACCCGGGTGATTTTGGGTTGCCGACAGGGGACAATAATTCCAGGGAAGCGGCGCGTCTTTCCAAAACATGTCCCCAAGGCATTTGGGGATTCTATAGCATGGTATGTTACAACCGCATGACGGACGTGTTACGTGATGGTCGAATTTGGTTCCAAAAACCCTGCGGAAAACAATCGGCCGACCGCGCCCCCCTGATTAAGTTGCTTTATCATTGCGATATCCTGGTGAGCGAAATGGAGAGGCTGCAAAAGCGCCAGGGGGAGCTTACAACTGATCGATGCGCGTTTTAATGCGGTTCAAGATGTCGGCGAAATCCGGCTGGACCTTGTAATAGAGGGCACGGGTTATCCTATAGGCCTTTTCATATTCGGAGCGTGTCACCGGATCGCTCAAAAGGAAGGCTTCATTTCTTGCGATGGTCGGCTCATCGCCTGAACGGAACCGTTTTTTCTTGTGGGCGTGATAATCCGGCGTTCCGATGAAGGAGAGCACTACCGGTTCCTGGAGCAGGCAATAAACGTCGTAATAGTGCCGCATTAAATTGATCGGGACGGAACCCTGGGCCTGTTGCTTTCGATATTTTGTCGAGATGGTTTGCAGCTTCTCGACCAGCGTGTAGCCGGGATGGTAACATGCGACACCCCTGGCGCGATTATCGACCACGGGAACTTTACCAGCGGCATAATCATAAGCCCATGAGCTTATATCCTTTAGTCCTTTTCGATCAAGGCCGGATCAATGGCTGTTTCCACCGCCACGGTACGAAGCAGGGCAGGGAAGTCGCTATGCTGATGCAAGAAATTACTAGACGGCATGTCTTAATCTATCGTTTGCGAGCGTGCGCGCAAAGAACTTCCTGGCTGCAGCGCCACCGTAGCGCCGGACGGCGCTGGAAAGCGCGCCGGTGTTCATGGCGACGGCCTTTTCTTGCACCCGGCCGATCAGCTCGTCCTGGTCTTCGGCCAGCTCCTTGAGGTTGTTCACGAGGTCAACGAGCAAGAATTCCGGCGTCACGGTCGCGGGGAAGTGCTGCTTCATCCGAAAATAGAAGACCCGGCCCCCCAGTTCAAAGCGGCCATGCCGCTTATGATTATAAAGGAAGGCTTATGGTGTCGCTATTTGGGGTTATCGGGTGGCGCAGGGGGGGAGTGCTTTGTTTAAAAATCACTCCTCCAGTTTCTCGGAAAATGATACTTTGCCAAGGTGATTTTAAATGAGAGGGGAACCGCAAATGTCGGCCTCCAAAATTCTCATAGATCTCCCTGCCAAGGGAAAATATCGCTTCACGCCGGCAGGGGCGAAGAAGTTGCTTGGAGCATCCGATGCCGCCGTGCACTCTACCGTCCAACGGTTGCGGAAGAAGGGTGAAATGGCGTCTTGCCATGCCGATTCTGATGGAGTGCCCGAAATGCCGTCGTATTCAGTACGAGTAGCTCGCCGAAGTCTCCAAAGCAAGGCAG
>JBMFHI010000090.1:0-15009 GCA_049976905.1 Syntrophobacteraceae bacterium | reverse complement strand
GGTATCTACTACAGACGCAATTCAAACGATAACTATGTCATCGCCCCCAACAGTTCCGGGGAACTCGATTACCCCAAGGGATCGCGCAATGTCATGACCGCTTACAGCGGCAAGGGCGGCGTGCCGGTAGATTCGATTATCAAACGTTTCGTTTTTTCGCTCTACTTTAAGGACAATAATATCTTTTTTACGACAAAAATGCTCCCCAACTCCAAGATAATCTTCCGCAACAAGCTGAGCAAAATGCTCCACATCCTGGCGCCTTATCTTGTTTTCGAAAAAGACCCTTACGTGGTGGTAACCAAAAAGGGACTTTTCTGGATCCAGGACGCCTACACGATTTCCGACCAATATCCGTACTCAATGTATTCGGACACCGATGAAGGGCAAATCAACTACATTCGCAATTCGGTAAAGATCGTCATCGACGCCTATAACGGAACCGTCGATTTTTATATCTGGGATCCCAAGGACCCCATCGTTGAATCCTACAACAGGATTTATCCGGGGTTGTTCAAGGACGCTTCTCTTATGCCCCAGGACCTCAAAAGGCACGTCCGCTACCCCAAGGGGATTTTCGTAACCCAGATGAAGATATATTCCGAATATCACATGACCGACCCGGAAGTCTTCTATCAGCGTGAGGACGTCTGGCAATTTCCAAAGACATTCGTCGGTTCGAAACCTAGCGTTATCCTTCCCTATTACCTGACGTTAAACCTGATAAAACCCAGCAGATTCGATTTCTTGCTGTTTCAGCCCATGAGTCCCATCGGCCGCGACAACCTCAGGTCTTTGGTCCTGGTAGGCTGCGATACTCCCTACTATGGAAAGATCATAATCTACAATTTCCCCAAGGGGGAGCTTGTCTACGGCCCATCTCAGATTTATGCCCTGATCAATCAAAATCCAAAAATTTCCCAGCAGTTCACCCTCTGGGATCAGGCGGGTTCAAGAGTGGACAGGGGCAAAATCATTGTCTTGCCGGTTGGCAAAGTGATGCTCTACATCGAACCCGTTTATCTAAAATCTTCCACCGCCCTCAAAATTCCTGAACTTATGCGGCTGATCGTAAGCCAGGGACAAGTCGTTACCATGAAAAGAACCCTCGAGGAGGCCTACGCCGATCTGGTGCAGAAGATAAAAGTCCAGCTGCAGCAGGAGGGCACGGGGTATTCTCCATACACCCCATCTACATTGCCCAAATAGAGCGGTGCAAAATTGCAAACCGGCGGGAATGCCCCCCGCCGCCTTATTTTTGCCTCACAACCGGAGTTTGGCCCCGCGGTCGGCTTATCACGACTGTACTTGATTTTCCTGTCCCTCTACAGGCTTTGGCGCTATAATATCTCTTTATGTCGTTCTTTGCGTTTACCAGCCCAAACGTCCTGGCCGTATTTATTGGATGCATTGTAGGATTGCCCCATTTTCCGTTCGTTGCCTTCAAGCTTTCTATTAAACCTTTGCAAAGCCTGGAAGCAATGGTAAAATAGAAAAGCCTTGCTTCTTTGGCAGTCTCGTTGTGGAGGTTCTATGTTTAAAATCGGCGATTTGGCTGTTTACCCGGCACACGGTGTGGGAAAAATCGAGTCAATCGAGTCGAAAAGTGTCGGGGGAACTCGCCTCGATTTTTATGTGATGCGTATTTTGGAAAACGATATGAAGATCATGATCCCGGTGCCGAATGCTCAAACGGTTGGGTTGAGGGGGTTGATCACACGCACCGATATTCCGCGGGTCTTCGATATTCTTATTCGCAGGGAAGTCTCGGTTAACGGGGGGACCTGGAACAGGCGATACCGTGAATACATGGAAAAAATTAAGACCGGGTCGATCTATGAGCTTGCCGAGGTGCTTCGCGATCTGACAGTGCTTAAAGGGGATAAGGAACTCTCCTTTGGCGAGAGAAAAATGCTGGATACGGCTAGAACACTGCTTCTAAAGGAACTTTCCATAGTTCAGGATGTTGCTGAAAGTGAAATCGAACAGTCTATTTTTGAAATTTTAGGATAGCGCGGTTCAGTAGAATCTTTCCTTCGCCTCAACTTCTCGTTCTCTGGGATTGCTCCTCTGAACTGGTGTTTTTTTACCTAAATACACACTGCTGGTATGTGAGAGGGGGTGAGAAGTGTGAAGTGGGGTTGGTTTATTTTGAAGCTGATCCTGGTTGCTATCTGCGCCTTTGGAGGATACGTCATTGGTGTGAGCCTAAAGGGCGAGGGAATAGTCGTTTACTCGTGGGCACCCTGGGCCGGGGTTTTTGCCGGCCTGCTTGTCGGTCTTGCGGGGTTGAGCGTTGAGAAAGTGATTAAGCATATTCCCTTAAAGCTTCTGACGGGTGGAACTATCGGTTTGGTCCTGGGGCTTTCCATCGCCAAGCTGATAGCCGTGGGATTCGCATCTATTCAAAACACCACAATCAGCGTTGTTATCTATATTATTCTATCTTGCATTTTTGGCTATATCGGGATGGTGTTAGGTAGTATTAAAGTCGAAGAGTTGCGTTTCCCCAATGTGCCCCTGCTTGGTCTTGGCCGTGGGAGTCGTTGGCAGCACACAACCAAGATCCTGGATACGAGCGTGATCATCGATGGGCGTATCGCCGACATTGTCGAAACGGGTTTCATTGGCGGCGTGCTTGTCATTCCCGAGTTCGTTTTGCAGGAACTCCAGCACATTGCCGATAGCGCGGACTCTACGAGGAAAGTGCGTGGAAGGCGAGGCTTGGATGTAATCAAGCGCCTTCAGCTTGAAAAGCTCGTTGAGGTTCAAATCGACAGGCAGGATTTTGAAAATCTTAGCGAAGTCGATGCCAAGCTCGTGGCGCTGGCATTGAGGTCGGGCGCCAAGATAGTTACCAACGATTACAATCTTTCGAAGGTTGCCGAGGTACAGGGGATCAAGGTTTTAAATATCAATCAGCTGGCCAATGCCTTAAAGCCGGTGGTTTTGCCTGGCGAGGTGCTCAGACTCCATATCCTCAGGGAAGGAAAGGAACAGGGCCAGGGTATAGCCTATCTTGAAGACGGCACCATGGTGGTTGTTGAAAACGCAAGCAAGCACCTTGGACAGGAAGTGGAGGTATCCGTTACAAGCATCCTCCAAACTACGGCTGGAAGACTCATTTTTACCACTCTTAGAGACGGGGAATTCTCCCGTCAGCATTGAGAAAAACCAAAAACGAAGGGAGAACGCTGCCCGTTCTCCCTTCGTTTCCAATACAAATGAACCCGGGAGCCCTAAGCGGCTCCCATAGCTTTTAGCACCTCAACGAATTTGTCCTGGTCTATATCGGTACATTCGAGCACTTCCCCTATTCGCACCGGTATTATGAAGTGAAGCTTATCGCCGATGCGTTTTTTATCCGCGCGTACGGCTTCGACAATATCGTGGGCCTTTATGGAAGCCGGGATGCGTACCGGCATTGCCCAGGTTTTACAAAGGCTTTCCAGCCTGTGCAGGTCCTCTGCGTGCAGTTTCCCAAGCCGCCTGGAAAGCTCAGCGGCTGCCACCATGCCCGTGGCCACGCCGTCACCGTGCCTTAGCCGGAAGCCGGTAAGCTTTTCGAGCGCATGGCCCACAGTGTGGCCAAGGTTTAAGGCGCGCCGCCGTCCAGATTCCTTTTCATCGGCTTCCACGATCTTTGCTTTGAGAAGGCAGCTGGCCGAAATTATCCTCGTTAAGGTGTTAAGCTCTCGTCTTTTGATGGCCGCAAAGTTGGATTCAACAAATTTCCACAGGACCTCGTCGCCAATCATGGCCGACTTGATAACTTCCGCCATTCCTTGCCGCAGTTCTTCATCGGGCAAAGTCGTTAGAAAGCCGGGGTCGATATAGACCTGCTGAGGCTGATGAAAAGTTCCCAGAAGGTTTTTGCCCTCGGGCAAATCTACTCCCGTCTTGCCTCCAACACTGCTGTCGACCTGGGCTAGAAGCGTTGTCGGGACCTGAAAGCAGGGAATACCCCTCATGTAGATCGAAGCTAAAAAAGCGGCAACGTCTCCGGTTACACCCCCGCCAACCGCTATGATCGCACTGTTTCGATCAGCGCCCGCGCTTACCATGCGCCTGGCTAGAAGCTCCACCGAGGCAAGGCGCTTTTCAGGCTCCGAGGCCGTAAACAAAATGATTCGGCCGTTTGAACCCATCGGCCAGCCCAGTTGCTCGGCCCTGTTTCCCCAAAGCCCCCAAACGGCCTCATCCCAAATCCAGAAAGCCGACCGGTTGCCAAGCACCGTCCGCAAAAGGTCCCCAAGATCTTTCATCAGGTCTTCGCCGATCAAGATCTCGGATAGCCGTGCAGGGGCTTCCCCAAGTTTTATGTCGATTTTCATAATTGACTCTCCTCCACTTCGGCCTCTATATAATCGGACTCGTTATTGCGAAGAGTCAAGGTAAAACTTCTTATCCTTATGGCCACAGGATCGCGTAACGGTGCCCGGCCCTGGATACTGAAAGGGGTTCCGGGCACAAGACCCATGTCCCTTATGCGCCTGCCCAGTTCGCCCGATGCGGTGACGCGGTGGATGGTTCCCTTTTGTCCTTTTGTCATCTTGCGCAAAGCTACTATCGGCATAAAACTCCTCGAATCTATAATTAGGTGCTCCTAACATTTGCTCGAAAAAATAACGGCGTACCCAACGCCGCATGATTTTATCCCTAGGTGGAAGGAGTAACCAGGATCTTTTCTGAAATATCTTCTCCAAGACTTAGCGTGCCCCCGTTTACTCGAACACATCCGCTGCAAAGCAGCTGCATTTCGGCTCCGGGGTAAATTCCCAGTGCCGCCATGCGGGCGCAAAGCCCCCTTTCCCCATGCACGCACGAGACCGTAAATCTCTTGCCCGCCTTCGCCTTGCAAAGCGGCATCACCTCGCAATTTGAGTCGGATGACTTTGGGCATCCGCAAAGACGATTATATTTTGTCATTATGAGCTACCTCTATTTAGATTGTAGACACTTAATTAGGTATAGCAAACTTTTGCTTGTGTCAACGCCTTTTTTTAGCCTTCCATAAACATTTAAAGCCTCGCAACAAGCCGCCAAAGCCGCCTGAGGGCAAATGATGCTAGACAGGCAAAATTAGTTGTATTTGGAAATCGCTGGATATATTTTTCGAAGTTTGGCATGAAGGACTAAAGAACTTTGCGAGGCTGGCGGGATGCCTTTTTTTGCCTCCTTTTCGAACAGGTACAAGGCGCGTTTGAATCTTGCGGGATGGGGCGATATCTCCGGGAGAAGGTCGGGGGAAGGGCGGGGGGAATGGAAAAATGGGTAAATTCTGGCGGCGCCCTGAGAACCAATTCCAGGCCCGGCAAGACTTCGTATAAAACGGCAAGGACAATCTCCTGGCTTCTCTACGATTTTGGCTCCGCATGGTTTTCCATGATCGTTCTTACCGCCTATTTCATCTTGTATTTTAAGCAGGTCATAGTGGGCCAAAAAGGTTATTCGGATTTTTTATGGGGGATAACCGACTCCCTGGCCATGGCCGTCTCGGTGGTTCTTGCACCCATTCTGGGAGCGATCGCGGATGCGAAGGGGCGAAAAAAAGTCTTTATGGCCGCTTTTGCCTGCCTGTGCATACTTAGCCTTTTCGGCCTCTATTTTACCGGGCCGGGTCAAATTGCATGGGCCATGTTGCTCGTAGGCTCGGGCTACGTTGGATATGCGCTGTCAATGACCTTCTACAATGCTTTCCTGCCTGAAATAGCCTCTGCGGGTTCCATTGAAAAGTTATCGGGCCTGGCCTGGGCACTTGGATATATCGCCGGTTTCGCAGCCCTTGTCAGCATGATTTTCCTTGTTCCAAGCGTTGCGGGAGGTAAAATTATCCTCCTTGTGGCAGCCTCCGCCTATGCGCTTTTTGCTCTGCCTTCCTTTATCTTCGTAAAGGACTCGCCCAAAGAGTCAATAAAGGGATTTAGAACCGTTAGCGAGGGTTTTGCCAGGCTTGGCGACACTTTCAGGCAAATCCGGTCGCTAAGGGATATCTTTATTTTTCTTATCGGTTATTTTTTCATAGCCGATGCCATTACGACGGTTATCGTCTTTTTTTCCTCCTATACCGTCTATACACTCCATTTTACGGTTACGCAGAATGTTATTTTGCTGATGCTCATACAGATTTGCGCGGCCGCGGGGGCGGTCGTTAGCGGAATAGTCGCCAACCGGATCGGAACACTAAAGACGATGCTGATAAACGTTGTGATCTGGATAGCGGCCCTGCTGGGGATAATTCTTTTTAAGGGCATCTATTCATTTTACGCCTTGTCGGTCGTAGCCGGCTCGGTCCTTGGCGGTACCCAGGCCACGGCGCGGGCCTACGTGGCCATAGAGGCTCCCGAGGGGAAAAGAGCGGAGTTTTTCGGCTTTATGACCTTTAGCACCAGAGCGGCCGGGATATTTGGACCTTTGCTCTACGGCGCCATTTCCGATTTGACCGACAACCCGCGGATTGCGGTGCTCTCGCTGGAGGTGCTTTTTATTCTCGGTTTGTCTTTCCTGATCGTGCTTTTGCGAAAAAAGGCCCCCTTGGGCGCGCCGCACCTCAAGTAGGCCGCGAGTTGAGTCTGTAGCCGACTCCGTAGATCGTTTCAATGATTTCCTTTTGAGGCAGCAACTTCGCTATCTTCTTTCTAAGGTTTTTTACGTGCGAGTCGATTGTTCTGTCATAGCCGTCGAAGTCATATCCCTGAACGGCGTTTATCAGCTCGTTTCGCGAAAAGATTCGGTCGGGATTGCCTAAAAGCACCTTGAGCAGATTATACTCGCAGGGAGTGAGCTTTAGTTCTGTCCCAGCGGCAAGCGCGCGTCGACTCTGTTCGAAAATCTCAAGATCGGCCGAACGGAGCGCAGTTTTTGGAACCGGTCCATGGGCCCTTCGCAACACCGTCTTTATGCGCGCCACGACCTCTCTAGGACTGAAGGGCTTGCAGATGTAGTCGTCCGCGCCAAGCTCCAGGCCCAGCAGCCTGTCGATTTCTTCGACTCTGGCGGTGATCATTATTATCGGCACACTCGAAAAACGTCTTATTTCCCTGCAAACATCCAGCCCGTTGATTCCGGGGATCATGAGGTCCAGCAGTACCATGTCGGGGGCGATATGTTTAAACCGGGCGAGCGCCTCGGTACCGCTAACAAGGCATGAGACCTCGAAACCACCACTTTCCAGGTAGTCTTTGAGCACTTCGGCCAGCTTGCTTTCATCTTCTACCACAAGAACGCGCAGACTCAAGCTCTTCCCCCGGTGTGCGATCGTCGATCAGGATCGATCCCGCAATGGAGCCCAAAACTTAGGACGATCTTAAGGCCGCCATCGCTTGAATTTGAGGCATTAATGCTTCCCGAAAAACTTTCCATAATGCTTTTGCATATCGACAGGCCAAGACCGCTGCCTCCATTTTTTCTGGTTCTTGCCCTATCAACCCTGTAGAGCCTGTCGAAGAGAAACGGGAGGGATTGTTCGGGAACACCCGGACCGGAATCTTCAAAAGTTACCAGGAATCGGTCCCCCTGGGTAGTGTGGGAGACCTTCAAACTGCCGGGAACCTCGGCATAGCGCAGGGTATTTTCGAAAATATTGGAGAACAGCTGCTTTAGCCGATCCGGATCGGCAAGAACCAAAACCTCTTCATCGCCTGATTTCTGCAAATCGAGCCCAAGGCCGCGAAGCTCAAGGCGCGCGCGGAAAAGTTCGGCGGTGTCGCACAAAACGCTAACAGGTTCCAGCACGGAAAGGTTGCAGTCAAAAGTTGCCGACTCTATCAAGGAAAGTTCGTGCAGGTCGCTCACTATCCGGCTGAGGTGAAGCACTTCCTGGTGAAGCGAATCGAGGCTCCGCTCCGTTACAGCTCTTAGCGCGTCCTGCATGGCTTCTATCTCCCCTCGAAGTATAGCCAGGGGGGTACGCAGTTCGTGAGATATGTCCGCAATCCATTGCTGCTGGGTTTGTTGATGCTTTTCCAGGGCCTGTGCCATGGCATTAAAGCCCTGCGCCAGCCGCCCAAGCTCATCGTTGGATACGACGCCGATTCGTGTGTCGAACCGCCTCGAACCAATTGCCTTTATGCCCCTTTCAAGCTCTCGAACGGGGGCCAGAAGCCGTCGGGATAATACGAAGGTAAGAAAGCTCCCCAGGATCAACACGCACAGTCCCGTTCCATAAAATGTCTGAGCCTGTCTTTTCATAAATTCGACATCCAGGTGGTGGGTGGGAGGTTCAAATGGGCCAAATTTTCTAAGGCCCACCCAGCCAACCACCTGTCCGTTCACTTTTACGGGCGTAAGCCGATAATTGTCGGCAGAGGAAAAATCCCCTCGAGGCGCAACCGATCTCTTGTTGGCGTCGAATATGGCTAGAGGCGGCAAGGGCGCGCCTCCCGCAAAAAGAGGAAGTGGATCCGGCTGCCCTCCCAGGGGAGGACCGGGAGGAGGTCCCGCTTGAAAGTTTCCATTAAAGGGTGGTGGGGCAGGTCCTGGCGCCCGGTTTTCGAACGGCTCCCGGGGGCCTCCGTGCGCAGATAGGGGAGGGCCGGCAAAAAGACCCAAGGCCATGCAGGGGCTGAAAGCTCCAAAGTGTATCGCGCTCTCCCGGTCCTCAAGAACAGCCTTCCAGCTGCCTTGTCTTTTATATTGGGCTGCGAGCGTCTCACATAGCTTCGAGATCCTCTGGGCCTCAACTCCTGCCAAATATCCCTTGAAATGGCGTTGGCCATAATAATTGCCGATCAAAAGGATGCAAACGATAATGGCTGCGCTGTTTAGAAGAAAAGCCAAAAATATCTTGTGCCTGAACTCGATATGCATGAAAATCGCTGCCTTGTGACCGGTAGCCTCAAGTTGAAAACAATCAAAGCCCGTGTACTGCGTATCTTCATTTCTGGCTCATTAGAGGCCGGAAGTCAATCACCTGGAACTATCTCCACAATAATTCCACATTGTCTCCATATTTTATCCACACTCGGGATTTAGAGTCCAAAGACTACAACTCTTTAACGATAAACGTACCGGCAATGCCAGGAGGATAAATTGAAGGCTGCCTTCATGAGCAAATCCATACTGTATCGTCTTTTGGTAATAGATGATGTTCCCGCGGCGTTGCAAACGATGGCCGCCTGCCTTCGTCACGAGGGATTCGAGTTAACTTTCGTCCTTGGCAAGCGGTCCCTGCCGGACAGCATCTTAACCTCTTTAGAGGATAAATTTGACCTTGTCCTGCTGGGTCTGGAATTTTGTAGCAGGGACGGGTTCGAGGCGCTGCGCATACTAAACAGACAAAACATCCCGGCAATTGTTCTGGCGGACTGTGGCCGAAAAAGTGATTGCATTTTGGCCCTGGAAGAAGGGGCACACGATTATCTGCTAAAACCTGTTGACCTGCGGGAACTGCTTGCCAAAAGCCGTGCCGTCCTGCGGCGCTCTCAGAGGCCAGGTTCCGATGCATTGCTGGGGAAGCCTCTTATCAGCCTGGCGGATATCGAAATGGATTGCGAGGGCCGTATCGTGCGCCTTTACGGTAAACAAGTGCGGCTAACTTGCGCGGAGTTTAATTTTCTCGCTATACTGCTAAGAGCTGCCGGTAATATCGTCTCCCGTGAAAAATTGGCGCGAAGCGGTCTTGGTCGTGATTTGCGTGGCTATGATAGAAGCATCGATATGGTTGTAAGCCGACTTAGGAAAAAACTTGGCAACGAGCACCATGGCATTGAACGAATCAAAACGATTCGGGGAGCGGGCTTCATCTACACGATTCCCAGCCCTAATAAATGCGTGGGTAAAAATTTCATAAAGTCGGCGGCAACTCAAAGGAGCTTATGACCGGAAGAAAGTCCCGTTATACGGTGGGACCTCGGGCGATACGAGAAACAAGGTATCCGGAGCTCTAAATTCGAATGGGTCTTGACAGTCGAACCTAAATTGGGTAAACAGTCATTCACCGCGCGAAATCTGAACTAATTCGTTTGGTCGCGCAACGTTTCGGGGCTGTAGCTCAGTTGGGAGAGCGCTTGAATGGCATTCAAGAGGTAGTCGGTTCGAAGCCGACCAGCTCCATAGAGGAAATAAAGGACTTAGCGGAACAACCGTTAAGTCCTTTATTGTTTGGTGTGCATGGGAGCAATGAAAAGGTCCGAACAGGCCGGGCTCATGCTATGAGGGGGAAGGTCATCTAACTCTTTGGCGGAGGAGAAAGCGGGGGCGGAATTTGCTTTGCTTCCGACTGTTTTAGCAGGGTGTCCCTATCAGCAGGGAAGTCCCCATGATCCAATTGGGCGGCGAATACCTTATACACGTCGTCGCGACCGCCTTTCTTCCTCAGGGTTGATTCATCGTTGATCCATAAGAAGAATACTTCTTTTGGGCCGTTAAAGAAGCGGAAAAACAGCCTGTATCGTTCCCCTATTTTAACTCGCCTCCAATCCGTGTGGACCGCACCTAGCGCGGCGTCCCGTAAATTCGCCGATATTTTTTGCTTCGTTGGCGGGCACGAAAATCGTTGCCCACCCTTCGCTTCGAGCCCATTGGGATATCATAGAACTTAAGGGACGTCGCGCTAGCTGCTTTGTCTTGAACATGTTTTGATAAAGCAGGGGGCGCGGACTTTTAAAAGCTCCACGGCACATTCCAAGTCTTTCGCTCTGCGACCTGAGCGTTCCAACCATGGTTTCCTTGGAGCCTTGCTGCCGGCAGATGATTATAGTGCATGCACTATGCTGCGATGAATCCATTCCCTGCGCAAAGGAGAAAACTATGGACAGAGTGACCAGGCAGACGGCTGAGGGAGTGCGCGTGATGACCGAAAATCCCCTTAACGCCGAAACTCCCGCGATATATCTTCGTTCCTGGACTACGCCCAACGAGGTGTTTTTCGATAGAAATCAGAATGCTTTGATGGATTGTCCAATCGATCCGGTCGACTGGAGGCTGACGATTTCGGGGCTGGTCCAAAAGGAACTCGAATTGACTCTGGATAAGATTTTGGACATGCCCAAGGTTAGCGTGGCCAACACCCTGGAATGCTCCGGGAATGGTCGCTTCCTGCTTGGCGAGAAGGCCAGGGGCAATCCCTGGACTATCGGAGGGGTAGGCAATGCGCTTTGGGGCGGGGTGTGGTTAAAGGAGCTGCTCCTGGAGGCCGGAGTGAAGCAAGCGGCCAGGCATGTCGCCTTCGAAGGCTACGATAAGCCCGCCGGTTCTGCCGGGATAAAATTTATCCGAAGCATCCCGATCGAGAAGGCTCTCTCCTCGACGCTTCTGGCCTATGAGATGAACGGCGAACCTCTGCCGCACAAGCATGGGTATCCGCTGCGGGGACTGGCGCTGGGGTGGGCGGGAGCCAACAGCGTCAAGTGGCTTTGCCGGATAACGCTTTTGGAAAAGCCCTACCAGGGGTTTTACATGGATAAAGTCTACCGGATTTTCCAAAACGGCCAGCCCCCCGAGACCGGAGAGGTTGTGACACGGATTCCGCTAAAGAGCATCATAACCCAACCCCTTGGCATGGAGAAAGTGCCCGCGGGCCGCGTCGTCGTGTGCGGGGCCGCCTACGGAGGCGAGGTGGGCATAGGGAATGTCGAGGTGTCTGCCGACGGCGCTAAGACCTGGCAGGATGCGGAGTTTAGCGGACCAGACGAGCTTTATGCGTGGCGCCAGTGGCGCTATGTCTGGGAGGTTCGACATCCTGGAGTCTATACCCTGATGGCTCGGGCTACGGACAAAAACGGAAACCGGCAGCCCGAAACCGCCCGGTGGAATGTGCTGGGATACGGCAACAACGGCTACCGGGAGCATGCGGTAAGCGTGGAGATCGTGTGAGGCCCGAAGTGGCAGGGGTGCGGTTTAACCCTCGACCCGCTCCACAAAAAACCGAGAAAAACTATAGGCATGCTGTTTAAAGATGGCTTGCCCTTGTTGGAAGCAGGCGATATCGACCTGACCGTTCCAAAAAATCCGCCAAACTCAAAAGGTCTACGGAGGCGGGCCGGCAGCATGGGATTCATCCCGGTCCCGGCTGTTAGCCGCACTATTTTCATGCGTCCAGCACTTCTCTTACCTTTTCAGCCAGGGTCTGTACCGAAAAAGGCTTTTGCAGGAAATTTACCCCCTCTTCAAGGATGCCGTGTTGGGCGATAACGTTGGCTGTATATCCCGACATATAAAGGAACTTGAATTCGTATTGAAGCCCCTCGAGTTGATATCTCAACTCCAAGCCGTTCATTTCGGGCATTACCACATCGGTAATCAGCAGGTGTATGGGCCCGCGGTGACTGCGGGCCAGGGTCAAAGCCTCAGCCGGATTGTGGGCCGTTAACACCCTGTAGCCATAATGCTTTAGGATGGCATTGCCAAGGTCAAGGAGTGACTCTTCATCTTCCACAAGAAGAATTGTCTCGGTTCCACTCAAGTCCCTTTTTTTCTCCTGCCCCCTATCGTCTTGAGATGCTTCCGTCTTAACAGCGGGCAGGTAGATCTTGAAAGTCGTTCCGCGGCCGGGTTCACTGTAAACGTTTAAAAAGCCGTCGTTTTGCTTGACAATCCCGTACACTGTGGAAAGTCCCAACCCCGTTCCCTTCTCCACCTCCTTTGTGGTAAAGAAGGGTTCAAAGACATTTTCAAGAGTCTTCCTATCCATGCCGCATCCATTATCGCTTACGGCGAGCAAAACGAAGTCACCGGGAACAAAACCCGTGTGGCACGCGCAGTAGGCCTCGTCGAAGGTTATTCTATCGGTTTCGATGATTATTTTCCCCCCTTTGGCCAGAGCATCCCGGGCATTCATGCAAAGATTGGCAAGGATCTGGTCGATCTGGGAAGGGTCCATTTTGACCGGCGGCAGTTGCGTTCCGGGCAGCCAGACAAGATCGATATCTTCGCCGATTAAGCGGCGAAGCATCTTCAGCATGCTCTCCACGGTACTGTTAAGATTTAGGACCACCGGGGCAACCGTCTGCTTTCGCGCAAAGGCCAGCAGTTGCCGGGTCACCTCCGCCGAGCGCCTGGCCGCCTTAAGAACCTCCTGGAGATTGGCACGCAGCCGGTCGTCGGGACCTACCCTGCCCAGGGCCATCTCGGTATAGCCCATTATCACTGCGAGCATGTTGTTGTATTCGTGCGCAACGCCTCCGGCCAACCGACCCACGGACTCAATCTTATGGGATTGGCGCAGTTGCTGTTGGAGTCTTTCCCTCTCCTGCTGAGCGTTCTTACTCTCGGTGATGTCGACATGGGTGCCGATCATCTGCAGCGCAATTCCCTTTGCATTGCGCCTTACTGCTTTTCCCCGCCCTAAAATCCAACGCCAGCCGCCCTCACGCGAACGCATGCGAAATTCAACGCTAAAGGATTGCAATTCGTTTTTGATGCAAGCCTTGTTGGCCGCAAGAGCCCTCTCACGGTCATCCGGGTGAACCAGGAGCAACCAACTCTTTGCTTTTTCAAAAAAATCTTCGGGTTCGTATCCCAGCATCCGAAAATAGGCCGAGCTATAATAGACGCTGCCGGTTACCAAATCCCAGTCCCAGAGCCCATCGCTTGTGGCCTCCATCGCCAGCCGGTAGCGCTCCTCGCTCTCCCACAGCATCTTATCGACCTGCTTGCGCTTGGTGATGTCCGCGCAACTGCCAAAAAGGCGGTGTGACTCTGGCAAACCGCTTTGGGGGGCGACACTGGAGGCGGCTCTAATCCACCTAAGAGAACCATCCTTATGGACTATGCGCAGCTCACACTGATCTGAACTGCCAGGTTCCAGTCCTGTCACGCTTTTGCAAAAAATTGGCAAGTCTTCAGGGTGAACAAAAAATTTCCAACATCCCCTATCCAGAACCTCCTGGACGGAATAACCGGTTATATTCTCGACACCACCCGCCAGCCAGTCAAGCTCGTAGTCGCCTCCCGTACGCTTGGTGCATGAGAAGACAAAGTCTGAAACCGAACGGGAGATATTCTTGTAGCGTTCCTCACTTTCCCGCAAAGCCTGTTCTGCCTTCTTGCGCTCGGTTATATCGTTTAAAATCGCAATCTTGGAAACACTGCCGTCTTCATTGTATAGAGGCAGGTTGCAATATTCATAATCCCGTTGATTTATAAGGGACTTGCTGCTTCCAAAGACGGTTTGACCCTGCAATACCTCCTTGAGCCGGCACCAGGAACAGGGGGCCGGCAAGCCGTGAAAATAGTCGTAGCATTTTCGATCGCCCGGTTCTCCCAGTTCGCCCCTGATGGCAGGATTTAAGTAGTCAATATGGAAACGGGAGTCGACAATATAGATGCCGTAGGGCAAGCGGTCCAGTATCCGCCTGTAATGCCGGCGTTCCATCGCCAGGACTTTTTGGATCTGCGCCTTTTGCACGCAGTAGCGAATGGTTCTTTCCAGAAGAGGTGGGCTAAGCGCACCCTTGTCAAGGTAGCCCGCCGCTCCGCCCTTCATGACAGTATAGTCGGTTTCGTAATCGCCCATATTGGTCAAAAATAGTATCGGGGTTCCACAACCAAGGCGCATCGCTTCCTTAAGGATTTGCAAGCCGCTTTTTGCCCCCAGTTGGTAGTCGAGCAGGCAAACATCGAATTGTCCGGTAAGCAAAGTGCTCAGGGCCTCATCATAATCCTGGACCCAACGCAGCGTGCTTCCTGAAGTCAAAAGGCCGGAGAGCACCTCGCAAACAAGTGTGTAGTCATCATCGTCATCTTCAACAAGTAGAATATCTAAGGGATCGGAGTGCGGCATTCCCATAAATTGGCCTCCTGAAAAAGAGTACACCGTTTTGGGAAGAGCTGAACAATAGAGCCGCCGGAGAACGACCGGCGAATGTGGTGCAACTGTTTAAAACAGACTGAAAACAAACTGTATAGGGAAAAAGAAAAAGGTTAGATCCTCGGCATCTGTTCCGAACAGATAATATATGGGTTCGAAAATAACGTCAATCTCCTTGGCCCCTCCAGCTTCAATGTTGTTGATTTAGGCTCACGCGAAGACGCGAAGGCGCAAAAAAAGAGATGAAAGAAACACGATAC
>JBMFHI010000089.1:0-15135 GCA_049976905.1 Syntrophobacteraceae bacterium | reverse complement strand
CACCCTGCTTGGAATGTTCGGTTATTTGTGCATTTCTTTGTAACCTGATGGTAAAATGAGACCAACCTCAATAGAGGTGGCATACTGTAGTAAACATCATTTTTAGTATAGTTGCTCTGACATTACATCACTGTTATCCATATATTTCTCACTCAAGCCTTAAACACCTTAAGCCTTAATTGCCTTCAGTAAAGGGCTATCCAGGGGGGCAAATAGAAGGTGGAACTTCTACCTAAAATCAATATACTTTAATTAATTTCAAATAGATGGTGATTAAAAAAAGATTGTAAAAAGTTGCTGGAAGATAAATTTTCGGCAAGGCGGAAAACTGCTTTATTTCTCTCAGGACCTCCCCGTTCCCGGCGCTGTTAATGATACAGGCCCAAACACTGTCCTTGTGGACATCGAGTCAGAAGGCTTATCTGTTTGTTCTCGCGTCTTCGCGTCTTCGCGTGAGCCAAATTGGGCTAAGTCAACAGCCTTGCAGGGCTATCCAGCTGCCCAGTGATACCGGTCCGATTTTACCAATTTCCTATTGACAGAGTCGTAAAATACTTTGTATAAGCTCAACTTAATAAACAGCAAAAAAATTAGCATTGGTAAATTCTTTACCCATGCCGTTGTGTTTTGTTCCTAACTGGGCGCGAGTCGGTATGAACATCGGCACACTCATTAGAAAATGCAGAAAAGACAGAAAGCTCACCCTCAAAGTCGTTGCCGAAAAGGCCTCCATTTCCGAAGGGTTTCTCAGTCAGGTCGAAAACGATGTAAACTCTCCTTCGGTTGAAACCCTCATCCGGATCTGCAACGCTATTGGCGTTGATGCCGGTGAACTCATCTCCAGGGTCAATAGATGTCAAGAAATCGTGGTTATCAGGAAAACCGAATGGGACGAGGTTGATTTTTCCCATACCGGTTTTGTAACCCGCCGTTTTTTGGGTCCTGAGTACCGCACCATTATTGACTCGGCAATACTTGTCGTAGAGCCGGGAAAGTCTATTCCGGCGCGCAAAAACATCAGAAACGGTCAGGAAGTTCTCTGTGTTTTACGGGGTGCGATTGAATTGATTTTAGGTGAGCGTACTTATATGCTGATGGAAGGTGATTGCGTTCACCTTTTTTCAAACCGTGAAAAAGAGATGATTACCAATACGGGTTCCTCCACGGGTTTTGTCCTGTGGGTTGGAACAGTCTAGATTTGTAACTCATGCTTTAAACCTGTTAGGTTGGAGGAAACTTTTAAACCTTTTGTTGACGCAGACTGAACCCGGGAAAATCCTATGGGACATTGTGAGCTAAATGCGGTGCCCGTCGGCTTTTGTGACATTGTCTCCGGTGGCGGCCCCGGTTGGCCTGGCTTTGATCCCATTGCCCGACCCTAAAGGAAGCTCTCTGTTGATGTTAAGATTGTACCGGCGGTTAAACTCGCCATGCGCAAACGCTTTTCAGCTCCTTATTCGAATATTTTCAGGGTTAGGTAAAAATGTTTTTTCAACCGATTGCGGGAAAAATTCAATATCGAGTCGACTGATTTTATGGGAAAATGTATGTCGAAAAGATTGTATCGTATTGAATGTGCCCGCCGTCTTTTTAAAAGGCAGCCTTGCCCCGCATATTCTTTAGGGATGGCGGGCTTGCAATGTCTTTGCGTTGGGACTCCTTGGGAGATCCTGTGCTTATAACCTGAAAATATCGAGGGAAACGGATGAACAAGCCAAACATCACAGCAGGTAAGGCAACGATCGGTAGTCTTGTCGATATTCTAGCTAAAGACTTCGGCGATAAAATCGGCATGCAATACCACGATCTTGGTATCACAAAGACCTTTGGGGAGCTAAAGGAGATATTTGACTCTGTGGCCAAAGGCTTGATGGCCCTGGGTGTTGAACGCGGCGATAAGGTTGCCATTTGGGCCAACAACGTTCCCGAATGGATCTACACTCATTATGGAAGCGGCCTCATGGGGGCTGTTCTGGTTACGGTAAACACAAATTATCGCAGCAACGAACTCGAATACCTCCTCAAACAATCCGATACCACCACCCTTATTCTGGTTGGCGGGGTGCGTCAGCCTGACGAATACCTCAAGGTGTTAAATAACGTTTGTCCGGTCATAGCCGAGAGCCAACCCGGGAAAATTGATTGCGAAAAGCTTCCTTTCCTTAAAAACGTCATCTATCTTGGCAAGGAAAAAATCCCGGGGATGTACAACTGGGATGATGTCCTTGAGATGGGTAAAACGATATCCGATCAAGAGTTGCAAGGTAGACTTAACTCGCTCCATCCCGATGATGTCATCAATATGCAATACACTTCCGGGACCACCGGTTTCCCAAAAGGCGTTATGCTTACCCATACAAATATTATCGGAAACGCTCTTAGCATGGCCGAACGTATGGATCTTAGCTCCAAGGACACCGCGTGCATTCCTGTGCCGTTTTTCCACTGTTTTGGCTGCGTTATCGGGACTCTGACCTGTATGGTCTCGGCGGCTACAATGGCTCCTCTTGTTTCTTTCACAGCCGAAGGGGCTATGAGGACGGTCGAGAAGTTGCGGTGTACCTCCCTTCTTGGCGTTCCGACCATGTTCATAGCCGAATTCGAAGAGATGGATAAGAAGAGTTACGACGTCTCCAGTCTTCGCACTGGTGTCATGGCGGGTTCTACATGCCCCATCGAGCTTATGAAGCGGGTGATCGGTGATATGGGGGCAAAGGAAATGACGATTGTCTACGGCCAGACCGAATCCTCTCCGGGTATTACCCAAACGCTTAGAGACGATTCGCTCGCACTCAAGACATCAACTGTTGGCAAGGCTCTGCCCCATGTCGAGGTAAAAATTGTGGACCCGGTGAGCGGAGAGGAGGTCCCGCGCAATGTTCAGGGGGAATTGTGCACCAGGGGCTATCATGTCATGAAGGGCTACTACAAGATGCCCGAAGCCACGGCCAAAGCCATAGATAAAGACAACTGGCTGCACACCGGAGATCTTGCGACAATGGATGAAAACGGCTATTGCAAGATAACGGGCAGGATTAAAGACATGATCATCCGCGGGGGAGAAAACATCTATCCGCGTGAAATCGAAGAATTCCTCTACACCAATCCCAAGATTAAAGACGTCCAGGTCGTTGGGGTGGCCAGTGAAAAATACGGAGAAGAAGTAGCGGCCTTCATTATGGTAAAATCCGGTGAGCAGTTGAGTGAATCGGATGTGATCGCTTTTTGCCGCGACCAGATTTCTTACCACAAGATCCCGCAGCATATCTATTTTGTGGATGGGTACCCAACGACCGCAAGCGGCAAGATTCAAAAATACAAGCTAAGGGATATGGCGCAGGCGCAGCTGGATAAGTGACAGGGTAATACGTCCGGTCTCTTTTGTCTTCAAATACGAGGCGGGCTGGTTTTTTGCCCGCCCGCGTACGCGCAACACCGCTTTTTTACCGTTGGCAATTAAAAAAAATTAGTGTTTGAAAAAACTACTTGAATTTTGCGACCAACCCTGTTAAAGAAGCACTAATTGCTATTGGAGATTGTTTGTAATGAGAAATGCTGTTAATAGACCCTGTTTTTGGTGCTGGTGGTGCAGCTGTGGAGGCGCAAGCCTGACGGTATAGCCATCAGTTCGCAAGGTAGATAACTGGTTGGACCGTGGGCCGCGCCAAGGCCCACGGTCCTTTTGCTTTTTAAAAGGGACCGTGGATTTAATCCTCGGTCCCTTTTTTTATTGAAAAGGAGCGCAAAGTTGCTTGTCGTGATGAAAAAAAACGCCGTTGCCCTGGAGATCGAAGCCACGGTGCGTGCAATCGAGGCGAAGGGGTTGACCGCGAGGCCGATTCCTGGGGGAGAGCGGGTTGCAATCTGCATTCTTCACAACCGCGGCCCCGTGGATGCGTCTTTGTTCATGCAGATGCCGGCGGTAAAGGAGGTAATTGCCGTAACGCGGCCCTATAAGCTTGTTAGCCGGGAATCCCGTCCACGCGACACGGTTATCGAAGTCGGGGGGGCGTCTGTTGGAAACGGCAATCTGGCGATCATGGCTGGGCCCTGCGCTGTCGAAAGTGAAGCAGGGGCCCTTGAGATCGCCAGGATAGTAAAAGAGCGGGGGGCGCAGATTTTCCGGGGCGGAGCCTACAAACCCAGGACCTCTCCATATTCTTTCCAGGGTCTGGGCGAACAGGGGCTAAAAATTCTGGCCAGGGTGCGCAGTGAAACCGGAATGCCTGTAATAACCGAGGCGATCGACCATGAGGTTTTTGACCTGGTGGAGCACTACGTCGACATTGTCCAGATTGGTGCGAGGAATATGCAAAATTTCAGCCTCCTGCGGCGCGCCGGAAAATCGAAAAAACCGGTTCTTTTAAAGCGCGGCATGGCTGCCACAATAGAAGAATGGCTCATGGCAGCCGAATACATCATGGAGGGCGGAAACGAAGAGGTGATTCTTTGCGAGCGCGGGGTTCGCACCTTTGCAAACCATAGCCGCAACACCCTCGACCTCTCCGCCGTCCCCGTTGTAAAGCAGGAAAGCCATTTGCCTGTAATCGTAGACCCAAGCCATGCCGCAGGCTTTAGAGACCAGGTCGTCCCGCTTGCCAGGGCCTCCGTTGCCGTTGGTTGCGACGGTTTGATCGTGGAAGTTCACAACGAACCGGCGAAAGCGCTTAGCGACGGTGCCCAGTCGCTCTATCCCGATCAGTTCCGCGATATGTGCCGGCAGGTGGCTGCTATTGCATCCGTCTATAAAACATCGGGCGGCTGTTGAAGTTTGAAGATACCATGATGCCGTGGCTTAAGGCCTGGCCGAAAAGGAGACAGACTATGCAGTTGGGGGTTTACCCGGAAAGAGCCGAGTTTCAATCTATGGCGCAAAAGGGAAATCTTATTCCCGTGTGTATGGAAGTGCTTGCCGATATGCAGACTCCTGTGTCGGCTCTTGCAAAAATATACGACGGCCATGGTCCACTTTTTCTGCTCGAAAGCATGGAAGGCGGTGAGAGGTGGGGGCGCTACAGTTTTCTTGGCAATTGCGCCACAACGAGCGTCAGGGTTTTTCGAGACGAAGTCGAAATCGAGACAAAAACGGGAAAAGAGCGAATCGCCCACAAGGGAGATCCTCTCCAAATCCTGCGCTCCCTTATGGCAGCCTATAAGCCCGTAAAGTTCAAAAGACTTCCGAGGTTCTGGGGGGGGATGGTCGGATTTTTCTCCTATGAATTCGTCTCCTTTTTAGAAGGAATTAAAAATCAGCTGCCTGCGGATTTTCCGTTTGCACATTTCATTTTACCCGGAGAGCTCTTTATTTTCGATAACGTGCGCCATACGCTCAGCCTCGTGGCTTACGCCCATATTGAAAACGGCGCGGTCGATAAGGCCTACGATCTGGCGATCGAGACTCTTTCGCAAATGCAAAGAAAGCTCGAAAGCCCCTCCGAACCTTTACGGCAAAGCGGAAAAAACGATTTTACATTGACAAACGAAACAGAGCCGGAAAAATTTTTAGCCGATGTCGCCAGAATAAAGGACTATATCCTGGAAGGAGACGTCATCCAGACGGTTTATTCGCAGCAGTTTAGCTGTGCGACGCCTCCCGACCCCCAATCTCTCTACCGAGCCCAGCGTTTCATTAATCCTTCCCCATATCTCTATTTTCTCCATTTTGACGACACTATCCTCGTGGGCTCATCTCCGGAGACCATGGTGAGGCTGGAAAACGGAGTGGCCACTCTTCGCCCCATCGCCGGCACCCGTCCCCGGGGGCAAACCGAAAGGCAGGACAGGGAGCTTGCCGACGAAATGCTAAAGGATGAAAAGGAGCGGGCCGAGCACCTGATGCTCGTCGATCTTGGCAGAAACGACCTGGGGCGAGTCGCCGAAACCGGCTCTGTCCAGGTGACCGACCTCATGGTGGTGGAAAGATACTCCCACGTCATGCACATGGTCTCAAACATCAACTGTGACCTGCGCGAGGGGCTGGACGCCTTTGACCTCTTCAGGGCTGCTTTTCCTGCCGGCACACTTACCGGCGCCCCCAAAGTGCGGGCCATGGAAATTATCGCCGAACTCGAAGAGGAACCCAGGGGCCCCTATGGCGGAGCGATCGGTTACTTTTCCTTTACCGGCAACATGGATCTTGCGATCACCATTCGCACCGCCTGCATTCGGGAGGGCAAACTCACGGTCAGGGCCGGAGCGGGAATAGTTGCGGACTCGGACCCCGAGTGTGAACGGCAGGAGACGATCAACAAGGCCAAATCCATTCACCGGGCCCTTCAGATGCTCGAAGGAAAGACGCCGAATCTTTAAGCCCGATTAGACCCGTTGGGGCTGGGCGAGGCACGCTTGGCAGGCGGTCCTACCGCCAGGGAGATGCTATAATGATTTTCATGATCGATAACTTCGATTCTTTTACCTACAATCTTTTCCAATATTTCGAAATGCTTGGAGCGCAAGTGAGGGTGGCCAGAAACAACGAAGTCTCAGTCGATGATATCAGCCGCCTTGGGCCTTCGGCCCTTGTGATTTCGCCGGGTCCGTGCAGGCCCGAGGGCGCGGGGATCTCGATGGAAGCCATCCGAAGATTTTCGGGAAAAATCCCTGTTTTGGGAATATGTCTTGGCCACCAGGCCATTGCCGCGGCTTTCGGAGCCGAAGTGGTTCACGCCCAAAAACTGATGCACGGCAAAGTCTCTATGATCAGTTCGGATGGAAAATCGATTTACGCCGGGATCTCCAACCCTTTCCAGGCGATGCGCTACCATTCCCTGGCCGTAGCCCCAAAGAGTATTCCCGAATGTCTTGAAGTAACGGCTACATCCGAGGACGGCGAAATCATGGGAATCCGGCATAAAGAGCATCTTACCGAAGGGGTGCAGTTCCATCCGGAATCGATCATGACTCCAGTTGGCAAACGGCTTCTAAAAAACTTTTTATCTCTTGCCGGTGGGCAAAACAGGTCGGGGGAGGAATAATCATGATACAGGAAAGCCTTAAGAACCTGATCGCTAAAAAAGACCTGGACGAAGAGGAAATGGCCGGGCTTGTTGGCGAGATAATGTCGGGGAAGGCAACCGATGCGCAAATCGGGGGCGTGCTCGCCTCCCTTGCAACCAAGGGAGAAACCTATGTCGAACTCGTTGGCGCGGCTCGCGCGATGCGCCGCAAAGCCGCAAGGATTCAAACAAACGCGGATACAGTGGTCGACACCGTGGGAACCGGCGGTGATGGTTCGGGTACTTTCAATATATCGACCACTTCGGCCTTCGTCGTGGCAGGTTGCGGGGTAACCGTTGCTAAGCACGGCAATCGTTCGATCACCAGCAAGTGCGGCAGCGCCGATCTGTTGGAAGCTCTGGGAGTTAACCTTGAGGCCGGTCCGGAAGTCGTTGAGGAGGCCGTAAGGCAGATCGGCATCGGCTTTCTTTTCGCTCCTCTTTTTCACGGGGCCATGCGCCATGCCGCACGGGCAAGAAAAGAGCTTGGCGTGCGCTCGATTTTTAACATGCTGGGGCCTCTTACCAATCCGGCGGGCGCCAATTGCCAGTTGATCGGAGTCTACGCACCGGAGCTAACCGAGATGTTTGCCCGCGCCCTGGAGCGGTTGGGCTCCAAACGCGCCTTTGTCGTCCATGGCCACGAGGGCCTCGATGAGATAAGTGTCTGCGGTCCCACCAGGGTCTCGGAGTTAAACGGCGGGCTTATCCGTACCTATGATATTACCCCCGAACAACTGCTGGGTCGGACCGCCAACCAGTCCGACATGGCGGGAGGAACCCCTGTAGAAAACGCGCAAATCACGTTAAAGATCCTGACGGGCGAAAAGGGCCCAAAACGCGATGTGGTTGTTGTAAACGCCGGAGCCGCTTTGGTGGCCGCGGGGGTTGCCCGTGATTTTTCGGCCGGCATCGAAATGGCCCGCGCCTCCATCGATGCAGGAAAAGCGAAGGCCAAACTCGAAGCCCTCATACGTTTTACCAATAACTAGGATAATCCCAATGTCCGATTTTCTTTCAAGGATCATCGAGCGCAAGAAAGAGGAAATCCGAGCTGCCGACAAATCCATGCCGGAAGCCTCCCTGCGGCGCGAGGCGCAAAACTGCAATGGACGAAGGCCCTTTATTGGCGCTCTCGCCAAGCCTGGACCCACGGGGATGAACGTAATCGCCGAAGTAAAGCGGGCCTCTCCTTCCAGGGGTAGAATAAAAGATAACGTAGATCCCGGCGAATTTGCGCAAAAGTACGAAGCAGGAGGAGCTGCCGCCATATCGGTGCTTACCGACCGGGATTTTTTCGGGGCAAATCCCGACGATTTGTCCAAGGTAAGGGCTGCCTCCCACCTGCCCGCTCTAAGGAAGGACTTTCTCATCAGTTCCTACCAGGTCTACCAATCGGCGGTTATGGGTGCCGATGCGATTCTTCTGATCGTAAGAGCGCTTGGTCCGGAGCTTCTAAAAGATCTTTTGTCCCTGTCTTCCACGCTTGGGTTGGACGCGCTCGTAGAAACCCATGACGAGCATGAATTCGAGATCGCGGCAAAGGCGGGCGCCCGCTTAATCGGCATAAACAACCGCGACCTTTCGACCTTTACCACGGATATTGCCGTTTCCATCTGCATTAGCCGGAATGCCTCCCCCGCTCAGGTGCTGGTGGCCGAAAGCGGGCTCAATGCGCGCTCGGATATCGAGCGGCTTCTCGATGCCGGGATCTGGAACTTCCTGATCGGGGAGAGCCTCATGAGGTCCCAGGATCCGGTGAGGCTGCTCCAGGATTTGCACGGAGTTAAAAGATGAAAAGCAATGCAGGGATCGTTTGTGAGCGCTACCCGCAGATCAAAGTATGCGGTTTGACTCTGGTCGAGGAAGCTGTTCAATGTGCGCAGTTGGGCGCCGATGCCATCGGGATGGTGTTTTATCCGCCCAGCCCCCGCAATGTATCCGCAAAAGCGGCCCGTGAGATCGGTATAAACCTTCCGCGGGGTGTGCGTAAAGTAGGTGTCTTTGTTGACGAGCCTTTTCTTCAGATCATGAATATAGCGCAACTGTGCGGCCTCGACTTTGTCCAGCTTCACGGCTGCGAGTCCCCCGAGATGGTCGATGCGCTCCAATCGAACGGCATAGCGGTTATAAAGACCCTTTTCGCGAAAAAACGGCCCTTTCTTTCGGAGGCCGACGATTATCGAGCTTCGGCTTTTCTTGTCGAGGGCGGGGCCGGGGAGTCCCTTCCCGGTGGTACGGGGCTTGGTTGGGAGTGGAGTGAGGCCGGCAATCGGGCTGCCTTAAGGCCCTGTATTTTAGCCGGAGGTTTAAACCCTGAAAACGTTGGCGAGGCTATTTTTCAATTTGCCCCCGACGCTGTGGACGTTAGCTCGGGCGTGGAATCCGCGCCGGGAAGAAAGGATAGGGATAAGGTGCGTGCTTTTATCGAAGCGGTTAGGAATGCCACACTACGTTGCGTGCCGGGGAGGGTTTTTAAATGAAACTGCCCGGGAATAATTCGCAGATGAACTGCTCTAAAGATGTCTTGCCGGATAAAAACGGCCACTTCGGTCTCTACGGCGGCCGTTACGTGGCCGAAACGCTCATGCCGGCATTGATCGAACTCGAGCGCGCCTATGTGTCCATTTGCGCCGAACCCGCTTTTCAGGCCGAGCTGCAAATGCTTTTGAAAGATTATGTCGGCAGGCCTACCCCGCTTTTTTTCGCCAGCCGGTTAAGCGCCAAAGTCGGGGGGGCTCGCATTTATTTAAAAAGAGAAGATCTCACCCATTCGGGCGCTCACAAGATTAATAACACCCTTGGCCAGGCGCTTCTTGCCCGGTGGATGGGAAAATCGAAGGTAATCGCCGAGACCGGCGCGGGCCAGCATGGAGTCGCCACGGCCACGGCTGCGGCCCTTTTTGGCATGGAGTGCAAGATTTTCATGGGGATCGAAGACATTGTAAGGCAAGCCCCCAACGTCCAGCGCATGAAACTGCTTGGCGCCGAAGTTATCCCCGTTGATTCCGGGACCGGGACCTTGAAGGACGCCATGAACGAGGCTATGCGCTACTGGGTCGGCGCCGTTCGCGACACCTTCTACGTCATTGGCTCGGTTGCCGGTCCTCACCCCTATCCGGCCATGGTCCGAGACTTTCAGAGGGTGATAGGAGATGAGGCCAAAGCTCAGATCATCGAAGCCGAAGGAAGGTTGCCCGATATGCTTGTCGCCTGCGTTGGCGGGGGCAGTAACGCGATGGGCCTCTTCTATCCCTTTTTGCCCGAGGCATGCGAGATGGTCGGTGTGGAGGCTGCGGGCTGCGGAGTCAACACCGGAAAACATGCCGCAACCCTTGGAGCGGGTTCCGTCGGGGTGCTTCACGGCTCCAAATCCTATGTGTTGCAGGATGAAAACGGTCAGATCAAGGAGGCTCACTCCATATCGGCCGGTCTTGACTATCCGGGCGTTGGCCCTGAGCATTCCTTCCTAAAGGATAGCGGCCGCGTTCGCTACGAAAGCATTATCGACGAGGAAGCCCTTAAAGCTTTCCATCTGCTCTGTTCGGTCGAAGGCATAATCCCGGCTCTTGAGAGCTCCCACGCTGTCGCCCGCGCCATGGTGGAGGCTGCCCGCATGCCGGCCCCAAAAATCGTCATCGTTAACCTGTCCGGACGTGGGGATAAGGACCTTGGAATAGTGGAAAAGGCGAAAGCGAGGTGAGATAATAGTATGAGCAGGATAGCAGAAACTTTTCACAAGCTGCGCTCAAGCGGGCAAAAGGCGCTGGTAGGCTTTATCACGGCTGGAGATCCCGACTTCGCCACATCCCTGGAGATAACCAGACAAATGTGCCGCTCGGGAGTTGACCTTCTGGAACTGGGTATACCTTTTTCCGACCCGACCGCGGACGGCCCGGTTATCCAGCGTTCATCGGCGCGTGCTATCGCCGCCGGAATGAACCTTGCCGGGGCGATGGAAATGGTCCGCATGATTAGGGAGTTTAGCCGGATTCCGATTGTGCTTTTCAGCTACTATAATCCCATTCTGGCCTACGGAGCCGAAAGGTTCTACCGGGATGCGGTGGCTGCGGGCGTTGATGGAACGCTTGTGGTGGATCTGCCGCCGGAAGAATCCGACGAACTGACCGGTCTTTGGGGAAAAGAGATCGATTTCATTCGGCTTGTGGCCCCGACTACGCCCCCAGAGCGCATGGCCGCAATTGCTTCGAAGGCCTCCGGTTTTATCTACCTTGTTTCCATGACCGGTATTACGGGCAGCGGAGGGCTAAAAAGTGAAGAAACAGCCACCGTGGCCCAAGATTTAAAGAAAAACTGCCATGGTCTTCCCGTATGCGTTGGCTTTGGCATTTCCACTCCGGGGGATGCTGCCCGGATGTCTAAACTGGCCGACGGAGTCGTTGTTGGAAGCGCCTTCGAAAGACTCATCGAGTCGGGCCTTGACGATAAGGATTTGCCTGCCAAGGTCGGTCAATTCGCCTCCAGCCTCAAGGCGGCGATGTAAAAAGAGTTGGTGTATCGGCAAAAGGGTGGAAAGGGCAGGGCCTCAAAAACCGTGTCCTTTCCACAAAAGATCCGGGCGGGCAAACGGCCCTGATGGGGTCCCCGTCTGGTAGCGTCCTGAATTTGTAGCCAAACGTAGCAATCGTGTTCGAAGTGTGGTATAAAATCAACTGTACAAGTTTATCAATTTGTGGTTGAGCTAAGTTACAGTCGCGATTCGAGGATTTTTCCCATGCGAAGACGCGGGGAGGGAAAGAGTCTATCCCGGTCGGATAAAAAGGGTCTGGTAGGCGTTTGCCCTTTTCGCGAATCGAGAATATGAGGGTTACGGCGTATTATGGTGGCTACTGATATGAGCGAAAGCAAAAAGGTCCTGCAGTTTCCAAAGGTCTCGCATCCAAGCATCGACGAGGTGCTGGCGCTTTTTCTGAAAGATCAGCAAAAGCGGCTGAAACCGAGGACTTTTAACAAGTACGAGGAAGTAATAGATCTTTTGCGCCATTGTCTTAACGGACACGGCTATCACGAACTTGACAGTTCCTCGGATGTTGCGCTCTACGAAAAACTTTATTTTCAAAAAAATCTTGAGTTTTGTTTCATCTTCGGTCCGGAAAAGATCGCTTCCTCACTTCCCAATTTTCTAAACTATTTCATGATTCGCAAAGTCATGGCTTCGGAGGCGCTGCTGCAGTCGGCCGGGGTGGTTGCCAAAAAATTGGCTAAATGGCTCGAGGAAAATGGGCATATCGGAAAGGAAACGGCACATCGGATCATCAGGCTCGCAGCCGAAGCCGCACGAGAGCTTCCCGCGGCCGAACGTCTGGCAAGGCTGATCTACGAATATGCGCAAAGCCACGCCCCCAGGTACTGGACAGCGGAGTTGGACGACTATTTCATGATCGACCAGGTTCACCCGGGAATATTGATCCTTTCGGGCATGGCGACCTCGGGAATTGTAGAGGTGCGTGTACCCAAGGAGATTACCGACCATTGCCGCAAAGGCTGGCAGGTAAACCTTCTTCTTGGAAAAACCAGAAACGGCTGGTGTATCCTGGAGACTGGAAACGTCTATCCCAATTGAGCTTGCGTGCCCAAAAGACAAAATTATCAAAGGCGGGCGATCGTGCCCGCCTTTTTTGTCCTGGCCCTTAGGCGAGTCTTGAATTTACAAAATCCCAGTTAATCAGATTGTCGATTACCACCTGCAGGAAATCCGGCCTTCTGTTCTGGTAGTCTAGATAGTATGCATGTTCCCAGACATCGATGGTAAGAAGGGGCTTGATGCCGTGGGCTATGGGCGTATCCGCGTTTGCCGTCTTCATTATCTCCAGCTTACCCCCTTTTACCACAAGCCAGGCCCAGCCGCTTCCAAACTGCGTTACACCGGCATTTTTGAGATCTTCGACAAATTTTTCGTAACTTCCGAAATCTCTTTCGATGCGTTTGGCCACCTCTCCGGTGGGCCTGCCGCCTCCTTTGGCTCTAAGGCAATTCCAAAAAAAAGAGTGGTTCCATGCCTGGGCGACATTGTTGAATATTCCGGCCTTGGAGGCATCTGCCACAACTTCCTTAATAATCGTTTCCGGGTTCTCTTTTTCCATGCCGGTCCCGGTGAGCAGCTTGTTGGCGTTGTCGACATAGGCTTTGTGGTGTTTGCCGTGGTGAAACTCAAGGGTCTTGGAGCTTATGTGGGGTTCGAGCGCGTTTTGGGGATAGGGCAGGTCGGGTAATGTCAAGGCCATAACGATTCTCCTTGGTTAGTGCCAACGAAGATGAGGCTTTTTCTAAGAAAATCTTTGTCCTTGCGGCGTTAGGCTCCGCCTCCGCTCTGAACGCCAAGGGCGCGGCCTATGGAGCTCGCCGGGGTATTTGCGGATGCAAACCAACTTAAGCACGCGATACTCGATACTCAAGGCAGAGGGGGATTAAAGTACCCAAGTTTGAGATCGGGGAATTCGTCTCGAAGCATCGCTATCAGGCGGCTCATGCCGAGCTTTTTTTCCTTAAGATCTACTTCCAGCAGATCGACATACCATTGCGGATCAATGTTCAGGTTGCGCATCTGGATCAAATCGAGGCCGGTTTCGGATATAAGTTTTCTTAAAGATTGCCATTCGCTTTCCTGGTCGGTAAATCCGGGCAAAACGAAATAGTTGATCGAGGCAAAACCGCCGGCGGCCTTTACCACGCGTAGGGAGCGACAGACCTGCTCGAAGCTGAAACCTTTGGGGTGAAAGTATTTTTGGTAATATTGGGGGCGAGCGCTGTTTATGCTTACGCGGATACTCTGGAGACCGGCGCCACAAAGCCTTTCGACCGCATCCGGAAGACTGCCGTTGGTATTTAAGTTGATCGTTCCCCTGCCGGTGGCTTTGCGGATCATTTGGATAGAGTGTTCAAGGGTCTTGGCCTGGAGAAGCGGTTCGCCCTCGCAGCCCTGCCCAAAGCTTACGACCGCCCGCCGGGCTTCGCGCAGGTGAGGGATTGCAACCTCGCTTATTTCCTCGGGGGTAGGAACAAAATCTATGCGATCCTGGGTTGCGCATAACCCCGTGCCTTCCTGGCGGCTTATGCAGCCGATACATCGGGCGTTGCACTCCGGAGATGAGGGAAGAGGCGCCTCCCAGCGCTTCATGAAAAGGTTTTTGGCCGCCGGGCATCCATAGGTAAGCGCACACTTTCCAAGGTGCTGGATAAGCCGGTTTTTCCCTTCGGCCTGCATGCGCTTACGGGCGTTTCGTTCGATTAGCTTGAGGTCGAAATTACAAAAATCCTGCCGCCGGTCACTATCGATTCTTACCGCCGGGACCACAAAGCTGCCGTTTAGCCAGCCGACCGCGGTGTAGGCGAAAAGTGGCAGAAGGGGTGCCCCTGGTTTGGTCTTGTAAGCGGGTGAGTGAAGATGGGTATAGGCCGGAGAAATGAAAGCGGCCACTGCGCGCACCGGTTTGCCCGGGCTAAAGGGGTCTTCCGAAAGAACTTCAAACCTGTGGCTATCGGCATTATAGCCGACCGGTAACCTGTCTGGGAGCAAAAATAGCTCGCTTCCTTGAGGAAGAGCGATCAGTTCGGAAGAAAACGTTTTTTCCCATTGGCCGGCGCAGGCCCCGGCCATTTCAAGGTCGGGCCAGTCGAGAATATTGCCTTCCGCATCGGCGTAAACTAAAGTGGCCTTGTTTTTCATAGCGCTTCTTTCATTGTCTTCTTTCCATTTATAGCATATTCGGGTTTACAGTCCATCCCGTTAAGGGGTATGTCTACGGAGCAGACGACTGAATATCTTTGTTTTGCGTCTTCGCGTGCCAAGTTCTTAAAGCCTTAAATCGTACACAGAACAGGGAAATTGAATGACTAATGTCTCCAAAGATTCCAGCGCCGCTTTTTGCCGCCGCATAAAGACCCATATTACGGGACCCGAACACCGTTTCGCTATAACGACACCTCAGGAACTGGCGCCGATATGTCTTGGCGAAGCCGGCCTTCTCGACATCCCGGCTCTCGAATTAACGGAGGCGGGAGTCGAATTTACCGGCAGACTCAAAGACGCCTATGGTTGCAACCTCTGGCTGAGGACCGCGGGCCGGGTGCTGTGCAGGCTTTCTTCCTTTCGCGCCGGTGCTGTGGAAGAACTCTTCTT
>JBMFHI010000088.1:0-15555 GCA_049976905.1 Syntrophobacteraceae bacterium | reverse complement strand
TAGTTATGCTAATAATAGAGACAGTTTCATATTTGTAAACTCACGGATTCAGGATTTCACCATTGCTGGCCGAACTTATCCTCCCTTCTCAGACCCGGGTGACAATACCTTACGCGCACGCGATGAAATTCGTGTCCCTGTTTCTGCTTTTGCCCCTGCTTGCCGGTTTAGCTTTAAACAGTTGCGCGCGCCGACTTGCCAACGGACTGGTAAAACCGGTGCTTCTACTTTCAAACCTCTGCTTTATTGGAACAATCGTTCTTACTATGGCAGTAAGGAGCGGGGCAACCCGGTCGATCGGATGGGCAGGGCTAACCGCCATGGTTGTTCTGGTTTTGGCCTCAATGGCGATTGGATGGCTGCTTGGCGGACCAAACAGGGGCGACCGTAGCGTTAGCGCCATAGCTACGAGCATGCGAAATGTGGGGGGGTGCCTTCTGATTTCAGCGGCGAGCTTTCCCAACAGGGCCGTGGAAACCGCGCTGGTTGCATTCATGGCCCTCATGGTCCCCCCGAATATGCTCTTGACCCTCTACCTTAGCCTGAAAGAAAAGCGCGCGCCAAGCTGATGATAGTCGCCGGGAGATCACCTCCCGCACTTCTGTTACATAAAGTCATCTCCATCAGGTTATTTTTTTAGAGGACATCGTTGGGATGCGCTCGACATTTTCTCGATCCATTCTCCCCTGCAGGCTTATTCCACTGGTCTATGTCGCGGCAACCATAGCCCTGGCTTTTACCCTTCCACCTTTTGAATATAAATTCCTGCCAAACCTTAGCCACGCAATGACCACAACCTCTGCAATCGCTATATTTTCTTCCATAGCCTCGGGCATGATAGCTCTAACAGGCATTGTCTTTTCGCTTGCCTTCGTGATGATTCAATTCAGCAGTTCGGCCTACTCACCTCGCCTGGTCACCTGGTTTAGTGAAAGTCCCACCATTTTTCACTCCCTTGGGCTGTTTTGCGCTACATTCATCTATGCACTGGCATGCCTCGGGTGGGTTAACAGGCTTGGTTCGAAAACCGTGCCCTTCCTAAGCACATGGGTAGTAATTATTCTGCTTGTCTGCAGCGTGTTTGCCCTGGTGTTGCTCATTAGAGACCTTTCCAACCTCCAGGTTACAAGGATTTTGCAGTTGATCGGACATAGCGGCCAGGATGCAATCCGAAAAACTTACACAACGAAAGACCTCTTGCCTTTCGAAGAGGGCTTCGAGGACCGCCCCCAGGTCGGGGAGCAAGCTTCGGCAACCCAAACCCTCTACTATTTTGGGGAACCTCTCATAATCACAGCAATAGATACAGGCGCCCTCGTGAGATTGGCCAAAAGAGCCGGAGGGCTGATCGTGCTGCACTGCGCAACAGGCGAAACGCTAATGCAAGGCCAGCCGCTTTTGCAAATTTTCAGCTCAAGGATACGATTGCCCGAATCCGCCCTGGCCGCACCGCTAAAGCTTGGAAGGGAGCGAACCTTCCAACAGGATTCCAAGTACGCGATCAGGCTCCTCGTAGATATTGCCATAAAGGCGCTTTCCCCGGCTATAAACGATCCAACCACGGCCGTACAGGCAATTGATCAGATAGAAGACCTGCTGCGCCGCCTCGTGGGGCATAACCTCAAAAACGGCAGGGTGCGCGACGAAGACGGAGTTCTTCGCCTTATCTTTCCGACTCCTGACTGGGATGATTTTCTGTCTCTGGCCTTCGATGAAATTTCCTTTTATGGGGCGACGTCCTTGCAGGTCATGCGGAGGCTGCGCGCCACCCTGGCGGATCTGTCTGAAATTGCGGAGGAACACAAAAAAAGGTCTATCCAATCCTTCCTGGAACATCTAGACTACCTGATCAGCCAATCGTTTACCGAAAAGCGCTATCGGTCGATAGCCCGCCGGCAAGACCGCCAGGGATTGGGCCTTTCAAGAAGGAGAGCCTGGGAAGTGGGGCCAGGAGGTTAAGGCGGCCGGAGAGGACTTCAAGCTCACTACTCCTACCCGCTCTTTTTTCTGCTTACGTATTGGGCCAGAGCTCGGCCGGTAAGAGATTTTTTCCGTGCAGCCGCGATATCCTCAGGCGTGCCTTCGGCCACTATCCGACCGCCGTCGTCTCCGCTTCCCGGACCTATATCGATCACGTAGTCGCTCGCCCAGATAAAATCGGTATTATGCTCAATGACAAGGACCGTATGGCCATGGTTTGTAAGGGCCCGCAAAACGTCCACCAACCGTTTGGTATCGGCGCGGTGCAGTCCCGTTGTGGGCTCGTCGAGTATATAGAGGCTGGGGGTTCTGGAGTTGCCCAGTTCCCCCGCAAGCTTTATTCGCTGCGCCTCCCCACCGGAGAGCGTCGGGCTTGGCTGACCCAGTTCCAGATACCCAAGGCCCAGATCGCCAAGGACTTTTAGCTGGCGAGAGATACGCGGAATGGAAGAAAAGAGCTCCACGGCCTCGTCGACGGGCATTGCCAGAACATCGGCTATGCTGCGGCCCTTAAACCGGATATCGAGAGTTTCGCAATTGAACCGGCTTCCGGAACAGGTCTCGCACGGGACGAAAACGTCGGGCAAAAAATTCATCTCCACCTTGGCCCTGCCCTGCCCCTTGCACTCCTCGCAGCGCCCGCCTTTAACGTTAAACGAAAATCTTCCCGGCCCAAATCCCCTTGCGCGGGCATCCGGAAGCATGGCGAAAAATTTCCGGATATCGTCCCATACGCCAATGTAGGTGGCGGGGATGGACCTGGGCGTTCGGCCGATCGGATTGTGATCGACCTCCAGCACCCTTTTGGGGGCCATGCCGCTCGGACCGGATGGGAGAGTTGTAAAATCGCCGAGCTCGGAAAGTCTGCGGTATACCACTTCTTTTACAAGCGTGCTCTTGCCCGCCCCGGATACGCCCGTTACCGATATAAGCAACCCAAGAGGCAGTCTTACGTCTATAGCCTTGAGGTTTCTAACGCGCGCGTCTTTAAACTCAAGCCAGCCCGATTCTCCGGCCTTTTTTCGGGGCGGGATCTCCCACAGTTGGTCCAGGGGCTTCCCGAACCATTTTCCGGTAAGGGTCGCGCCGTTTCCGGCCAATTTCTCGAAGCTTCCCGCACCCATCACTTTGCCGCCGTTTTTGCCGGCCCCCGGGCCCAGTTCCACCACAAGATCGGCCTGCTTCATCGTTTCGGTATCGTGTTCGACTATAATGACCGAATTGCCCTTGTCGCGCAGCCTATGCAAGCTTTCGAGCAGTTTGGCGTTATCGGCCGGATGAAGGCCGATTGTGGGCTCATCGAGTATATAGCAGACGCCTCGAAGGTTAGAGCCAAGTTGAGCGGCAAGCCGTATCCTCTGGGTTTCTCCGCCCGAAAGGGTTTCCCCTGACCGGTCAAGCGAGAGATAGCCCAGCCCCACTTTTTCCAGAAATGAAAGTCTTTGGGTCACTTCCTTTGCAATCGGCTCGGCCACCGGGAGTTCCTCGCGGCTGAAGCGAAACTTTTTCCACAGGGCAGCGAGTTCGCTGACCCTCAGCGCGCTCATCTGAGCGATATTTAAGTCCCTGAAATAGACCGATACGGCCTGGGGATTTAGCCTGCTCCCTGCGCAGGAAGGACAGGGCAGATCCTCGCACATGGTCTGAACCCATTTCCAGGCCTCGTCTTCTTCCGATACCGCGCTCAAGATTTCGAGCACGCCTGTAAACTTGCCCTTCCGGCCTTGAAGAATCTCTTCCCAGACCGAATCCTCAAGAGTTGACGCCGGTTTTTCAGGATCGACTTTGAGTTCGGCCCTGAGGACACGCTCGAACTTGTCCGCCTCCCGCTTCGAACCCCGCCACACAGAAGAGCGCAGGAAAGCGAAAAGCCCCTTTTTTAGCGACAGGCCGGATGCGGCTCGCAGCCTCTCGGAAGCGACCCTTTTTATCCTTCCCATCCCTCTACAGGCCGGGCAATACCCCTGCCTGCTGTTGAAGGAAAAAAGTCTGGGGTCCAGAGGCGCAAGCCCCGCATCGCAAACCGGGCAGTAGAGATGGAGACTAAACACCTTTGTCTCTGCCCTGCCGGTATCGAGGTAGAGCAAGCCCGCGCCCATCGCCAGGCCTTGGCGAACCGAGTCGAGCAACTGGTCGGGTTTTAGCCCTCCGTGGTCGAGGCCCGGCAGAAGCGCTTCGATATTGTGTTCGCTCCGGCGGGCAAGCACGGGCACGGGGTCCAGATTCACATAGCGCCCGTCGACCCTTGCCTGCTTAAACCCCATGCGGTGTAACCGCTCGAAAAGATCGCGGTATATGCCTTTTCGCCCATGCACCAGGGGAGCCAGGAGCTTAACCCCGCCCTCCCCGGCTTTCCTGCGCACGCGCGAAAGGATATCGTCGACGCTAAGGGTTTCGAGTTCTCTCGCGCACCGGGGGCATCTCTGGCGTCCAAGCTTTGCATAGAGGAGCCTCAGAAGGTGGTGGGTCTCGGTAATAGTGCCGACGGTGGACCTTCTACCGAACTGACTGGTCCTCTGCTCAATGGCGATCGTGGGGGCAAGCCCCTCGATCCGGTCCACCTCCGGTTTTTCCATGATTTTAAAATACTGGCGCACATAGGAGGAAAGGCACTCAAGATAGCGGCGCTGGCCTTCGGCAAAAATCACGTCAAAAGCCAGGGTGGATTTCCCCGAGCCGCTAAGACCGGTCAGTACGCTCATTTTTTTGCGAGGCAGCCTGATTTCCTCAATATCGAGGTTGTGCTCCCGCGCTCCACGGATGATAATTTCATTTGAGCGAGCCTGTGCGACATGTTTTTTTGGGGCGGGTACAAAACCGGCCTGGGGCTCGGCGGCCTCACCGAAGAGTTGCCGGCGCAGAGGGTAGTCCCCAGCTCCAAGCCGCTTAGCCAGATAGCGGCCTGTAATGCTTTGCGGGCAGGCGGCCACCACCTCGGGAGAGCCTTCGCATACGATCAGCCCGCCCTCTTCGCCCCCTTCCGGGCCAAGATCGACTATCCAGTCGCAGGCGGCCAAAAGATCGAGGTTGTGCTCGACAACAAGGACTGTGTGCCCCTTTTCGACGAGTTTTACGAGAACCCCAATCAATTTGGCTGTATCGTCCTGGTGCAGGCCGGTGGTCGGCTCATCGAGGATAAAAAGGTTTGGTCGAACCCCTTCACCGCCTCCGCTGCTTGCGGGAAGCGAAAGATGGCGTATAAGCTTTAACCTTTGGGCTTCCCCGCCCGAAAAAGTGCTAAGAGGCTGGCCCATTCGAATATAATCGAGGCCTATGGCCGTCACGGGTTGGAGCGCATCGGCAAGGCGGCGGTTTTCGGGGAAAAGGTCCAGGATTTGGTTCGCGCTCATATCGAGCATATCCCCGATCGAGACCCCCCTCAATTTTATATCCAGGACCTCCTGTTTGAACCTTTTGCCGTTGCAGTGAGGACAGCGCACGAGGACATCGGCCAAAAACTGCATCTCGACCCGCTGGAAGCCCTCGCCCGAGCATGTTTCGCACCTTCCCCCGGGCACGTTGAAAGAAAAATGCTTAGCCGAAAAGCCTTTCGCAACGGCTTCGGGCGTGGCCGCAAGCATCATGCGCAAAGGATCGAGGGCCTTGGTGTAGGTTAGAAGATTGGCTCTTGGGGTTCGACCGATCGGCTGCTGGTCAACGAGAATTACCTCACCTATGTTTTCGCTTCCCACTATATCGTCGTGAAGGCCGGGGGTCTCGGCCGGCCGGCCCGCTTTTCTCAGCCACCCCTGGTAGAGGGTTTTTTCGACAAGCGTGCTTTTACCCGAACCCGAAACTCCGCTTATTCCGACAATAAGGCCCAGAGGAAGGGCAACATCTATCCCCCTGAGGTTGTTTTCACGCGCTCCGGTGATGGTAAGCTTTCTCCACGGGTCAGGGGCGCGGCGGGAGATCGAAGGGGGCAGGACCGGTTTTTTGCCCGCAAGATAGGCCCCGGTCAGGCTCTGGGCGCAATTAAGAAGAGCATCGGGGGGGCCCTGAAACATGACTTTCCCCCCGCGCTCGCCCGCGCCCGGCCCCATATCGATCACCTCGTCGGAGGCAAGGATCATCCCCGGGTCGTGTTCGACCATCACGACGCTGTTTCCCATGGCAACAAGCCGATTTAGCTGCTCGACCAGCCGCAGCTGATCGCGCGCATGGAGCCCTACGCTCGGCTCATCGAGCACATAGAGCACATTTACAAGCGCCGACCCCAGGGCCTTGGTAAGATGGACTCTTTGGACCTCCCCGCCCGAAAGGGTTCTGGACTGACGGTCGAGGGAGAGGTAGTGAAGCCCCACGGCCATAAGGAAGTCGAGCCTGCTTTTGATTTCATTTACGAGAAGCCGCGCGGCAGGGTCGTTGGCTATTTCCGGCCAATAGCCCCCGAAAAAATCGCTGAGTTTGCCTATGCTAAACGAAGAGAGGTCGGCGATATTTACGCCTCGCAGCCGGTAGAGAAGAGCCGCGGGTTGGAAGCGCGAGCCGCCGCAGGCCTCACAGGAGACGTAGGCGCGGTAGCGCGAAAGATAGACCCGCACGTGCATTTTGTAGGTCTTGGTTTCAAGCCACTCGAAAAAGCCCTTTATTCCGTAATAGCCTTTCTTTCCGTTTATAATTTTGTTTTTGGCCGACTCATCGAGATCGGTGAAGGGGACGTCGACGGGGATTTTTTCCTTTTTGCAAAAATCGAGCAGCTCGAAATATTCATCCCGATCCCTGCCGTAGGGTTTTACCGCTCCTTCCGCAATAGTTAAACTCCTGTCGGGAATGACCAGATCGATATCGACCCCGATGGTGCGTCCAAAGCCCCGGCACACCGGGCACGCCCCAACCGGGCTATTGAAGGAAAAAAGATTCGGGGTGGCCGGAGCTATCAGGTTACCGCAATCCGCACAGGAGAGTTCCGAGCTGAAATGTCTTACCCGGTCAGGCATAACCACCACGGCAACGCGATGGGCGGAAGCGCCGGGACCTGCCGTCGCATTGGGTTCGCCCAGGGGGGCGCCATAAGCCGTGGTCAGGGAATCGAGGATGCGCTCACGCGTTGCGCCTCCCCAGCGGAGCCGGTCGACGACAACCAGCACCGTGGAACCGACGGCCTCAGGCCGCACACCCGAGGGCTCTACCGTCTCGAGCTCCTTAACGGAGCCGTTTTCAAATATTCTAAGGAAGCCCTGGGCTATTAGCCGCCCGCGCCAGTCCTCTTCCAGGTCCGTCCTGTAGGGAAAACATATCAGCACCCGGTCTTCGGCTTTGAGATCGGCAAGGGCCGCGTAGATCGACTCGGGCGTATCCCTTGTAACAGGTTTTCCGCACGAGGGGCAGTTTGGGGTCCCAAGCCTTGCAAATAAAAGCTTCAGGTAGTCGTTGATTTCGGTTATTGTCCCAACGGTGGAGCGGGAGCTTCGCACCGCCGTACCCGATTCTATGGCGATGCTTGGCGGAATTCCCTCGATCAGATCGGCCTCGGGAGGGTCCATACGTTCGAGAAACTGACGGGCGTAGGGGGAAAAAGTCTCGACGTATCTGCGCTGGCCCTCTGCATAAAGGGTATGCAGCGCAAGGCTCGACTTACCGGAACCGCTCACACCGGTAAGGGCGATCAGCTGGTATAAAGGGATATCCAGATCGACATTTTTGAGATTGTGACAACGAACGGAGCGAAGGCGGATAACATCCTGATCCAATTGAGAAACTCCCTCTTTTAATTCTAGAATCGGCCCTTGTGCGGCTTATGCGAATTGATATTGAACCTGGGACTATTTTACAAGCATAATACATTATAACCGGCATGAAAAAACGCCGGGTATTTCTTTCGGGCACGGAAAACCTATGAGCGACCTTACCCCCATGATGCGCCAGTACCTCGAAATCAAATCGAAGTACCCAGGCTCTCTTTTGCTCTACCGCATGGGAGATTTCTACGAATTATTCATGGAAGACGCGCAAACGGCATCGAAGGTGCTCGAAATAGCTCTTACGTCGCGCGACAGGCAGGCGGAAAACCCGGTGCCCATGTGCGGAGTTCCCTACCACGCCGCGGACGGCTACATAGCGAAGCTGGTGGCCGCCGGCTACAAGATAGCGGTCTGCGACCAGGTCGAAGATCCCAGGAAGGCCAAGGGACTGGTCAAGCGCGAAGTTACGAGGGTCCTTACCCCCGGGCTCATCGTGGACAACCAGAATCTTACCTCCGATCAACCCAATTACCTTGCCGCCGTCCGCCAGCCCGGGGCTCAGAAGCCCCTTGGCCTTGCCTTTCTCGACATCTCCACGGGGGAGTTCAGAATCACCGAAGTCGATTCCGAGGAAAGTCTGGTCGAAGAGCTTCTCAGGATGAGCCCCAAAGAGGTTCTTATCCCGGAGGAATTTAGCGCCGAGTGGACCAGGACCGTTGAAAACAGCCTGGATGCCTCCTTTACGCGGGTCGAGGAAATCTGTTTTGACAAGCGCCGCTCTTTTGAACTGCTCACCTCCCATTTCCACGTCCACTCTCTGGAAGGCTTTGGCGTCGACGGCATGGACTCGGCCGTTCAGGCAGCGGGAGCAGTCCTGGCTTACGCCCACGAAAACCTTTTTAGCTCCTGCGAACACATCCGCCGGGTAATCCCGTACAGACGCTCGGAATTCATGGTGCTCGACGAGGCTACGGTTAGAAATCTCGAAATATTTTACTGCGCCGGGTTTCAGGGCAAGAAGGGCTCGCTTGCCGATGTTATCGATCATACGCGCACGGCGATGGGCGGGCGCAAGCTCAGGCAATGGCTTCGCTATCCGCTCCTGGATCTCGAGGAAATAATAAAGAGACAGGGCGCGGTGGCTGAACTGGCGGCGCAAAGCGCGATGAGAGCCTCGGTGCTTGCCGTTCTCGAAGGAATAAACGACATCGAGCGGCTAAACGGCAGAAACAGCACGGGGGTCTCTTCCCCCCGGGATCTCACGGGTCTAAAAAAATCACTCCAGGCTCTGCCCGACCTTGGCCAGGCAATTTCGAGGGCTGAGAGCCCTCTTCTGGCATCCATTTTTTCGCGCTGGGACAACCTCGAAGAACTCGCCTCCCATCTGGAAGCGGGACTTTGCGACCCGCCCCCGGCAACTCTATCCAACGGCGGGGCGATCAACCCGGGCTTCGACCCCGAACTGGAGCGCTACGTGCGCCTTAGCCGCGACGCAAAAGGGTGGATGGCCGAATATGAAGCAGCCCAGCGTCGCGAGACCGGAATATCTTCCCTGAAGGTTCGCTTTAACAGGGTTTTTGGCTACTATATAGAGATATCGCGCTCAAACCTTTCTTCCGTACCGCCCCATTATCACCGCAAGCAGACCCTGGTAAACGCCGAACGCTACATTACCCAGGAACTCAAGGAATTTGAACAGCAGGTTCTGGAGGCAGACGATAAAAGGCTCGAACTCGAAGAGAGGCTCTTTGGGGAGCTAAGGCAGGCTGTCGCCCGCGAAAGCGCAAGGATACAGCAGATGGCCGAAATTATCTCCGAGCTCGACTGCCTGGGGTCGCTTGCCGAACTTGCCGCCAAATACGATTATTCCAGACCCGAAGTCGATTCGAGCGATTCGATCCATATCCGGGACGGAAGACATCCGGTTATAGAAAGATTTTTGCCCGAAGGCAGCTTTGTGCCAAACGATCTCGATCTGGACCAGAAAGACCAGCAGGTGCTGATCATTACGGGTCCAAACATGGCGGGAAAATCAACCATTCTGCGGCAGGCCGCCCTGATCGTTTTGCTCGCCCAGATTGGGGGCTTCGTCCCGGCCCGCGAAGCGCGCATCGGAATAGTGGACCGCATTTTCACCCGGGTCGGGGCCTCCGACGATCTTGCTCGCGGCAGATCGACTTTCATGGTAGAAATGCACGAAACGGCGAATATTTTGCACCAGGCGACACCCCGCAGCCTTATAATACTCGATGAGATAGGCAGGGGAACGAGCACCTTCGACGGAATGAGCATAGCCTGGGCGGTTGCCGAATTTTTGCACGACTTCGAGGGCAAGGGGGTAAAAACCCTTTTCGCCACTCACTATCATGAGCTTATAGAATTGGCTCGCACCCGCCCCAGAGTAAAGAATTTCAATGTTGCGATCAGGGAATCGGAGCAGGAAATCCTTTTTTTCCATAAATTGACGGCCGGAAGCTCGAGCCGAAGCTACGGAATCCAGGTCGCAAGGCTTGCGGGGTTGCCCGCAGAAATTACGGAGCGCGCCGGAGAAATTCTGGCCCGGCTCGAAGGCAAAAGGGAGGCTCCCGGCGAACCGGTTTTAAGGGCCAAAGAGTTTACTCCTTCAACGATTGCCCAACCGCGCGTGCAACTGCCGCTTTTTAACGAATCTTTGGACTGGCTTCGCACCAGGGTCCTTGAACTGGACCCGGATAACATGACCCCCCTTTCGGCCTTGCAGGCGCTGCATCTTTTGCGGAAAGAAGTCCTCCAAAAAAGTGAGGGCGTGCTTTCTCACTCAAAGAGGCGAAGGGCGGGACAGAAGAAAGTGTAATTGTCCCGGTGCGCTCTGCGCCACTTTAATGGTTTTTTACGGAGTTTGACATGAGTCGGAATCAGGGCATCGAAATAGCGCCCGGCGACGTATTCGAATTTTATGAATCACGGGAAATCATCTGCGGCGTCGTTGTCGTTGTAAAAGACGGCCGGCTCAACGCCATTTCGGAGGCTAACCGGGAAGTGGCGCTTACCTCCTCTCGGATCATCCACCGGGGCAAAGCACGGTTGGACCTGGCCATGGGCCGCGACGAAGTTACTCAAAGACTGCGGGCCATCTCCGAAATCCGCAGAAATATCGCGCAAAAAATCGACCTCGAGGAAGTCTGGACACTTCTTGAAGCGGAGGCAAACGGCTATGAGGCCGATGAAATAGCCGAGTTCATTTTCAGCACCCCTGTATCCGACGACCAGGCCGCAGCGGTCAAAAGATCGCTTCTGTGCGACAAGCTCTACTTTCAGGCCAAAGACACCCGATTTTATCCCCGCTCAGCCGAAAATGTCGAGGCTCGGCGCACCGAGCTTCAAAAGGAAGCAGAAAGGGAGCGCAAACTCCTGGAGGGTGCGCGGTGGCTTTCCGCTGTAAATACGCGCAAGCAGGGCGGGCCGCAAATCGAGTTTCGCGAAGAACTAATCGATGCTCTTAAAGATTTTGCCCTTTTCGGCCCCGAGGGCAAGGAGGGCACTTTTGTAAAGGAACTCTTGAAGCAGGCCTCGATTCCGGTCAACCAACAGGGGGCCTTCCGCACCCTGGTGCGGCTGGGGGTATGGCGAGAAGACGAGAACCTGCTGCTCCACGAACACGGAATTTCGGCCGAATTCCCCGAGGACGCCATGGAACAGGCGCGGGAGCTGGCAAAATTTAATCCCGCCGACGGCGTGGCAAACGGCCGCGAAGACCTTTCGATGCTCGATGTTTTCACGGTCGACAGCGCCACAACCCGCGACTATGACGATGCGCTAAGCGTTCGCGAACTGGGAGCCGGGCTTTTCGAAGTGGGCATTCACATCGCCGATGCGGCTGAACTGGTCGGCCAGGGCACCCCTTTGGATCGGGAAGCCGAGTCGAGGGCGAGTTCGGTCTACCTGCCCGACGGGCGCATATCCATGCTTCCGCCTTTGCTCTCGGAAGGAATCCTGAGCTTGCAGGCCAATCAGAAGCGGTTTGCGATCAGTTTTCTTATCACAATGGATTCCGAAGCCAATATAGTTGAGACAAAAATCTGCCCGAGCATGATCAGCGTTAGAAGACAGCTTACCTACGAGCAGGTAAATGATCTTATCAAAAATGAAAGCGGGCTCAAGGCGCTCTTTGAGCTTGCCGTTCAGCTGAGGCAAAAGAGACTCGATTCGGGCGCGGTCATCTTACCGATCCCGGAAATCCAGGTCTATGTAAACGATGCGGGCATGATCCAGGTCATCCGCTACGACAAGGAAACCCCGAGCCAGATCATGGTGTCCGAGTGGATGATACAGGCAAATGCTGTTGCCGCCGGTTATCTGGCCCAAAGCCATCTGCCCTCGCTCTACAGAAACCAGGCCGAATGCCGGCCCGAAACCGAATGCGTCCAGAGCGAACACGAGCTCTTTCGCATCTACCGCCAGAGGCGGCTTTTTTCGCGGGCCGAGCTTTCCACAGAAGTCAAGCCTCACTGCAGCCTGGGCATCGAACACTATACGACGGTCACCTCGCCGATACGGCGCTACTGCGACCTCATTGTGCAGCGCCAGCTAAAACACGCTCTGGCAGGCGACAGCGGAGCCTACTCCAGGGAACAGCTCGACGAGGCGGCGGTGCGGCTTTCCTCCGCCCAGTCGAAGGTTTTCACGATCCAGCGCAAATGGACCCGGTACTGGATTCTAAAATATATCGAGCAGGAGGACATAGAGAACATGAACTGTCTGGTTCTGGACAAAAACGCCCGATATGCCCACCTTCTACTCCCGGAGCTGCTTCTTGAGGCCAACGCCCCCGTGCCCGAAAACGCGGGCTTTAGCCAGGGAGATCAGGTCAAGATCCGGATAGAGAAGGCGATTGCACGCGAAGACGTGCTCAAAATCCAAATTTTGGACGGCGTTGCGAGGTAGCAAATGGAGCATTTCCAAAACGCATCGGCATGACCGTAAAGATGGGCTGTTTAACCTGCCGGGGCGGCAGAACACCGTATCCACTAAAATATGTCATGAGGCCTCTTTATCCGGCTCCTTGCGATTCGTAGATTAGTCTGGCCAGGGACAAGGAAAAAATTTAAAAAGGAGAACGGCTATGCAACTGGGAATGATCGGGGCTGGGCGCATGGGTGCCAACATGGCGCTTCGCTTGATAAGAGACGGCCACGAGTGTATCCTGTACGACCGAGACCCCGGAGCCTTGAAGACGATCGTGGAAAAAGGAGCAAAGGGGGCAAAGGACCCGGCCGAATTTGTCGGAATGCTCTCCTCGCCGCGAGTCGTCTGGCTTATGACGCCTGCGGCCATAGTGGACAAAATCCTTGAGGAGGTTGCTCCTCTTCTCGCTCCGGGCGACATCCTGGTCGACGGGGGCAACTCCTACTATCACGACGACATCCGCAGGGCCGCGGCCTTAAAGGAAAAAGGCATCGTTTACGTCGACGTGGGCGTAAGCGGGGGCGTTTGGGGACTTGAACGGGGCTACTGCATGATGATCGGAGGCAAAGCCGAAGCCGTAAAAAGGCTCGAGCCCATCTTTAACACACTTACGCCGGGACCCTCGGAGATCCAGCGCACCAACGGGCGCACAGGGCCGCTCTCACAGGCTGAAAACGGCTATCTGCACTGCGGCCCCAACGGCGCCGGGCATTTTGTAAAAATGATCCATAACGGCATAGAGTACGGTATGATGGCGGCCATTGCCGAAGGGCTCAATATTCTAAAAAATGCGGGAATCGGGCGGACCTTCGAGGGGGCGGACGCCGAGACAGCGCCTCTGCGACGACCTGAATTTTACAAGTACGACTTTCCCCTGCCCGATATTGCCGAAGTGTGGCGCAGGGGCAGCGTTATCAGCTCCTGGCTTCTGGATTTGACGGCCGAGGCTCTCTACAAGAACCCCGATCTCGCGGGGTTTGCCGGCCGAGTATCCGATTCGGGCGAAGGGCGCTGGACTCTGCAGGCGGCCATCGACCAGGGCGTACCGGCCCCGGTCATCGGATCGGCGCTTTTCAGCCGTTTCAGTTCCAGGGGAATGGACGATTTTGCCGATAAGGTCCTCTCCGCCATGCGCTGGGAATTCGGCGGCCACAAGGAGAAGGAATAAAGCCAGGGAAATCACACGCAAGGGGTTAACCTATGATCGATGGTCCAAGAGTGCCGCAAACACAGGCATGGCAAGCCCTTAAGACCCATTACGAAAAGAGCCGGGCACAAAGCCTGCGCCAGCTCTTCGGTGAGGACCCGGCCCGGGGCGAGAAATTTTGCGCCGAAGGCGCAGACCTCTTCCTCGATTATTCCAAGAATCTAATCACCGACGAAACCCTTTGCCTGCTCTTTGGCCTTGCGCGCGAGTGCGGCCTTGAGACCCGGCGGGACGCCATGTTCCGGGGAGACAGGATTAACATTACCGAAAATCGCGCGGTTTTGCACACGGCCTTGCGCGCACCCCGGCAAGCCTCCATTCGGGTCGAGGGAACTGATGTGGCTGCCGATGTCCACGCGGTGCTCGACAGGATGTCCGACTTTGCCGACCGGGTTCGCAGCGGCCGCTGGCTTGGCTGCACGGGCAAGAGGATTAAACACGTAATCAACATCGGCATCGGAGGCTCCTATCTTGGCCCGGAGATGGCCTACCTCGCGCTTCGCCCCTTCAGCGAACGAGCCCTTAGCTTTCGATTCGTCTCAAACGTCGACGGGACAGACTTTACGGAAGCCACCCTGGATCTCGACCCGGCCGAAACGCTCTTTATAATCTCTTCCAAGACCTTCACCACGCTTGAAACCATGACCAACGCCCTTACGGCCCGCCAGTGGCTCGTCGAGGCCCTTGGCCAAAGCGACGCCGTTGCGGCTCATTTTGTCGCGGTGTCCACAAACGAGGCCAAAGTGCGGGAATTTGGGATCGACACGGCCAACATGTTCGGTTTCTGGGACTGGGTGGGCGGGCGCTACTCGATGGATTCGGCCATCGGCCTTTCGACGATGCTTGCTATCGGGCCGCAGAATTTCAAGGATATGCTGGCCGGCTTTCACGCCATGGATCAACACTTCCTAACGGCCCCCCTTGAGCGCAATCTTCCGGTCATCATGGGGCTTCTTACGATCTGGTACAACAATTTTTACGGCGTCCAAACCATCGGAGTCATGCCCTATGCCTCCTATCTTAAACGCTTTCCCGCTTACCTGCAGCAATTGCAGATGGAAAGCAACGGCAAGCACGTCGACTTGCAGGGGCGCTTTGCAGGCTATGAGACCGGCCCCATTATCTGGGGAGAACCCGGCACGGACGCGCAACACTCTTTTTACCAGCTCATACACCAGGGCACAAAACTCATCCCCTGCGACCTGATCGGAATTTGCCGGCCTTTAAGCCCGCTTGAGCACCATCACGACCTGCTCATGGCCAACATGTTCGCCCAGGCCGAGGCGCTCGCTTTCGGGAAAACCGCCGAAGAACTTGGCGCCGAAGGATCCCCGGCTTTTCAAACCCCTTTTCGCGTGTGCGAAGGCAATCGTCCAACCAATGTTATTTTGGCCGAGAGCTTGACGCCAAGGACGCTTGGCGCTCTGGTAGCCCTCTACGAACACAATGTTTTCACCCAGGGCGTCCTTTGGAATATCGACTCCTTCGACCAGTGGGGGGTGGAACTTGGCAAGGCGCTGGCGGGGCAAATTATACCCGAACTCCGCGTTGAAGCCCCCCGTCTCGAACACGACAGTTCGACAAACGGCCTCATCCGCCGCTATCGTAAATGTAATGACAGGCCTTGACGAAGGGTGATCTCGACATGTCTGAGATATCGGTCTATCCGGACAAGGAAAGTCTGACAGCCGCCGCGGTCGATATGATTATCGACTCGGCCCGGCGAGCTATCGAAAAGCG
>JBMFHI010000087.1:0-15574 GCA_049976905.1 Syntrophobacteraceae bacterium | reverse complement strand
ACATTCATTTTTCCCAAGATTGACAACCTTGCCCATCGATTTCGGCTGCAATATTTCGCTGCTCGCATCCGCAGCCCGTTTGAGCGCGGAAGGCATGAGATGTGCGTACCTTTTTTTGCAAGACTCCTTATTGACTTCCCCATTGTGGTGATTAAACTAGAAGTGGAACCCCAAGAGGTTCGAGTAAGAGGCCCGTTAAAAATGCCTGGCTGAAATATTCAACGGAAAGAGGAAAGCGCAACACTTTCTTCGGGGAAGTTGATCAGATGAGCCGGGATGAACCAAACGCGGAGAAGCCGGGCATCTGAAAAGGTCACTTGGGGTTCATCCTTTTTGTTCCCTTCCTTTTTTCGATTTTCCAACCCTCCTGCAATGTATCGCCAAGGCTACACTATCAGCTGGTTGCTGGAGCGGGGAAACATCCGGGCAAGCTCGTAAGCAATGCGTCTTACCACGCTTTCCCAATCACCTGCTTCAGGCTGATGGAAAAGTTTCATCGTCGGATACCAGGGCGTCTTATCGCTTTGGCGTTGCCATCTCCAGCAACTGTCGAAGCGGTTCATCACCCATACGGGCTTCCCAAGGGCTCCGGCGAGGTGCGCGATGGCCGTATCGACGGTTATGACCAGATCAATATTGGAGATGAGGGCCGCTGTGTCCGCAAAATCCTCACACTCTTCCATCAGTTCTATTAGCCCAAAAGCTTGAGGCGCTTTGGGCCCCTCTTTTTGCAGGCTAAAAAAAGCGATATTCTTATTTTGCAGGAGCGGCGCGAGCATGTTTGGACTAATCGAGCGCCGCCGGTCGGTCATGGCAAGGGAGGGTAAATGACGGCGCGCGCTTCCGGCCCAAACAAGGCCGACCCGGGGCTTTTGGCCGCTCATGGGCACCAATCTTCCGGCCCATTTAAAAATCTCTTTCTCATCGGCCCTGAGGTAAGGCACTCTATCCGGTATGGTTTCAAATTTGGCCCCCATAGCCAGCGGCAAGCTCATCATGGGACAATGGCAGTCAAAATCTCCGGCCTCTTCCGGACTTGCGATAACGGCTTCAATGCCTTCCAGGGATTTCATGAGACGAACGAGTGGGTACTGTACCTCCAGGACCACGCGAAATCCCATTGCCGCAGCCATTGAGGCATAGCGGCAAAACTGCAGGCTATCCCCAAAGCCCTGTTCCTGGTAAATGAAAAGAACCTGTCCTTGTCTGCCCTCGCCATTAAAGACCGGCTGAGGGTATTTTCTGTAGGCATCCTTTAGAAACCTGGTTTTCCAGCGCGCTTCGTGCAAGCGCCAGCCCTCCTCGAAATTTCCGGCCGCAAGAAGGGCCAGCGACAAATTGTATGCTATTTCCGGATCGGCTTGGTTTAGAGCGGCAGCCCTTCTTAAGACCTCGATTGATTTTTCGAGCCTTCCGGTATCCTTTAGGGAAATTCCCAGATTATTTAGCGCTTCGGGATAATCGGGGCGAAGGGTAAGAGCGCGAGCGCTAAAATCAAGCGCTTTGTCAAAGGCACCCATCTCTTGCATGAGGATGCTCATATTGCTTAGCGCCTCCGGATAATCCGGTTTGAACTCCAGGGCCCTGCGATAGCAGTTAAGCGCCCCATTATAGTCGGCCATCATATAGCAGAGGATCCCAAGATTATTTATGCAATAGGGATTTGAGGGTTCCCGGTTTACCGCGCGTTCACAATAATTTCTTGCCGCCCCGAGATTTCCCAGGTCCTTGGAAACGATAGCAAGCTTGTAGAGAATCTGGACATCCTCGGGCCTTAAGGCCAGGAGCCTTTCATAAACTCGCGCCGCCTCGACCAGGTTCCCACATTCTTTATAGGCGTTGGCCAGATGCTCCAACGCCGGGGCAAAATCGGCCTTGATTTCCGTAGCCCTCTTGAGCAGAGGGATTGCCCGCTGGAAGTGCTTCTGCATAATAATCGCCAGGGCAAAGCTGCATAAGGTTTCCGGCGAATCGGGCATTATGGCCAAGGCCTTGGAAAACCACTTTTCCGCCTGGGCAGGCCGGCCTGCTTTGCACTCGATAACTCCCATCAGCCCTAGATAGGTGGGGTTATCGGGCGTACGGGCCAAAATCGAACGACAAATTTCGGCCGCCTCCTCGATACGGGCGACGGTTTCCTTCACGGACTCCTGTGCACGAACTGCTGGAAACGACACGATGTAACTCCTCCGGGGTCGAGATATTTTTTAGCATACTTCATGCCACAGATAGTCCTGCCCTGGTCACCCATTTTCCCATTGCCGGGATTATTTTGTACCTTTGGAAAGAAATTTCTTCAAAAACACCCCCAGTTGGTGCATATCCTTTCAAAGACCGAGGGCGCCCAGGAAAAGATTACAGATAAAGGGACTTGATGCAATGCAGGCCGAATGGAAGCGTTTTTTAGAGCAGAGCCGGATCTTAGCTATGTGGGACTACGCCCCGGGCAATGACGGCGAGGTGATCTACATTTGCCGGGAGTGTATAACCGAGGAGGACTTTCCCCAGGATTGGGCCAACCCCCTGGACTATAGGTTCCGCACGGAAGACGATCTAAAAGACGACGAGGTCTTTGTGGCAATCTCCAAGTTTCGCCCCGTGCGATGCTACCGATGCGGCAAGGAGATATTGTCGGAATATCGTTTTGCCCCGTTTTAGGATCAATTGCCCGCAAAGAACTCCTGCGGCGGCTGGGTTTTAAGCCCAAGACCGTTAAGTTAAATGGAGGGTCTCCAGCCGCTTTATAAAAACCTCCAGGTCGTTTGGATCGCCCTCCCTGTAATCCTCAGGGTAAAGAAGCGCATTCATATAGAAGACGCTGGAGAGCTCCATGGCCCGTTGGGCTCTCATGGCAAAAGATTCCAGCCCCTTGTCGATCTGTCTTGCCGCCTCTTTGTCAAGATCTTGGCAAAAGGGCCCGATCAGTTCCGGCAATTCCATAAGCAGCATCGTTTTTTCTTTGAGCTTTTCCCTGTAGGCCGCAGGGTCGTCTTCTACAAACAGGGCTTCACGGGCCTGGGCCTCTAAGCGTCTTATCCGCTGGGCGTTCTTCTTAAGCGCCGCAACTGCCTGGAATAACTTTTGTGTCAAAGAAACCTCCTCTGTAAGCTTTTATCACCGGCTCCCCGGAAATCAAAAAACCTTAGGGCCGTTTGTTCCAAATCACCGCGATTGCCTTGGCCGGGCTTTGGCTGATTCGCCGAAAGCTGTGGCTGACATCGGATTCAAAATAGATGCTGTCGCCAGGGTTTAGCACTTCCATGCGACTTTCGGATCGAAATTCGAGCGTTCCTTCCAACACGTGGAGAAACTCTTCGCCCTCATGGCTGTTAAAAACCATATCGTCGCTGTCCTGGAGGGGAAACTCCACAAGGAAGGGGTCCATATGCCTGAAGTTTTGCCTGACCTCCAGAGCCTCGTAAATGTAGTCGACTTCCCCCTGGTCGTGATCAGGCCTGCGACCTATGCGAACCGTTTCATCCCGGCGAGTGATCGCGATTTTTTCACCGCCTGCTTTTTTTTGAAAAAAATCGGCGATATCCACACCCAGGGCCTTGGCAAGCTTAAAAAGCGTTGCCAGGGGGGGAATAAACTCATTGATTTCAATGCGCGAGAGAACTTCGGCATCAATACCGGTAAGAGTTGCAAGATCTTCCAGAGTGCGGCCGCTTTTTTGCCTGATATCCTTAATGTTTGGACCTATCTTGGATGCTGCGGCTTCATTGATGTCTTCTCTGTTGTTCAACATGTTTGACCTCCTGGGTGAGTTCCGTCCGAGATGCGGCTCAATATACATGATCGACGAGAAAATGAGAATATCTGACTTGGCATTCGCACAGGGTAAATGATGATGGGGGAGTGACCGCTCAATTCCCGATTTTGCGGATGCACCCCGGGGGCCGATTTCTTTGTTTTCCCCGCAAGCTCTCGGACAAGGAGGATTCCCAAGCAAGGCGGCCCTCTCGCACTCTCTAAAATTTCCTTTTGAAATCCTGATCTTGGATATGCTATACAGACTAAAGTGGGGAGTAGAAAAGAAACTAAATTATCACCGGGATTTATGACATGACTGTCTATAAAAAAATTCCTTTTCAACTTGGGGCCGAAATTTTGGTTCGTTCGTCTTCCAATCGCTCTCACAAAGCAAAGAGTAAAATTATCGGGGTCCTCGAAAAAGAACTTATAATGATCGAAAATCCGGTATTTATCATCAGCGACAATATCAAAGCGATCGTCGAAGATGATTTAATGATTGCCTATGTATATGACGGGTATCTCTTTACATTTATGAGTCGTTTCAATAGAAAGCTTATAAAGGACATCGTTTGTATCGATTATCCTGATACCTTCGACGTAGAGAACTTGAGAGAGGAACCACGAGTAAAGGTTAACATCGCTACTGAGATAAGTATGAGCGATGTAAAAATGCCTGGAACCGTCAGGAATTTGAGCATATCCGGCGCATTAGTGGAAGTTCCAAAAATTATTTCCTTGTTTAAAGGGCTTGAATTAATACTTACATTTACGCTTCCAAATGACCACTTGATTAAAAATCTTAAATGTAAGATCTCTGGTGTGAAATATAATCAGATTCATAAAAAAACCGAGATTAGCGTTATTTTTGAAGGTCCGTCTGAAGAAATCTCAAGGATTCGGGAGTTGGTTAATTTCTGCATGCGATTCAAAGTTTGAGCCTGCTCTCCAGTGAAAGCTTTTTCCTAAATATATCTTTCAAACGTTTGCGCCTGATTTGTCACGTTAGAGTTGGGCTCTTATACTGGCTAGCACCTCGGCCAATGATCCGGGAGGGCAATGTTTGCCCGACCAAAGGTGCAGGTTATCACCCGCAAATCGCGGGATCAGGTGGAAATGGATATGGTGCACAATCTGGCCTGCCGAGGGATAATTGTTCTGGAGCAAATTCAACCCCGTGGCCTTGGTAGCCCCAAGCAACGCCTTGCCAATTTTTTGGCATGCGCTCATACACGCCCTGAGATCTTCTTGCGGAATATCAAAAAGGGTCGTGAAGTGTTTTTTGGGAAGAACGAGGGTGTGGCCGCGGCTTATTGGACTTATGTCGAGAAAACTTAAAACGCAAGCGTCTTCATAGACTTTTTCGCAAGGCATCTGCCCCTTTATTATACGGCAAAAAAAACACTCATTCATGGCAACTACGCCCTCCTGCGACAGTAAGACTTTCATTGGTGATCGAGCCGGGGCGCCACACCGTGGCTCACCAGGCCTGACAATGGCGTTTGTCTGAGCGCGCCCTGAAGGTAATCGTGCTCCATGGCTCTTACGAGATTAGTCATTTTTTTTCCAGACGTGCAACCTGATATCATCGACAAATCCTGAATTTTCAACGTTTTTCGAGCCCTATTTGCGGGTTTCGAGCCGGATCGTGGATAAGGAAGATGCGTCTATAGAGCACCAGGTATATCATCTGAAGCGCGGCGGCCACATAAAAGGGAAATGAGAACTGACCCGATTCGAACAGATAGCCCGCAATGGCCGGCCCGATAGACCTTGGAAGCTGCATGGAGACCTTGCTAAGGCCGGCGGCAAGCCCGCGCCGCTCGCTTCGTACCAGCCCCAGTGTGAGGGCCTGATTGGCCCCGGCCGACCCTCTTATAAAGACCGAGCGCAGCATGTAGACGGCCGCTGCCAGCGGGAAAGTGGGCATGAGGGGCAAAAGTACCAATAAAACCAGGCCGGCCGAGCGTTCCCAAATAACAGACTCCACGATCCCGATCCTCTCGCTCAACCGTCCGGTGGCAAGAGAAGCGAGCCCGGTAACGGCAAAGGTAATCGCCATAACCGGGGCTATTCTCGCCGGACCGATACCAAAGCGCCGTGCAAACCAGTAGGCGATAAGGGGTCCGGTAAGACCAACCGCCAGACCTCTAATTGAGTTTATAGACACCAGCTTTATCAGAATGCGGTTTTCGATGCGACGGATTTTGTCCGATTGCCTTGTCCGAGCTTTGACCGGTCCGCGGTAGGACTCCTTGGCACCTGCTATCAAGAAAAGGTTGGCAATAGCTGTTAGCCCTGTCAAGGCAAAGAGCGGCCGGTAGGCAAGGGCTCCTTGCAGCCTGGCGCTCCAAGGCAGGGTTGCTGTGAGGGCCCCAAGGGTCATACCCCAAAACCCCAATGCCGAATTGAGGCTAAAAACCCACCCGCGTTTTTGTCGCGGTACTTCCTCGGCCATCCATGCCTGTTCTACGGGAGAAAACGGGCCCGCAGCGCCGTTTGCGCCTCTGCCAAAGGACCCGAGAACAGCGGCTGTGATCAGGAGCACTGGTTTAGCACTAAGAAGGGCCACGGAGCTGGAGCACAAAACGATAGCTTCGTAGCAGAGCAGAAACGGTTTGCGCCCAAGCCTGTCACTGCCGGGACCGACCAGAAGGCTTAACAGGGCGCCAAACAATCCGCTTGCGCCAAGGACCAGGCCGATGAAAAGTCCTGACCAATGAAGCGCATGCAGGTAGAGGGCAAAGTCAACGACGAGAGCCCCCTGCCCTACGCTGCGAAGAGTGCGTATCAGGAGAAGACGCCTGATCGTCGGGTGCAGGTCCCGAAAAATCACAGGCCCCATGACGCCAAAACGCCTGACGGCTCCTGGTTGCGGACAGCACGACCGTACGCCCAGTCAAGAATGGAGCGTGCGGCATCGGTGCAAAGACGTTTTGGCTCAGGCACTATCCCCGCGCGGCCAAGATCGAGACGATCGGCGTCCCAGCAAGCCTGCAAGGTCGGGTCCCCGTGCGTAAGACCGTTAGTGTGAAGCTTGCAAGCCTCAAAAAGCAGTTCAAATTTGGCATCGCCAAGCGAGAGGAGCGTTCCCCTAAGCGACAGGGCAAGTTGGGCGCCCCTCAGTCCGTGGCCGTCATCTCGGGATTCATTTAGACGCCGCGAGTCGTGGAAGAGGGCAAACAAAACGACCACATCCTGATGCGCTCCGGTTAGCTTCGCCACGCGCAATCCGTTTTCCATCACCCGCGCCCAGTGAACAACCCCGTGGATCCCGTGCACGGGCAGAACGTAGCTCCCTAGAATTTCAGCGACTAACGCCTGTAGATTATCCAAACGACACCCTCCGCGGGCGGATCAAAATAAAGTTCTACGCCGCGCCTTTGCGGGTTTTCTATGATCGTTCGTCTAAAAGTTTTAGTTCCCGTTAAGAAGGCCGGCAGGCAGAGCCCTAAGAGACCGGGTTCCCGTCATGATCATAGCCTGCATAAGCTCTGTTCGTAAAGACTCGATGTAGCTTTGGACCCCTTCGGTCAGTCCGCCCATGGCGGCGATGCTAAAGGGTCTTCCGATCATAACCGCGTCGGCTCCAAGAGCAATCATTTTAAGAACGTCTCCTCCGGTGCGAATCGCCCCATCGACGATTATAGGGAGTTTTCCCTTCAACTCCGAACAAATTTCAGGCAAAACGTCGGCTGTACCCGGGGTGTGATCCAGGACTCGCCCGCCGTGGTTTGAGACCACAATGGCGTGGGCGCCCGCCTCGAAGGCAAGTCTTGCGTCCTGAGGGGTCATAATCCCCTTGACAATGAATTTGGCACCCGCTCTGGCGATAATCTCCCGTAGCTTTTCAAGCGGCTTGGGCGAAACCGGACGCCCCATTTTGCGAAGCGTTATGAGCCCCGCCGCATCGATATCCATACCCACAATCGAAGCTCCGGCGGCTCTGGCCTTTTCCAGCTTTTCGGATAATTCAGCATCTTCCCAGGGCTTTATGAAGGCTATACCGTGGCCGTTGGCGGCCGCAATGGCCTCGAAGGCGGCCTCATGGATAAAGGAGGGGACCCCGTCGCCGGTGCAGCCGATTATGCCCCCTTTGCGGCAGCCCTCGATAATGGCAGTAATGTATTCGCTTTCGGTGCGCTTTCCGCCCATATTAAAGGAGACTCCCCCGATGGGCGCGGCCAGAACAGGTATGGAAAGCTCCATGCCCAGAAGCTCCACCGCCGTATCAGGCTCTGTAATGTCGTGTACCAACCGCATATTGAAAGTATGACGGGCTAAAGCCTCGAAGTTGGCCCTAAAGGAGGCTCCGGTCCCGATACCGCCCATGCCGGGCACTTCCCCGGCGCAGGCCTTGCCGTTGCAAACCGGGCAGACCCGGCAAAAACCGGTCATCAGTTCACGAGCGGTTTTACGTATTTCCTTCATGCGATCATTCTCCCTCAGCAGATAAATATTATAAATATCAAGCACTTACAGCTTTTAGAGGCGATTGATTATCGAAATATTTAATTGCCCGAAAGAGAATATAGCACAAAAGCGGACCAGGGGGGAATGACTAGAGGGCCCCCGGCAAGGGGGCAGAGTTCAAACCGGCTTACACAGTCCAACTGTATCCGATGCGAATATTACCCCAGTGTTTGCCTCTAACCACGATGGGAGAGGAGACATCCTGCATCAAAACGTATGCTCCCCCGCCCATTTCGCGCACATAGGCCTGCTTTAAAATCGGTTCTTGATTCGAGCCTGCGGCTTTTCCGACAATATCTAGAAATTTGCGCCGATTGCGGCAATTGGCGTTGTTCCAAACCGGATCGTTTGCCCGCTGCGGCTTGGAGTAGACAAGGTTATGGGTAGGCAAATAAGCATTGCGGTCGACGGCGGCGCAAAACACAATCCCGGGCAAAACCGTAACGGCCTTTTCCTGTATGGGCGGGAGCACTTCGTCGCATAACGAAAGAAACCGGGTGGTAAACTGGATCGGGTCGCTTCCGGGTACGGCTGTGTAATTTTCGTCAAATAGCGCCTCCAAGGTGATTCGCCCCTTGGATAAAGCGCCGTCAAAGGCGGAAGACGCCATGGCTGCGGCTTCCCTGGCCAATTGATAATAGGGTAGATCAATACCGTCATGGCTGGACACAATTTTATCGATGTCACCCGATGCGCGCGATATAAAGCTAAGGTGATCGCGGTCAAGGACTGTGGCCTCAACGGTTGAAAGACCGCAAAGGGTTAGCCACAAACGAGTCCCTCTGGCCGGGAGCTTGGCGCCTTCAATGCGGCATTGGGTTGCCGAAAGTTCCAGGGCCTTTAGGATTTTACCGGCAAAATCAAACAGTTTGACCGCCCCGGGGCGGGAGGTATGCAGTAAAACCGGGTAGGGAGCGGGCAAGACGGAGTCCCCTCGTGAGCCACCTGCAGATACGACCAACTGGCTTATCCCTTTAAGTTTTTCTCCCATTTCGCGCAAACGCCCAACACCCGAGGAGATGTGCGATGCCGAATCATTGGACAAACTGTTTGCGCTCTCGCACAGCCCGGCAATATCGATAGCGGCTTCGGCCGCCAGTCTGGAAGCCCCGGCCATGCTCTCGGCCGAGCGGCGGATCTCGCTGGCTACCGCCGACTGTTCTTCGACCGCCGAGGCCGTCGACTCGGTAGTCTCCTGCATCGTGCTGATGTTTTCCGCTATGGCCTCCGTCACGGTCACCAACTGGCCAAAGGTTTGACCTAGATCTCCAAGATGCCTTCGAACCTCCTCGGTGGCTTTCGTGGTCTGGTTGGCCAACACTTTGACTTCATTTGCGACAACGGCAAAGCCTTTTCCCTTTTCGCCCACCCGGGCAGCCTCGATGGTCGCGTTGAGGGCCAAAACGTTTGTCTGGTCGGCAATATCGCTTACGGCCTGAACAATTTTATTGGACTCCTCGACGGCCTTGCGCATCACATCGACAACCCGCACGGCATTGCTAACCTGTGAGGATATACTGCCGGCCGCACTGGCGGCATTGGCCATCTGGACGGCGATCAGATTTATAGCAGCCCCCATTTCCTCAATGGAGGTAGAAACCGTGGTCGTAAGGTTTTGCACCCTGTCGGCCGCATCCGCTCCCTTGTTGGAGTTGGCGAGGACCTCTCTGACGGTTTTGGCGGTATCGAGCACTAAGGATTCAACACCGCTCATGTCGTCTATTACCCCGTGGACCACATATTGGGCCTGGTCGTCAATGGCGGAAGCAACCGCGCCCACCTGGCGCTGGGACCAGTATTCAAGCTCGCCTCTTAGCCGGGCAAGGGATTGGTCGACCGTTTTTTGCTCCCAGGACTTGCGGCGGTCCATAACCCAGATCACCCCCGAAATAACGACAGCCTGGGTCAAAAGGAGACCGATAAAGGTTGTCACAGGATAGCCGCGGCTCCAAACAAATTCGGCCACCAAGCCGGTTATCAGGGCAGCTAAAAGACTTGCTGAAACCAGTACCGCAACGGAAAAGCGATTGAACATTTTCATTTTTTCCCCTCAGGTGCTTTTCAAGACCCTCGATCCCGGCAGGAGCATTCCGGGGTGCAAAACTTCATTATAGACGCCGTCCGTTTTTCAAAAGTACCCTCTACGTCGCTGGGACCAAGCGCTCATGGTAAATTCAGACGTTATTATTAATGTTTAGAAAAAATGATGTTTCTATCCAAATCTTTACTCTTCGCCTCCATGCTCTCATCTGCCCGTGCTAAACCCTGAACCTGCCAACAAGAGCGTTTAGTTGCTCGGAAAGCCTTGAGAGTTCTAGTGCGCTAGCCTGGACATTCTGGCCGTCACTGCTTATTTGAGTGATGGTCTCGTTTACCGTGGCAATGTCTGAGGCTATCGCTTGGGACACAGTAGCCGTCTGGCTTATTCGCTCGTTTGATTCCTTTACGCTCGAGGAGGCTTCCGCGATGTTAGAGGCCACGTCCTTTGTAACTACAGCCTGTTCTTCGATAGCGACGGCGATGCTCGAAACGATTTCGCTCACCTCATTTATAACCTGGGCGATCTGCTCGATATCATCGACGGCGCTGCCGGTAGAGGCCTGAATGGAAGCAATCTTGCCCTTAATGTCTTCGGTAGCCGCCGCAGTCTGCTGGGCAAGCTCCTTTATCTCATTGGCCACGACGGCAAAACCTTTGCCCGCGGCGCCGGCTCGGGCGGCCTCAATGGTTGCGTTCAAAGCCAACAAGTTGGTCTGGGCCGAAATACTGGTAATGGTTTCGGTAACCTGACCGATTTCCTGTGCTCCTCTGCCAAGCTCTTTCATCATATTTGTTATTGCACGCGCCTGTGAGGTAGCATCCCCGCTGATGGCTCTGGCCTTCTCCGAGTTCGAAGCAATCTCACCAATGGTGGCGCTTAGTTGCTCGGTAGCCCCGGCAACCGAGGTCAAGTTGCTGGTGGCCTGTTCCATGCTGTCGGCAACCGAATTTGTGTTGATACTCGATTCCTCGGCGGCCGCCGCCACGGTGCGGGCTCTTTCGGATATATCTTTTGTACCCGAGGCCATTTGCCCGGAAATTGCCGAGAGTTCGGTGGACGAAGAGGCAAGCAATTGCACTCCACTGTTTATATCGACAACCATGTCATGCATGTGCTCGCGCATTTCATTGAGCGCATTTGCAAGTTCGCCCACTTCATCTTTTTGCAAAACATCAAGATTTTGAGTCATATCCCCTTCAGCCATCGCTTTTGCAAAAGACACACCTTTATGTACGGGATTTACGATACTGCTTGAAATAGCCAACCACAAAACAATAGTCAACATCAGACCGATGATTCCAATTCCAATAAGCAATACTCGTATTCTTGAGTATACTGAATCCGCCTTTTTTTCTATAGCTTTCATTTCCTTTTTTCTAAGATCACCCATGGCTTTTAAAGACGCCATGATTTTAGCAAGCTGCTTAAGAGATTGCTCGGTGTATACGCTTATTGCTTGAGTGTCTTTTCCGGCCATGGAAAGTTGCATTACTTTATTGTCGTCATCTTTTGCGCTCATAAGCGCCTGTTCGAAGTTGTTCATCGTTTCATGATCTTCGCGTGTTACCAACAATTTTTTAAGTTTTTCCAAACTATTTACATATTTTTTTCTCATTGAACCGATACTGTTCTCTATTTCCGCTTTTTTTGTCATATCGCTATACAGCATTATGGAACCGATCGCGCTGAACACATCACGCAGGTTGCTGTTAACGTCGGCGGTCAAGGACGCTTTGTGAGCTTCATTGACGGTCGCAATTCTGAGCTTGTTGATTGAATTCATCCCCCAAATCGCCGCAATTATCATCCCGATCATCAGCACGAAAATTATTTCGTAGCTAAAGCGAAGCCTTTTCCCAATTTTCACATCCTTAAACACCCTCATGGCCTACCCCCCTCTTTTTAAATGATTTCTGTTTCTTATGAAACTTCCAAACGCATTTGGTGTGACGTCCCTTGATATTCCACACGGTCGAAACCGTAGGGTGGGCACGGTTTTTTGTGCCCGCCAACTTTATTGAACATATCAGTGAATTTACGGAATGCAACACTGGACTCTATTGGGCTCTCATCCGAGGCCTTTTAGAGTGCAAAAATCTTTGCTCCGCAACCAAAGACATCAAATGAGTTATCGGCAGGGATAAGCGAAAGCTTCAATAAAAAAGGACAACTCGGAAGGATTCCAGCCTGAAGAATGCAAAGAAATAATTCGCACGGAGAGCAAAAGCGGTACAACTGCCGAGCGTGGAGGGCAGATTTTTTGCTTTTTGCGTATTCCGACGATTCCGCCCACCCATTCCAGACGAACCGGGCCACTCATTGCGACGAAGGCGCCCACCGATTCCGGAGGTTCCGCCCAGGAGCAAGCAGAGACTGGATAATTTCACTTTTATTGTAATCGATCTCCCTTGGTCAACAGATTAAAGAAGTTCTTTATTTCTTCGTGATAGCCACGACACCCCTCCCTTCTTATTCTCGAACCCGATGTTTATGATAAGCTTACCTGCCCGGAGGACAGGGTTAGGATGGAGAGCGACCCGAGCGCCGAGGCAGGGTTTTTTTACTCTGCCTTTTTTTATCCTGCCCCTCTTGATTCCCCTAAAGTGCCAGACTCCGGGGGCTTGGGGGCAGAGCCACCAAATAAATCACCAATCATCTGAGTCTCCTTTCCTTACCCGCTCTTTTCGCATGGACTCGCTGGCGCTCGGTTTTATCCTCTAGGCATCGTCAACCAGGCGATCCAGAATGGCGTCGGCAAAGGTCGGGCTGGCCTGTGCAACCGGAGAGTACGTATTCACAGTGAGGAGCGGACGGACTTTCGATGTCGATTCGTTCAGAAAAATCCCTTGGACAACCGCTCTAAATGCTGCCGGGGCTTTCTACACCACAAGGCATACTTTTGCCGGGCGGTCATTGACCCTTGGGATGAGAACCCGCACAAGCTCGTAAGTCGCATGGGACACGACGCAAAGAAGATGGACTATGAGGTATATGGAAATTACGTCGAGGGTCTTGAGCAGGACGCGGGCAGGCTTTTAGACTCTTTTGACAATGACCTCACTACCTTATAAAGAAAAAGCCTCCCGCTTTCACCACCGCTTTGGGGAAAGTCACGGTGAAAGTCGAAGGCTTCTAATCGTCAAGTAGCTTATTTTATTGTTTAAAAACTGGTGGAGGCGGCGGGAGTTGAACCCGCGTCCGAAAGCATTCCGCCAAAGCTTCTACATGCTTATTCCGCTATTTGATTCTCGCCCCGGCAACCTCTTGCGGACCTGATTTCGCCGTTGCTAGTTCGCTAAATCTCGCCACCGCCACTGCGAACACCATGGTGGCAACCATCCCGCTTAGTCGACGCCCCCATGGTCCCCGCGGGAAGCAGGACCTGGAGACGGTAGCCGCGGTTAAGCGGCTACAGCGTACGCGTAATCGTCTGCGTTTATTTTATTCCAAACTGTTTTACGAGCAGCAAGGACCTCGGCATGCAACTTAGACTTCTCTACCTCCGTCGAACCCGTTTCGCCCCCTTTTGGGAATCTATACCCAATTGTATATTTTTTCCCGCCAATGTCAAGGCGGGTGCGAAACCTTCACTCTAAATTAGCGTAAAAATCACGGAAACAGCTTCTGAGGTTGCTATAAATCCCTTTTCGGCTGTTTGTAACATAAATGCAATGGCGCACGTGAAAGACCTCGTTTACCAGCCTTTCCATCGCCCAGGAGGGGCCGGTCTTTGCCTCGCGCTCCAGTGCCTCCGCAAAAAGGGGAACGAGCTTGTCTTTCATGCGCAGTTCGGTATCTACGAGAAAAACTGCAAGAGATGGGCCAAGGTCTGCAAGCCTTGAAAGAAATGCCTCCACCGCCTGATGTTCCACGCCCCGGGGAGGCGAGGATTTTACTTCCACATAGACCAGCCGTCCGGCAAGCAGGGAGATGACGTCGTAGTCGCCGCCACGCCTGGTGTTCTTAACCTTTACGTTGAAAAGAGCGGGTGAGAAAAACTCGCGTCTGAGGATCTCGCACACAAACCATTCGAGCGTGGGGCCAAAGCTTGGGACCTTCCTTATGAGCCTGTAGCCCCAGGCTGAAAGAGCCACAATCTCCAGAGCGGCAAGCGTTTCCAGGTAGGTTCTTACGGTTTTTGGGGAACAGTAGCGAGACAGGGTGGAAAAATCTTCTCCCTCGGGCTCTTGTATCAGTTCCCTTATAAAGAGCCTGAAGGAGTAGCGCTTCATCATGCCGTAAAAACGCGATAGTTCCGTCTCGGAGATTGCGTGGGGAAACAATAGTTGTGCTCCGTCCCCGTGGTTGATTACCGGAAAGCCCAGCTGGCAGAGCAGTTTTTCGACCGGATGTCGTGTGAAAAAGGATAGATCTCCAACGTTTCGTTCAAGAACCTCGATTCTTTCACTTAGTTGGGCGATACGCCTTTCTAGAAATTCCAGCCGCTCCATCGCACTTTTTCACAACCCCTGGGCATCGAGGCGCACCCTTATTTCATAGGCTCCCGAGGCCAGAGACCTTTCAACGGCGTAGCCAAGTTTTCTAAAGACCCCGAAGGCCTGCTCGTTTCCGATCGGAATGTAGGAAATGAGAGTCTTAATGCCTGTTTGAGCCGCCTTCTTTGCAATGTGGGCAACCATCGACGTGGCAACGCCTCCCCGTGCATAATCGGGGTGCACGGCAAAATCGAGTTCAGCCGAAATCGCATCATCATTCATGCGATAATAGGCCACGCCGATAACCCTGCCCGAATCCTTTTCTCCGGCAAAGGCCAGCAGGCACATTTCCCTGTGATAATCGGTGTTGACTATCGCCTTCACGTCATAGTGGGGATAGGCCTTGAGCAGCTCGGGGAAGCGCAGGTAGGCCTCGGTTCGAGGAAGCGAATAGAAAAACTCCTTAAGAACCCGTTCGTCGATAGGTCTGGAAGGCCGAAAGAATACGCTTCCCACCTTTTTAAATTCCATGGACAGTTCGCACTCATAGGGATAGATGGCCTTGGTTCCCGCCCAATTTCTGGCATCCTTTTCCACATAGTTGATCTGTCTTGCGGCCTCCATGAGCTCGTCTCTGAAATCGGGATGGGCAATGGAGATGAGCGCAAGGGCACGCTCTCGCAAACTCTTGCCCTGTAGCGCGGCAACCCCGTACTCGGTAACGACGTACTCCACCCCCCCCCGCGTTGTAACCACCCCCGCGCCCTCGGTCAGCGCGGCAACGATCCTGGACCGAGACGAGTCAAATGTCGTGGAGGGCATCACCATTATAGCCTTCCCCCCCCGAGAACCCTTGGCCCCCCTCACAAAG
>JBMFHI010000086.1:0-15803 GCA_049976905.1 Syntrophobacteraceae bacterium | reverse complement strand
GTCGTGTAGACTCCGGGAAATCGCAGCGATTTCCCGGGCGCAGTACCGGTTCATTGGTCTAGGCGCGCAGTGGAGATCGCACCAGAGCTTTACAAACCTCTTGGGTAGATACCGATCGAGGATAGTGGAAAGAAGGACCTTGGAACTTCGGTTGCCGGTAAGGGCCGACTCGATGTCTACTCCTGGGAGCAGATCCATGCTCAGGCTGGATTTTCGGTCCCAGTAGGAAGAAATCTGAAGGACTGCCGGGCCGCTTAGGCCGGTGTGAGTAAAGAGCAGATTGCCCGTAAAACTCGCAGCCCCCTGGGTTAGAGTCGAATAGATCGAAACGCCCGAAAGGGAGCTGAAAACCCGCGCGTCCTCGGAGGAAAACTTAATGGGGGTTAGCGCCGGGAGCAACCTGGTGACCTTCATCGCAAACTGTTTTGCGGCCAGGTACCCAAAATTGCCGGCCCCCAGCTGAGGATAAGACAAACCTCCCGTGGCTATGACAAGCGACTGGGATGTGAAAATCCCCTTATCCGTTTCGATAGTGAAGACGTCGGCCTTTTTAATTGCCGACACCCCGCAGTCAAACTCGAACCCCACTCCCGCCCTGCCACACTCGGATAAGAGCATGTCTGCGATCTGGCTTGAGCTTTCGTTGCAAAACAGCCGGCCTTCTTCCCTCTCATGGTATTTAATCCCGTGCTCTTCGAGCATAAAGACAAAATCCGAGGGCGTAAAGCGTGAGAGAGCCGATGTTACAAAATCGGGATTTTGCGACAGGAAATGCTCCGGCCCCATAATCCTGTTTGAAAAATTGCACCGTCCGCCTCCTGAAGCCAGTATCTTCCTCGCAGGTTTTGGGCAATGCTCCAGGACCAGGACCGACCGGCCTCTTTTGCCGGCCTCGAGCGCGCACATCAGCCCCGATGCCCCTGCGCCTATTATGATTACATCTTTTTGCATACGCAAAGGTTTCTGATTATTTCCTAAAGTCGATTCCGTGTGAGCGCTCCAAGCCGATTATGGTCCTACCCTGGTGATCTTTGAGCCCTGCAGACTCACGCCGGCCATGAGCCCCTTTTGGCCGAAAATAAAGGCGTATACGTCTTTTCTAAGAGTGGTCGTGGTTAGATTTTTTGCAATCCCCCGGTCAACCAGGACAATGCCTGGTCCTGTTCCAACTTCGAAGCCTTCGCTCTTATTGAGATAGGCGATGGCGTTAGGGCTCATGAAAAACATTGCGTATCCGAAGGCTTGCAACCCAGCCTGCAAGCCGTAGGAAGCCGCGCTGATGTTGTAGTGGCCAACCACCCTGCCATGTTCGAGTAGAACGCCGTTTCCCGTCTGCGCTCCCACAATGAAGCCTGCTTTTACAACCCTTGGAAAAATAAGAATCGCCACGGCATGTTTGCGAAGTGTCCTTGCGGCGGGCGTAGTTCTGCAGAGGCTGCGAAGGGCTAAAAAGGCGTTTTTATCCAACTGGTTGTAACCGGCGGACTTTGCACTGTTTTGAAAAATGAGGCCTGCTGCCAGAATCGTAAAGAAAGCGAGTTGCCTGAAATGAAGTTTTCTGAGCATTTGGTTCCTTTCTCTATAAGACAGTGGGTTCGATTCATAAGTTATGTGTACATTTATACAGGAGACGGCCTGAAAATTCCCGGAGAAAAAACAGGTGCTTCGGATCGGCTGGCCGAAAAGATGTCTTCTCCAAGCTTTTTCCCTTTCGAATCAGTCTAGTGTGCACTCTCGCCTGGCCAGGTTTGCGCGGTGGCGGACCGGATAGGACCTGTGCTATATAGCGGCCCTCAAGGGGTGATTTTCCTTTAAAATGCGCAAAGCTGAAATCGGCTCATAAATAGTTCGCCTGAGATGGAGTGGGAAATGTTCAATACATCCGCAAGCGCCTCTTTTTTGCAATGGGGGCTGCTCGTCGTTATTGCCGGCCTGCTGGGGCTTAACATGGTCTTGGTCCTTATCCTGCTTCGAAGAGAGGTTAAAACTTCGTCTCTAACCGATCGCTTCGAGTCCATGGAGAAAAACACGGAGAAACTCGAGCGGGGCCTGAGGGAGGAAATCTCAAGGAGCAGGCAGGAAGCCTCTGTTGCGGCGCGGCAGGGACGGGAGGAAACCTTAAACGTTTTGAGGGCTTTTGGAGATTCTCTTCAAACCAGCATGACCAATATCGCCCGTCTTCAAAAGCAGCAGCTTGAAACTTTCGCCGATCTTCTTAGAAACCTTACCGCCTCCAATGAAAACCGCTTGGAGGCTCTTCGAAATACGATAGAAACAAAGCTTGGCGAGATCCGGGTGGAAAACGGGCGCCAGCTCGAACAGATGAGAGCAACCGTTGATGAAAAGCTTCAGGGGACGCTTGAAAAACGGCTGGGCGAGTCCTTTAAACAGGTAAGCGAAAGGCTCGAGCAGGTCCACAAGGGACTGGGCGAGATGCAGACCCTTGCAACCGGGGTCGGAGACCTGAAGCGGGTGCTAACAAATGTCAAAACCCGGGGCACCTGGGGGGAAATCCAGCTCGGAGCCCTTCTCGAGCAGCTCCTGGCCCCCGAGCAATATGAGAGAAACGTTCGCACCAATCCCAATTCCCTTGAAGCTGTGGAGTTTGTTGTCAAGCTGCCCGGAAGGGAAGAGGACGGGCGGGGGGCGGTCTTTTTGCCAATCGATGCGAAATTTCCAACAGCCGACTATCAAAGGCTTGTCGAAGCCCAGGAAAATTGTGACCGCGCGGCCGCCGAACAGGCCTCAAGGCAGCTGTGCGATACGATAAGAAAGTGCGCCAGGACGATTAGCGAAAAATACCTCAACCCTCCGGTTACAACCGATTTTGGCATCATGTTTCTTCCAACCGAGGGTCTCTATGCCGAGGTGATCAGGATGAAAACGGGCACGGGCTGGCTGGTTGAAAGTCTGCAGCGCGAGTTTCGGGTAATGGTGGCGGGTCCAACTACCCTGGCCGCGCTGCTTAACACTCTTCAGCTCGGTTTTCGGACCCTTGCGGTCCAGAAGGGCGCAAGGCAGATCGAAAGGCTTCTGGGAGCGGTTAAAAGCGAGTTTGGAAAATTTGGAACCGTTTTGGAAGGGGTGAAAAAGAAGCTCGATCAGGCGGCAAACACGATGGATGAGGCAGCGAGAAGATCTCGGGTGATAGAGAAAAAACTTGGAAATGTTGCTGAGATTTCCCCGGTTGAAGCACGGGTGCTGATTGGCGGCGATGAGCTGAGCGGGGAGAGCGGAAACGCAAACAAAGGGGACGCGGAGCCGTAGGCAATCGGGCGCAAAGGAGAAGGAAAGCTCTTTTAAAGCCCCTCTGCTCCCGGCTCTGGTCAAACAGACAAAGGCAACCGCAGGGGGGCGCGGAGTATGTTCCTTGCGGAATTTATCGCGATCGTGCCGATTTGAATGCACTAAAATATTGACATCAGGACGAATTGGAGATATAGCCAGTCGGCTTGATGTGACAACACCTCTCATTGGGCCCCTGTTAAAAATAGTTCACCTGTTGAACGACATTATGCGACGGCACGACCTCTAAAACGGCGGTCTTGCTCGCTCGCGCGCCGTTGAGCGGTTGGCGCCCCGTCCATTGCCCTGTATGTTTATAGCCGGGCAGGGAAAATCGCGGGGTTTTACGCTCGCTCGTTAAAAAGTTCACGTGATTGCGATCCCGCCGGCGTGGCGCGGATGGCATCGGATGAAAATGCGCCCGAATGTGCGTGTAGGTTCACCTTATATAATTCCAAAACCAGCTCAGGAGGATAAGCATGGTTGACGTAGAAACGCAGAGTATTCTGGTGGTCGGGGGCGGCATGACCGGGCTTACAGCCGCCATCGAAGCAGCAGAAGCGGGCCGTGAGGTCTACCTTGTGGATAGAAATCCTTATCTGGGAGGCCGGGTGGCCCAGCTGCATCAGTATTTCCCCAAGCTGTGTCCCCCCTACTGCGGCCTCGAAATCAATTTCCGAAGGATCAAGAGCAACAGCAGACTTCACGTCCTGACGATGGCGCAGGTCGAATCGGTCTCGGGCCAGAAAGGCTCCTGGGATGCGCGCATAAAGATCGAGCCTCGCTATGTCAATGAGAAGTGCACCGCCTGCGGAAAATGCGCCGAGGCTTGCTCCATGGAGATTGACAACCCGTTTAACTACTCGATGAACAAGATGAAGGCGGCCTATTTGCCTCACGATATGGCCTTTCCTTTCCGCTATGTGCTCGACCCCGCGCTTGCCAAAAGCTCGGAGGGCCAGACGGTTAAGGATGCCTGCCCGTACGGGGCAATCGATCTTGACATGCAGGCAAAGACCCTGGAACTCAAAGTGGGAGCGGTTGTCTGGGCTACGGGCTGGACCCCCTACGATGCAAAAAGACTCGATACCCTTGGCTACGGCGCCTATCCAAATGTTATTACAAACGTCATGATGGAGCGTCTTGCCGCCGGAAACGGCCCAACCAACGGAAAAATCGTGCGTCCCTCCGACGGAGCGGCCCCCAAGACCGTGGCTTTTATCCAGTGTGCCGGTTCCCGCGATGAAAATCACCTGCCTTTTTGCTCCTCGGTTTGCTGCATGGCTTCCATGAAACAGGCCGCCTACGTGCGCGCGCAGTACCCCGAAGCCAAGGTCTACATTTTCTTTATCGACATCCGTGCCATGGACAGGCTTGAGACTTTCTACGCCGATCTGAAAAAAGATGAAAACGTGACTTTCTTTAAAGGCAAAGTCGCCAAGATCGAGCAGGATGGTGTGACCAAAAATCTGGTCCTCAGGGTCGAGGACACCGCGGCGGCAAGCCTCAACAGGATCAACGTCGATATGGCGGTGCTTGCAACCGGTATGCAGCCCAACCCTTCGATTTACCATCAGCCCGCCTTCGCCCAGCGCGACGACTACGGCTTTATCGCCGCACAGGAAGTGACTCCCGGGTTTTTCTCCGCAGGTTGTTCGAGGAGTCCGTTCAACGTTTCCGAATCAGTTCAGGACGGCACGGCTGCAGCCCTTAAAGCCATCCAATCCGTTGTCAGGAGGTAGAGTCGATGGACAAGAAGATCGGTGTATATATCTGTACGGGCTGCGGTATCGGGGAGGCCCTCGACGTTGACCAGCTCAGCACGGTGGCCACATCCGAGTGCAAGGCCGCCCTATGTAAAAACCACCCCAGTCTCTGTTCCCCCGAAGGCGCGCAGATGATAAAGGACGATATCGCCGCCGAAGGCGTAAACACCCTTATCATCGGTGCCTGCTCGCAGCGGGTGATGTACGATGTGTTTGACTTCGAAGGCACCATCCTTGACCGGGTGAACTTTCGCGAACAAATCGCCTGGACCCATCCGCCCAAGCACGAAGACACCCAGATGATGGCCGAAGATTATCTTCGGATGAGCGGGGCCAAAATGCAGGCTACCGAGGCCCCGGAGCCCTTCAAGCCCGAGCAGGAAATGGCCAGGGACATCCTGGTTGTAGGGGGCGGCGTAACGGGTATGACGGCGGCCCTGGAGGCCGCTAAAGCCGGGTATAACGCCGTTTTGGTCGAACAGGCCGAAGAGCTTGGCGGTTTTCAAAGAAACGTTGCAAAAAACGTTGTTTTCCCGTTTAAGGACGTGCAGGATAACCAAATCGAAGTGCTCGCGGCTTCGGTCAAAAACAACGAAAAGATAAAGGTTTTTACCGGTTCCAAGATCGAAAAACTCTCCGGTGGCCCTTGCCTTTTCAACGCCACGATCAAACAGAACGGGTCGACGAGCGATCATCCCATCGGCGCCGTGGTTTTGGCCGCGGGCTGGAAGCCCTACGATCCGGAAAAGCTCGACAAGAGTCTGGGGTATGGCGCTTCTGCCAATGTCGTTACAAATGTCCAGTTCGAAGAACGCGCCAAGGCGGGCAAAATTACCAGGCCCTCCGATGATCGTGCCCTGAAAACGGTTGCTTTCATTCAGTGCGCGGGCCAGCGTGACCCCAACCATCTTGCCTACTGTTCTTCGATCTGCTGCTTTACCGCTCTTAAACAGGCCATTCAGGTCAAGCAGCAGGACCCCGATACCAACGTGTTCGTCTTCTACCAGGAGATGAGAACTCCGGGGCAGGGCGAGGACTTTTTCCGGAAGGCTCAAAGCGAGGGCGTGATTTTTGTCAGAACCCAGGCCCCCGAAGTGCTGGCAAGCGAAACCAAGGTCGCCGTGGAAGCCTTTGACGAGCTTTTGGGCGAAAAGATTTTGCTAGATGACGTCGACCTGGTCGTTCTTGCTACCGGTATGGTCCCGGTCACCTCCTATGGCGAGGACTACAAGGCCAAAAAGCTTACCGAGGATCCCCCGAAAAAAGATGAAATGGTCGCCTCTGTTGATTCCATCTTTATCTCCGATATCCTTAACCTCGAATATCGCCAGGGCCCGGAGCTTCCCGAGTTAAAATACGGATTCCCCGATTCGCATTTCATATGCTTTCCCTATGAAAGCCGAAGAACCGGTATTTATCCCGCAGGCCCGGTTCGCCGTCCCATGGGCGTTTCAAGCGCCATCGAAGATGGTACGGGCGCTGCGATGAAGGCCATTCAGTGCGTCGAGCTTACCTCCCAGGGCATGGCCGTTCACCCAAGGGCCGGAGACATGAGCTACCCGGAGTTTTTCCTGCAGCGCTGCACGCAGTGCAAACGGTGTACGGAAGAATGTCCTTTTGGCGCGATAAACGAGGACGAAAAGGGAAACCCTCTTCCTCAGCCTACCCGCTGCCGCAGGTGCGGCGTCTGTATGGGCGCCTGTCCGGAGCGCATCATCTCCTTTAAGAACTATTCGGTTGCAATGATCGGCGATATGATCAAGTCGATCAATGTTCCTGAAGAATATGATGAAAAACCACGCATCCTCGTGTTTTGCTGCGAAAACGATGCCTATCCAACCCTGGATATGGCAGGGCTTAGAAGGATGAACTACAATGCCTGGGTTCGCATAATCCCGCTTCGCTGCCTGGGTTCGCTAAACCTTGTCTGGATTGCCGATTCCCTTTCCAAGGGTATCGACGGCATCATGCTTTTGGGCTGCCGTCACGGGGATAATTATCAGTGCCACTTTATAAAGGGCAGTGAGCTGGCAAACATTCGACTGAGCAAAGTTAAGGAGACCCTTGACAGGCTTGCTTTGGAATCCGACCGTGTCCGGTTCGAGGAGGTCTCTATTACCGATTACGAGAAGGTTCCGGGGATGCTTGACGAATTTGCCGAAAGACTTGTTGAAATCGGCGCCAACCCCTACAAGGGATTCTAATGCTTGGTCATTGTACTGATAACAAGTTCGGGAGGTTAATGGATGAGCAACAGGGTTGATCCTAATCTGATAAAAGAGTTGAGGGAATACGGGCTAAAGGATGCCAGTAAGTGCTATAATTGCGGCAACTGTACTGCGATCTGCGATCTGTCGACCCCGGAGAACCCCTTTCCAAGAAAAATGGTGCGCTACGTTCAGCTGGGGCAAAAGGAAAAGATCCTGAAATCCCCCGAGCCCTGGCTGTGCTATTACTGCGGCGACTGCTCGATACGGTGTCCTCGCGAAGCCGACCCCGGCGAGACCATGATGGTTTTGCGCAGGTATCTTACCTCGCTTTATGACTGGACCGGTTTTTCCAAAAGGTTCTATACCTCGGAGAAATTCGAAACGATGGCCGTTTCTGCGATCGGCCTCCTGGTGGGTCTTGGAATGATCATCTGGGGCATAGCGAACCACGCGATGATCGACTGGAAACACGCCGATGTAAGTTCTGTGTGGTCGACGGCGGGAATGGAAATCGCCGACCTCGTAATGGCCGGCATACTTTCGTTTTTTCTTCTCACAAACCTGTTTCGATGTGTAAAGCTGGTTATGGGCGACTACTTTAAAAAAGTGCCGCTCAAGATGTATTATGAGGAGGTTAAGTACCTGCTCGTCCAGTTTGCCACGCAAAAACAGTTCGACGGCTGCAAGACCAAGGGCAACAGGGCTCGGTGGATCGCCCACCTTGCCATCATGACCGGGTATGCCACGGTGTTTTTGCTGGTCGTTGTTTTTCTAAACGGCCTGCCTTTCATGGGGATAAATTTTCTCAAGTTTCAGCGCGGCTGGGCCTCCATGGGGCATGTAAACGAGATCTCGATCTTTAACCCCCTGAGGCTTCTTGGCTACTATTCCTTCTTTGCCCTGATGTATGGAACAAGCTATGTCATATACTCCAGGCTTAAGAAGACCGCGCCTCAGTTCAAAAACACGCACAGCACCGACTGGATGTTTTTGATCCTTTTGCAGGCAACCGCTATGACGGGCATTATGATTAACCTGGGGCATATATTCAACTGGGTATTCTTTAGCTATGCCATCTATGTCATTCATATGATGGTGGCGATCCCGATGCTGGTCCTCGAGGTTCCTTTCGCCAAGTGGGCCCATCTTGCCTACAGGCCCGTTGTTCTGATGCTAATGAAGGTAAAGGGAAAATACATCGCCGAATACGAGCAGGCAAAAGGCGTTGTCCTTGAGCCTGAAGTTGCTCTTTGATCATGACCTGCCTATATTGAAAATCAAAAAGCCCATCTTCGGATGGGCTTTTTGATCCTGGGATACTTTTCACCTCAGCCAAGGATTGCGAAATGGCAAAAGAACCTAAAACCGTGCATTCTTTTCCCAAAAATCCCCTGGAGGAAGTCAGATCCTCCATAACAGTTTTCAAGGGCAAGGAGTATGTGGACCTTCGAATATATTACAAGGGCGATGACGGAGATTTCCACCCCTCCAAAAAGGGGCTTACGGTATCCGTGGAACTGTTTCCCGAGCTTGAGGCCGGCGTCCAAAAACTAAAAGAGGCCCTTGAGGAGCAGTGATTGCTTTGCTCGCGTCCCCATCCCGTAAAATCCATGAAATTGTCCATTAAATCGGTGGGCACAAAAATTGTGCCCACCCCTGCTTTTTCGGCTGATTCCAATATCGTGTAAGTTGCCGGCATGAGAAATTCCTTTTCCCCCCTGCGAAATCAAAAGGACTCATGCCGGCACTTTTTTTGTGCGCTGTTTGGCGCCCCCTTGGGATTTGATGTGGCCAATTGTCTGTGCCCCGGTGATCAGGTTTAACGCTGAGAGCGGACTGCGCGCATCGGGGTCTGGTTGATGATGCCTCGCAGGAGCGCTTGCCGGTCTTTTCTTCCATCCGGCGGACTTCGATGGCGACCGTTTGGTCAACGTTAGAACAGAGCCCGCGTGGTTTTTCCTTTTCCAAGGCAGACGACTTGTTGTATACTCTGTGCCTTAAATTCAAGAGCCTGAGTGCCCGGCAAGACTCATATACCACCGGGGGAGCCGCATAAGCGCTCTAAGTTGTTTGGACTTAAATAGAGGGCTCCATTCCCTTGGAAAAACTGCCGGAAGGGCTTAACTGGCGCGGGAAAGCCAAAGGTTGGCTTCATCCTGGCACTGCCCGGTTGAGCGCCTTTCGGATACCGCCGATTTTAGAGCGGGTACGCTAGAGCGTTTGCGCGGCGGCATCGTACTCAGGCTGAAACGAAATGTTGATAAAATCGGTCGAAGGGGCCCGGGAACGCTAACCACGTGTGGCTCGTTGCTCCCGGCTATTCTTTCCAAAAGCAACGGTTGGCTGGAGAGATGTAGCGATCAAAACTTCAAAGATTTGGAACCCTCGTATTTCAGACGAACTTGTGGCCCTTCTGGAGCCGAATCCGGCCCCTTTATCCTGGCCGCCCTCGCGCCTGGGTGTCGAGAGCGCCTGGTATGACCAGGTCGCCTTTGCGCACTGGCTTGTGTCGAGTATAGGCCCCGGGGTGCTGGTTGAGCTCGGCACCTATAATGGCGTCTCTTATGCCTCCTTCTGTGAAGCCGTCACTAGAAAGGGCCTGCCTGCCGCCTGCTTTGCCGTCGATACGTGGAAAGGCGATGAGCAGACCGGATTTTATGGCGAGGAGGTATACGAGGACCTTGTGCGCTTCAACAGCTCCCGGTATTCCCCCTTTTCCGTGCTTGTGCGAAGCGCTTTCGACGATGCTCTGCCCGATTTCGAGGATGGCTCCATTGACCTTCTGCACATTGACGGCCTCCATACCTACGATTGCGCAAGGCATGACTTTGAATCCTGGCTGCCTAAATTATCCGATCGGGCCGTCGTTCTGCTTCATGCCACCAACCTTCGCGAACGTGGATTTGGCATCGGGCGCTTGTTCCTTGAATTGAGTCTTCGATATCCCACCTTCGAGCTTCTGCACGGACACGGTCTCGGAGTTGTGGCGGTCGGAGCGGATGCGCCGGTCGCCGTTTCAGCTCTTTGCTCGCTCAGCGGGGTATCGCTCGGTTCTGTTCGCGAGCGCTTTTCTTGTGTAGGGCGACGATGGGGCAATGATGGACGTGCAGGCGCCGGGGAGCAACCGCGCATTGTGCCGGCGCTCCAGCTGGTCCGGGGCTTGCGCGCTCGTGCCGACAGTTTTTCTTCGCGGGTGGAATCGCTCAAGACTGAGAGGTTTGAGCCAGACGATGTCCAAGGTGCGCTCGAAAAAGATTGCTCCCGTGTCGATTGCCTCGCAGACCGGATCGAAGCTCTTACGATGGACCTTGCGTCCGGGAGTGTTGGCTGGATTTGCGGCTGGAATCAATACGAGGCCGCCCGCCAGGTGTGGAAACAATATAGGAAAAAACAAATCCAGAGGCATGAGGCCCTGGAAATCATCCAAGACACTTGCTGTGTGCGTTCATTCTTTGTTTTGTACCCACTCTATGAAGCCCTAAAGCCCTTCGTCAAAATATGGCGAAAGCTCTTGGCCAGAAGAGCGAAGATGAGGATTGTGGAACGGGCGTCCCTTGCGCCGGAGTGGTTTGACCCTGTTTTGGTCAAAAAACGCCACTCCGATATCCCGGCGGACCGGCTCGACGCGTCCCGCTCTTATGTCAACTGCCTGCGGGCTGAGCGGCGTTTTGGCCGTGTCCCTAAAACCGGCTCTTACATGATCTTTCAGCCGGCAGCGCAAAAGGATGGGCGGCGGTCGGCGCCGACGGTGCGCGAGGCGCCGTGTGAGGGAGTGCTGGTGGATTCAGATAATTGCGAGCTGCGGCGCCACTTGGACCGGATCAAGGCTGGACTCTCCGAAGCCCTTATGCGTGAGAGGAAAAATCTTGGCGGGTAGCCCCATTGTCACGGTAATAACCGTAAATTGTAATGGCGGGCATTTCCTCTCCAACTTCTTCGCCTCGCTTCGCAAGGTGATTAAAGACCGTTTCGAAACGGAAATTATTGTTGTGGACAATGGCTTCGCTCACGACTCGGCCAAGTGGGTCGAGGAGTGTTGTCCGAACGCGAGGCTTATCGAAAATAAAATCAATAATTATGCCAGAGCTCTAAACATGGGCATAAGGAACGCCAGAGGCGATTATATTGCTCTGGTCAACGATGATGTGGAATTTCACCCGCAGTGGCTTGAAAATCTGTGGAATGCATTCCAGGCCGACGACCGAATCGGGGCTGTTCTGAGTAAGCTTCTTTTGCGTGGCGGGCTTACGGTGGACAGCCACGCGGTGATGCAACACGAAAGCTCCTATTTTTGGGATACGGGATTCGGGGAAGAGGATGCCGAGCGCTGCGGCGAAGCTGGGGAGTTAAGCATTCGCACGGGCGGTTGCGCAATGTTTCGAAGGCGGTGCCTGGAAGATGCCGGGCCTTTTGACGAAGATTTTATCATGTTCCTCGAAGATGCTGATATTAGCACCCGTATAAGGCGGGCCGGGTGGAAAATAGTGTGCTGTCCGGGGAGCCTCGCGTACCGCAGATGTCACGACACCACATCCAACGAGCTGCGTCGCTACTTGTGTTATAGGAATAGATTTTTATATCTTGCCAAGCACTTTCCCGCCCAATTGCCCGAAAGCATAAGGTCCTCGCGCTTCTATCTGCGGGGCGAAATAAAATTTCTGTATAATTGTCTTCTTGAGGCCCTCAGAAAGTTGGTGAGGCATCATGGGGCTGCGTGCCTCAATTCCCTGATGCGTCCTTTGGGCCGGGAATTGACGCATGTCCTCGGGCCTCTGGGCGCCCATAATTTCCTTTCACAGCTCGAATTGATGCTTGGCCTAAGGAAGCTAAAGGTTGGCGTCTACGATCACGCTTTCCATATCGCGGGCGGCGGCCAGCGATATGTGGCTTTCCTGGTCCAGGCCCTCCAGGAAAAATATGACGTCACCTATATCGTCAACAAGGAGGTGTCCTTTGAGTTGTACAGGCAGTGGTTCGATATCGACCTTTCCGGATGCAATCTGAAGGTTATAAAGATACCTTTCTACGAACGCAGGGGCTATCACTGGATCAATGAGAGCATGGTGCTCAACGAAAAAGAGAATCCTTTCGATGTTATAAGCCTGGAAAGCCTTGGCTATGATGTGTTTATCAATGCGAACATGCTTGGAAAAGTCCAGCCTCTGTCACCTGTTTCCGTCTTCGTCTGCCACTTCCCCGACAAGCAAAAGGAGCGGTTCTTCTCGGTTGACCAATACGACTATTTAGTGAGCAACAGTCTGTATAGCGCCGCCTGGATAATGGAGAGGTGGAAGCTTGAGCCTACGCACCTCATCTATCCTCCGGTCGACATGTACGAAGCCACTAGCGACCCGGGCAAGAAGGAGCCTATGATTCTGTCGGTCGCCCGGTTTGAATCGGGTGGCAGCAAGAAACAGTTTGAAATGGCGAAGGCCTTTATGGAACTTGCTCAAAGAGATGAAAATATAAAAAGGACCTGGAGGCTGGTCTTAGCCGGTGGCAATACAGTTGCCAATCCCTACTTTGACAAAGTGATGAATCTGGTAAACGGCCCTGGCTGCAATTGCAAAATCGAACTAAAGGCCAACCTGAGCCACAGTGAGATTAAGGCGCTCTATAAGCGCGCCTCAATCTTCTGGCATGCCTGCGGCCTCGGTCAGACCGAGCCGGCTCTTGTCGAGCACTTCGGGATGGCTACGGTAGAGGCCATGCAGAATTATTGCGTGCCGATAGTCATAAACGGTGGCGGACAAAGGGAGATAGTTCAAACGGGGATCAACGGCTTTACCTTCGACACGATCGCAGCATTGAAGGCGCATACTCTAAGGTTAATCAATAATGACGCGCTCCGAAAGGAGATAGCGGAAAAGGCGTATCTGAGAAGCCACGCTTTTAATGGTGAAGCATTCAAGGGAAAAGTGGCCTCCCTATTTTCGGAAATCGAAAGCGTGCTAATGGGTGTGGACGTGATGGTAAAATGAAATCCCGCGAGGCAATTCCACGCAGGGGTGGCCACAGCGAGTCGCGCCGGACCTTAGCCTTCAAGTCAGGCCGGGGGGGGGTGAGCAATCGCACGATTTTGGAGAACGCGCCGCGCTCAACATAAATTATTCTGATTTATTCGCTCGGGCGTCTGTGCTTCTACCTGGATCGCATCTTTTTAAATCCGGGTTTTCGACCAAATCGCGTTGGGCATGACTTATGTGTCCGTAGTTTTGCTATTAGCCGCCTTGGTAAACAGCCGTATTCTATTCGAGAACTGAGGGCGTTCCTCCACGCTTCACAACGGCGTATTGGCTCGTACCCACATCCCGTATGGCTTCAGAGGCAACATTAAGCGTTCTTGCCATCCACGGCAGCTTTTCCGGGCGAATATAGCTGAATTGTCCCCAGTGGATCACGCTAAGACCGGCCGCTTCGATCACCCGGCGAAAGGAGGCCTTGGAAAAAGCCCTCACCGGAAGACCCCACTTCCTGTCGCCGGGCTCCAAGGCGTAGCGGTTGTACTCCTCCTCACTGTGCGGCCCCGGACTGGATTGAAAGGCAAACCGCTCAACCTCTTGTTGGGTGGTTGCGAGGATGGCGACGCCTTCCGGCGTTAAAAGGTCGTAGACATCGCGAAGAATCTGGTCACATGTCCCCGTGGAGACGTGTTGGAGAACCATCGATACCACTACAATATCGAAATGATTTGCCGGATGAGCCCTTTTATATTCCCCGGAGGTTGCGTGGATGATACGAATGCGGTCTCCATCATCAAAAGTGTCATGGCATGCCCGAAATCTTTTGAAGTCGGGCTCTAGTCCGACCGCCCTGCCCACACTATGCTCTACGATTCCGATGATGCGTCCGAAACCGCAGCCGATTTCCAAAAAATTGGAATTTGGCTTGCAATTTGTCACCAACTTAACAAGTGAGAGAAACTCTTCTTCGGGATCTCCGGAGCCATCGCCTATGCGGCTGGTGAAGTTTTGCAGCCAGGCGTGTAGCTCGCGGTCGCTGTCGGCGTATGTATAGCTCTGACTTTTTATCTCAGCGCCATTGTTACATTCTGCCATGTGCTTTCCTAACGGGTGGAGGCCATGCCGCGGCCATCAATGCTTTACGGGAAAAGATTGCGCGGACCAGCAGGGCTCCCTGTCTTGCGGAGCGAAAGCCGGCTCGGGCGCGAAATTTGTTCTTCGGTCTTGTTCAGCCAGGGCCAAGTTAACGACCTCTTGCAATTTTTTCATCGCTGACTCTTCCGAGCAGAACGCGCGTTGGCTTTCTACGGCTTGCAAAGACATTCTCTCATAACTCTGCGGATCTGTTCTTAGCATTGTGAAGCTTTCGCTAAAGGCGCACGCGACCGATTGCCAATTAACCCTGTGCCGGTAAGCCCGCACGGCAGCCCTCTGATCGTGGGGCCAGGAGCAAGGCTCAATGCTCGTCTTGATGATAAAGCCCGTGCTCTCGTCTACATATTCGCTCATGCTGGTGTGCTGGGGTGCCAGCGCAGGCTTTCCCCAAGACATGCCTTCCATCAAGGGAAGACACTGCCCCTCGCCAAGAGAGGTATTAACGACAAATTTCGACAGAGCGATCAATTGCTGGTAGTCTGACTCATCAAGAAAATCGCCAATTACGACAACCCGGCACTGAAATAAGGGAAATCGAGCCAGCATAACCCTGATCTCGTCAAGAGCGGACCTGCTGTTAAAATGAACGAGCTTCAACACTAAAGTCGCATTAGGGCATTTTGCCAACGCTATCACAAACGCGGACAGCATATCCGGCCAGTTTTTACGGCCGTCCCAGGGGTTAAAGACTGACATGTAAATCACTTCATCTCTGGAAAACCGTATTGTTTCCATCGGCTCCTCGTGCCGGGAAACCGATTTCAGTGTGCGTCGCAGCCTGTGGGAAAGAGAACGCTTTGGCTTAGCCGGTGCAACCAGAGTGTGCGACAACCTCGTGTCAAGAAAAAGGCGTACCGGCAACTCGACGGCCGAGTTGTAAACGAAGGCGTCGGCAGTAAGCCGGACCCCATCCCATATAGGGGCTGGAATCGAGGTAACCGGAAAATCCGGGTGCATGGCATCTCGGATGACCATGGCGCTAAAGGCCGAATGCGTAATGGCGCACCCGAATTGTGCAAGCACCCGGCGCCAGTCGTTGCGGGGATCGCAATTCCATTCCTCCGAGGGGATAGTATCAAACTCCCAGGCAAAGATGGGAATCGTTGGGCACCTGAGCGAAAGGAAGCTGCGGTGCGGGGGAGCAAACGACAGAAATACGCACTCCTCTCCGTTCTTCTTGCAGTTGTCGAAAATTGCATCGACCTTTTTTTCGGGATCTGTAACAATAAAAGTCCGCGCCTTTGGCTCTAACAGCTTTCGAAAGCTCTCCCGAACAAAAAAATAGCTATATTCGGCGCAGCCAAGTTTCTGGGTAAGATTATGGTCTGCAGTTTCGGAATAGAGGATATAATTCACGGTTCCACCATGGAAGTGATAAGCAATTATTGTTGAAGGATATTTTTGATTACGTGGCCGGACGCGGC
>JBMFHI010000085.1:0-16046 GCA_049976905.1 Syntrophobacteraceae bacterium | reverse complement strand
CGTGTCCACGCCGAAATTCCACGTGGAAAGCCGCGTGTAGTGGCGCACGACCTCTACTTCGCAAAGATCGGGAAAATCCGGCCCGCTACCTGTCAACTCCTCGTTTACCGGGAAATAATCCACGTCTCTTCGCACCATCGACATCGCCGATCTTCCCTTTTTGCCTTTTTCGAACAGCAACGGCTCGTTAAGCACCAAACCGGTCGAACCTGCGAATTCTTTCATAACCAAACCTCGCTTGCGCCCCGCTCTGTGTTGGAAATCTCAATTGCCCGCCAATAGACCCACGAGTTCGTCCATATCTTTTTTGGTTATCGTCTCGGTTGTGCAAAGCAGGTAGCGATTGTCAAACCCAGGGTAGAAAGACCCCAGAGGCAAACCCGCAACCACTTTGCGATCGAGCAACCGACGGTAGAGCGTTTGCGGGCCGGCCGGAAGTTCCACTACGAATTCATTGAAGGTCGCAGCCGTAAAGGGGAGCCCAAAACCCGCTTTTTTTAGCTCGCTCTTTAAATATTGGCTCTTGTCATAGTTTAGCCGCGCGAGTTCCCGCAAGGAGCTTCCCCCAAGCGAAGCCATATACATTGCGGAGGTGACCGCGCAAAGCCCGCTGTTTGTGCAGATATTGGAAGTGGCCTTTTCGCGCCTTATGTGCTGCTCCCTGGTAGCAAGAGTTAGAACGAAGCCCGTTTTCCCGTCCCTGTCCTCGGTCTTTCCAACCAGGCGGCCAGGCATGCTTCGCACGTAGCGCTTAACACAGGCGAACATGCCTAGCCCCGGACCTCCGTAGCTCTGGGGAATCCCGAAACTTTGGCCCTCGCCGCAGCAAATATCCGCGCCAAGTTCGCCGGGATTTTTGTAGAGGCCAAAAGCGAGAGGTTCGGTAAAGGATGCGACCAGAAGCGCTCCTCTATCATGAGCCAGACAGGCGGCAAGCTCCAAGTTTTCAATACAGCCGAAAAAATTGGGCGACTGGACGGCAAGGGCCCCAAGTTCTTCGATACCCTCCAGGCCGGTAAAGTCCGTTCGACCGTCCGGCCCACAGGCAAGTTCGATGATTTCAAAACCGGCCGGTTCGAGGTAGGTGCGCGCCACAAGCCTGTAGGAGGGATGCACAAGGCTTGAGAGAACAACCTTTTTTCTCCCCGTAACCCTTGCGGCCATAAGGAGTGCTTCAGCCAAAGCCGAGGCGCCGTCATAGAGCGATGCATTAGCCACATCCATTCCCAAAAGCCGAGACACGTAGGTCTGGTACTCAAAAATGGCCTGGAGAGTCCCCTGACTCATTTCGGGTTGGTACGGAGTATAGGAGGTGGAAAACTCGGATCTTCCAAGAAGATAGGAAACCGTCGCGGGGATAAAATGCCGGTAGCTTCCCGCCCCCAAAAAGATTCTATACTCGGGGGCTACGGCCATGGATTGGGACAGAGCCGCCATCATATCGTTTAATTCCCACTCGGTCACCGGTCCGGGCAGCTTAAGCTCTCCCGTGAAACGGCAGTCCGGGGGGATCGTTTCAAAAAGTTCCTCCAGGCTGGATGCGCCAATTGCCTCAAGCATCCGGGCGATATCATCTTCTGTGTGCGGCAGGTACCTCATTGTTTTATTCCCTTTAGCATTGCGATGTATTCCTCGCAGGTCATGAGCCCTTCCATGTCCGATGGATCGGAGGGCTTTACCTCAGCGAGCCATCCATCGCCATAGGGAGAGGAATTGACCAGACCGGGCGCCCCCTCAAGCAAACTATTTACCGAAACGATTTCTCCGCCAATTGGCATGTAAACTTCAGCCACAGCCTTTACCGACTCCAAAGCGCCGCACTCTTCTCCCTTAGCATATTTTCTGCCAACCTGAGGAGGATCGACGAACACAATATCCCCGAGGTTATCCTGCGCATAATCTGTAACGCCTATGCGGATTATATCCCCCTCAACTCTTGCCCATTCGTGTTCTTTTGTGTAGCGGACATCGCCCGGAGCCTTCAGTTCACTGAGTTCTTTCATCTCTATCTCCCCTACATGGACGGTTGGATGGGTGCGCGCCCAGCGCAACATCGCACAGTCTGCACTTTAATACAAAGTTTCCAAGAAACCAGCAATAACAGCGATGGAATCGACAATAAGGCAGGAGTAAGTCGAAAAGCCGGAGGGACTCAGGATTAGGAAATAAAGGGCCAAACTCTCAATTCTTATTAAGGCTAAACTGGCGGGCTTGACCTATCCGGGAGTTGAGGAAGTTTCTCAAACTGTATTGCGTACCAATTTTTAGCTTTCTGCGAATATTTTTCCGGTGCGTGCGCACCGTGTTTTCGGAAATGTGCAGATAAGCCGCAATTTTGACAGTTGTTGCTCCGTTTTTTATAAGGGAGGCGACCCGCATTTCAGCCGCCGAAAGAACCATCGCAACGTTAAAATCCAATGCAAACCCCGTTGTCATGTCTTCAACCTGCAGGGTAAGCATATCGAATTGGGATTCGAAGGCATGGAGCGCCTCGGAGTTCTTAAGTTTTGCCACTACGGGCAGTATGATACTCCTCAGTTTCAGGGCGGCTCGCTTTTCGAGTTCTTCTCTCTCCCTTTGCATGTTCTGTGCAAAAACGGCCAAGGCTTTGTTGGTATCAAAGAGCTGAGCGTTCAAACTCTCAAGGCGCTGCTGCTGGGCCAGCAGCTTTGAACGACTGCTTTTGAGTTCATCGGCAAGTCTGCTTGATTCACGTTCTTTTTCCAAAAGCGCTAAGGCTCTGAGAACCGAATGGCGCAAAAGTTCATTTCGGAGGGGCTTTTCCAGCAAGTCGAAGGCACCGAGTTGGAGAGACTTTATAGCCGCACTTTTATCGGCGCGATCTGTCATTACTATGATTTTTGCCTCTCCGGCGGCAGGAATTATTAAAGGCGGACAACAGACATTTGCTACGATTACATCCACAATTACGATGTCGCACTTATTGCGGGCGATATATTGGATGGCTGGTTGCGAATTTGTAAACCCTTTCGCCTCAAGCCCCCAACCATAAATGGCTTGTATGGTGGATTCCACAACGTATTTGTCATCGCTTAAAAAAACGACCTTGGGTTTGCTTGGGGCTTCCATGACACTCACTTTCGAAGGGAGTACCAAAATTGGCCTATATCGGGTGTTTCTATAGAAAAAAGAAAGGTACCGGGAGAAAAACACGCTTTGAACTCTTTAAAGAGTTTAGCGTCTTTAAGAAGTTGTGGCTAAAATTTGCTCTGCTGTGAAAATAAGAAAGTTAAACTAAGTGTCAAGCGCGACATCGACATAAAAGACATCACCGTACTTCAAAGTCTCGGGCAACAGCGGTCCACGGTTCAAAATCCGGGTTGTGCCGCCAAAAGGCGGACTCTGTCGAGATGGAACCAAGCGCCACTATTGGTTTGGGTATTGGGGTGTGGTCCTTAAGGCCATTTCATCGGCAGTGTCGCCAGGCGAATACTCACCGCCTGGAGGATTTTCGGTTGGAGCCGAGTCGAACTTGGCCGGCGGGAAAGTCTCCTGAGCGATCTTTCGAAGCTCCATATCGCTTGCTTTCTTGCCGCTGTTGTTTTGCTCCCAGGTTTCGATCGCTTGCCTATAGCGTCCGACCGCTGCATTGTATTGGACACTCGCAGGTTCTTTTGGACCCGGATTTTCAATGACCCTGACCCCTGCCTGTGCCATGAGCGGATTTGCTATAGAAAGCGCATGCGCCATGTTGACGACACTTCCCACCTGCCCGGCCTGCGAGCGAATATCCTTTTGATCAGCGCAAAGTCTTTGCCACTGCGCAAGGGGTATCTCGCCGCGAAGAGCCGACAAGTCTCTATCGGCAAATTCATGCCGATCGGTTGTCTCCATACCGAGATAACTGTGAAAAAGCTCCTGTGTTTTCGCTGTGGCGGGAGGGTCTTGGGCCCCCAGACCATTTTTATCCAGTTGTGCGGTCACTAAATCGTAAATGTCCGGCTCTGTTTGACCTAGCTTAAGATATGCCGGCAAGGCTTGCGGGTTGGCCAGAAATTCGGACCAGGTCTTAGGGCCGTTGGGAGCGTCTAGAACCTGCATGATAGCGGCCTTATTTGCCCAGGTGTCCATACGAGCCGAACGTATGGCGATTCCCATCTGCTGCGCGGCATTATCTACGGCCCGGTCGGCCGCCGTGGGCTCTCCCGGATTAGCTTCCAGCACGTTGGCCCGCACGTTGGCGAGGACCTCTTCGTAATGTCTTTGGTAACAGGTGGCCGTAAGCGTCCCATCCTCATTAAACATGCTGGAGGCGTGGGCATATTTATCCTTTACAACCTGGAGAAACTGGGACGCGCTCATATCGGGGCTGCCCCCATTGTTTATAACGGCATCTTTTCCCACAAGGCTTATTGCATTCTTATCTGGATTGCTCAGAAGCTTCTGTGCGCCTCCCAGCCCCTGCTGATGCGCAAGATAGATTTCCCAATCCATCGGAGAGCGACCAAGAAATGTTTGAAGATCCAGGGCATTCTTAGCGTCATACTGTGCGTTATAGGCCACATCTTTTAAAATATTGGTTCGCTCCTCGGGTGTTCCTCCCTGGTCTGTCCAGGTCGAATCGGTCATACCGAAAAGACCCTTCGAACTAGAACCCGGAAGCGGATTTTTTGCATTCGGTATGCCCCCGGATTCCAGATACATCGTAGCAAGCCCAAGCGAGGGAGTAAGACCAACTCCGGAATATCCTGAGGTCACCTGACTTGCCACCAGCCCACCCGTTGCCACGCTAAATGCCCTCTGCGCCTGCTGTACTTCCTGGTAGGGCTTTAAAATCCGCTCGATCCGCGTTGCCCCGTTTCCCGTAATAAAGCCTTTTTGCATCCCTTCCTGGTAAAGCGATTGAGCCCCCGAGATGTCACCGCCCTGAAGCCGCCTTTGAATTACTGTTCCGAAAAGCTGGTTCCAGTATTTAGCCGTTTGCATGTCGGCGTATTCCGGGCTTGCCCCGTTCGCCTGGTAAAACTTCGAAGTCGAAACGCTAATTCCCTGCGCCGCTCCGATGATAGCCTGAGGATCATTCCACTTATCGGAAGCCGTTGCGATCTGCCTTTGCACTGTTCCATCGAAGGTCTGCGCCTGATAGACCTTGTTTTGCTGGTCGGCGTACCTCCCCATGCCTCCGAATTCATATTGCAGGCGTCTTTGCGTTTCCAGGTCAAAGGCCCTCTGCTGCATCGGATTAGGTAAGTCCTGCCGGTACTGCTGTACCAAATCCCTCATTTGCTGCTGATAGGCTGGAAGCTGGTCAACGGCGTCTTTTCCCTGCAAGCTGTAGTATTTCTGGTATTGAGCCTGAAAAGCGGGGAAGAACTTGTTGTTTATGACATCATTTACCTGAGTCTCGTTGGCTAACTGCTGGTGAATGGTTGCCTGTTGCCATAGCTCGCCTGAGTCCTGCTGCGCCGCCTGCCCGGCTTGAGCCCCGAAGTCCGCAGGACTAGCTTCTATTCTTTGCGGCGCGATCTGCCCTTCCGGTAAAACCCCCTGAATGGGAAAGTACGGCACATTGGGCATATTTTAACCTTCCTTTTGATTTTCAGAGGCCATGAGCCGGTAGAGTTCAGGTCCTCCGTCCAGCCTGTTTATCTCGGCGATCAGTCTGTTTCCCGCGTCGCGCCTGCCTTCGTTAAAGGCCATAACCAGCGCATCGTTTGAAAAGGACGAATGATAAACCCCGCAAAGGCTTAAGAGATCCCACATCCAAAGACGCCCATCGGGAGTGATTAGAAGCGAACGAAGCGCACCCTTCTTTTGAAGATCCCGGGTCTTTAATTTCTCTTTTCGGCCCTTAACGTGTTCGGGTTCTGCCGCATTGTAATCTGATTGTTGTTCGCTCATACATTCTCACCTCTTAGGCCGCCCCGCCGCTTGAATTGAGCGCGTAGTAATCGTTATAGGAGGAACCCAGCGGATTTCCCGCAGCGCCTGCGCTTGAGCCGCCGCCTCCCGCCATAGTCTGCCAGCTAAGCCATTTACTGCTGACATTTCCTATACCTCCGATAACCGAACCCGCCGTGTCCCACCCAGCCTGACTACCGTAAAGGCTACTCTGTGCCCCGTAAGCCCCGGCTTGATTCACATCGTTCCACGCCTGCACATGCGAATTATACTTGATCGTGTTGGCGTTTAACTGCCCAAGTTCCGATGTGCTTTCACGCACGCTCAAAGGGGAACCGGAGTTAGGGTCAACCCCCATAGCCCCGTAAGCCGCGCGCTCCTGGGCTATCTGCGCCCCTTCCTTTTCCTTGGCCTGCTCTTGGGCAATAGCGCCCTGTTCTAAGGCCATCTGCTGATTTTGCTGGGCTATCTTCTGGTTGTTGGAGGCAACAGCCGCTTGATAATTGGCCGATTGCGCGGAAGCTTCCCCCTGCATAACAGTGCCAGCGATCCCCGCCGCCGCCGATACCGCCGCGATTCCCGCCGAAATTGCCGGTGCAAAAGCCATATTAACCCTTCCTTTTCTCTGCCCTGTAAAAATCCATTCCGTAAGGCCCCCAAGGTATCGGACCCGTAAGTTCAAACCCAAGCCATCTAACCCACTTAATACCTCGCGTGTGTCTTGCGTCCACCATTTCCACAAGAACCGGGAAGATCTCGAGCATCTTCCCCATGTACTCGTCACAGTCTTTTAAGAACCGAACCGCATAGCGCCTTAATTCCGGAGTCGATAGAAACCAGGGAGCGCCCGTTTCGCCTAAAAACCCCTCGAGCGGCAAAACCCCAAAGGCGCAAAGCGGCCTATGCTCCGGCATCTTTAAGGCGCACCATGAGGAAACGGAAAGATCGAGCCCTGTTTTTAAGGCCTTGTATGGCCCAAATCCCATTGCCGCGCATTCGGCCCGGTCTTCCTCGCTCATCTGGCTTGCGAGGTAGGGCAAGTGGTCTTTGTGGAGCGGTACGATTATTCGAATCATCCCGGCGAATCCCCCAAACTCATCTCGGGGCTTATCCCCAAAATAGTGCAAGGCAAAGGCTGATCGAGCTGCACGCACACCTGAGAGTTAACCGTGTACTGCTGGTCGACTAAAACGCGCTGCATTCCGGTCGTAAGCGGTACAGGCCCTCCCATATTAACGCTTGGTCCCCATTCCTTAACCTCGGTTAAAGACGTGAACGTCGGCCCAATCTTTATTCCCCTCGTGTCCTCAACGATCAAACAGATAGCTTTAAGGGTCTTGCGATAATCAATTGCCTGCATGGTCATCCCCTGGGGCATCATGGGAAGGCTCTGCATCTGCGCTACATAGGGAAGGCCAACCGTTACAACGCTCGCCGCCGCCTGAAGGGTGATCGTTCCGTTTGTGACGATCTGCTGAGGCATAACATTCCCATCCGCAAGAATGCTCACTGTCGCCCCGTTTAGATGGTCAAGGCCGGTAACGGTCGTTGTGGGCGCTCCCGAATATTGTAACCCGGCATCGACAAACCAAGCCTTCGTGACATCGGATTGCCCCATCGTGCCCATATTGCGCGAGTCCATCCGCTCGACATATTTTACGGGATTTCCCCCATTTATTCCAGGAATGGACCTTTCGACCACCACATAAACCGAGTCAACGTTTATGCCCGGTACCTGCTGTTCCGGAATACTCGCAACGCTTACAAACTGGTCGGTCCCCGAAGTCCCCGGCGAATCGTGGTGCGCCCACGCGTAAACGTTTTGTTCCTTAAGGTAGGTGAAGCTTAAAAGAACCCCGTCGTCTCGAACACACCAAATCTGATACCAGGGCTGCTCCGCGTAGCACCATCTCTCAAGGTTATGCCCAAAGAAAAGGTGTTCGGACATAACGCTCATATCCTGGCCCGTGTAGACGCTAACCCAAAAATTATACTGCAAATCCCTTACGATAGACCCCTTGGCCTGAACATAGAGAATGTCCCAATTGATCGGAATAGGAGGCAGGTCGGCTGCGCCTATAAAACTTTGCTGAACCACAATAACATTCGTGGGCGTAACGGGCTGGGGTTGGGAAATGTAGCCGGTTAGAATCGACCAGAGACCGCCCGCGGTAAAAATCAAAAGGTTATTCATGGGCAGAAGCTGCTTAATGGCGTTTGACTGAGTACCGGCAATCGTGATCGTTATGGCGTCCGAGGCCTCCGAGGGGTTTGTCACGTCCATGTTTTGATAGTCGGCCGGCTGAGTCATCCAGATGGTTTGAGGCGAATTAAGAGAGCCCGCGAAACATTTCCTTTGCTGAAAGTAGCAGCAACAACCGGGATAGTTCCCTTCCGGATTAATGGATGCGGTGAAAGTCGCTCCTGTTCCACCCGCGCCGCTTTGCGTAAATACCAGTGGATCACCATCCTTGTAGCCCGAAGGATTGTTCAATGTGACCGTAACGGAGGTAATCGCGCCGTTTGTGATAACGGGCGTAAATGTTGCCCCCGTTCCACCCGAAGCCGGAGCTACCGTCACGCTCCCGAAATAGTTGTTACCCTGAGCCGTTATGGTCGCCGTGATAACTGTCGCTATGACATATTCGGATTGAAGATAGGTGCCGACATTGATGTGCCCTGCTGCCCCGTTCCCCACATTGGCCACGCCGATTACCGGGGCCGCGTAATTTTGCCCTCCGTTTGTAATCGTTACGCCGGTTATAACCCCGTTTGTAATCGTCGGAGTTAACACCGCTCCGCTTCCGCTTACATCGCTTGCGTAAAGGGTTGTGCTAGCCGGATAGCCCGAGCCCCCGTTTGTGATCGAAACCGTGGCAATGGAACCGACGTTAAAAGGGTCCGTATGGGTCGGGGGGGCCTGGGTAAAGTCGGGCGAAAGCTCGGTATCGGTAAAGGTCGTCGAGGTCGTTTGCCCGATATAGCCATACATTGCCCCGGCAAGTACCGGGTCCGTTTGAGGGTTTGCCTTGTAGATGTAATAGAGGTTAGCCGCCGTCTCGCCGCTCCAAGTGATAACGTTTTCGCTCCCCGTGTCGTAGTCCAAAAGGGTTGTCTGAATGCTTACCGGCGCTGAGGCCATGGACTTTTCAGGCGGAGAAAGAGACATAGCCGTTACCACATAGGAGTAATAGAAGGTCTGCCCGGTCGGGGAATTTGTCCCCGGATTGTGGGTAACGTTTAGATTTGTCGGAGGCGATATCTTCGCCGAAAACGAGATTTGGGCCATGGTCCACACCCAATGCTCGGTTCTTGTCACGTCATAGGGAGGGTAGCTTGGGTGACAGAGCGTTAAAACATCGTTTGATTGCGTCCATTTGATCTGCTGAACATCGGAGCCCTGGTAGGGCGTGAGCATACTGAAAACCCGCGCAACCGTTCCAGCCGTCCCCGAATAGGTTCCGGCGTTCGTGGCGTTTATACTGTTTTCGTCGAGGTCCGAAAGAGTGAAGGTCGTAGAGGTTGCGTTGTTAACCAAGTATTGGCGGCCCGGCGTTGAATCAAGAGAAGTTCCCGTTCCCGCGATAAAGACGGTATCAAGGTTTGAGTACCCATGGGGGACGCTCGTTGTAATGATCGGTGGGTTCGTGTTGGTGATGCTCGAGATTGTAAAGGTCGGCTCGAGCACATAGCCACCGTTCATGATAACGCGCATGTACTCATGGCCGAATTCCAAAATATAGGCCTGCGCGAGGTTGAATTGAAAGGGGATTAAGTGAACCGGGTAGTTTGAGTTCCTGCACCTTCCGACAAACATCGTGCCCGCTCGGTTACTGATGCCCCCCTGCGGCCAAACAAAGAAGTTTCGAAGGAGTTTTGCCCCCTGATGGTACTTGTCGAGATCGACCCGTGCGTACAGAGCCGGGGCAAGTTCTCCCGATCCGTAGGAGGGTTGGATAAAATTTACGGCCATAAAGGATCCTTCCTACAGATTAAAGGCAAATCCCCTCGCAAGGAGCGCGGTAGCCGAAATATTGCTGTAAGCGCCCCAAAGGTATCCATTGTTTACCGGTACTTCGAACTGGCTGGAAAGAGACATTCCCCCCGAGTCTGCGTGGAGGGTGGCATAAGCGTTTGTCCCATCTGCGCTAACAGCCAAAAAACCGGAATCGTTGGTTGCCTGAAGACCGTTTACGCAAAAAAAAGCCTTTACGGCCGGAGCCGGTAAAAACCCTCCCTCCAATTGTCCAAGAGTAATAGAGGTGTTTACCGAAGGAGGACTTGTTCCATCCGCGGAAAGTCCCGTATCATTTACAACTGTGCCCGTAACTCCGGAGGCGATAACCCCCGTGGTCGAAGGCGTGCCGGCACTCGCTGTCCGGTAAACCGTGTAGCTGGCGGCTCCAACGGAGGCCCAGGAAATGGTTATATAGTTGTTTGCACTTAAGGTAAGCGCACCCTGATTGGTAGTTACAACCTGCGCTGCCGTGGTGCCCCCGTTTACATCGACTCCAATTACAGCATAGCTGTAAGAAGTCGTTCCAAGATGCGACTGTGGGGCAACCGTTGGAACGACATTTGCCATATTACTGTTTGCGGGAAGAGTCTGTGGTTGCGGGATATCAAAGAAAAATTCGTTCCCGTACTGATGGGATCTGGACAAATGAGCGCTTCCATCGGTGGAAACGCACCCTAAAAGCCTTGCGTAGTCATAGTTTGCGATGTAGGTCTTATTGACCATCGCCCAGGAACTCGCGGCCGAGAGCAAAACATTTAGGTGCTCTCCGTCACCAATGGCCCACACATAATACCATGTGTTGGGACCAAGAGTTCCTAAATCCATCCCCCCAGGCCCAAGAGTGGTAGCGTCAAGGGGAACCGGAACAACCGGAGACTCAGGCCCAACGGCCCAGGTCTGAGAGAGTTTCCCTCCAAGGGTATTCGCCATGGCGATCGAAACCCAGGAAATGCTTAACTTCGTATTGGGGGTAGTCGTATCGTTGGTTATAACCAGACCCGATACGGGCGAAAGGATAGCAGGAGCCATGGGCTCGGAGTCAATCGCGTAGACATAGGTGCCATCGCTTACACAGTCAAGCACATCGCCTTCGATAAAACTTACGAGCTGTCCCTGATGACCGATAATGCTTCCCGCGCCAACGCCTGCGCCCCACACGGCAAACTGGATGCTCGTAAAGGCATCGTCAATGATAATCTTAAAATTATGCCCCTTCGTAAGGTTCGAGAAGGCGTTAAGAACGGTAGCGCTCGTATTGGCGGTAAGATAGGTAGTAGAAAGGCTGCTAAGGCTCTGTGTACTAAGGTTAGGCGCAAAGGATACCGGAAGCTGGATGGTTGCCGGTAGGACGTTTACAACCTGCTCGCTTGCCGCCAGCTGATTTATCTGAGCCTGGAGATTTGTGATCTGGCCGGAAAGCTGCTGAGTCTGCATGACTACATCGTCAAGGGCCGCTTCGACCACCTGCGGGTAAAACCCACCCTGATTTTGAAGTGTTGTGTCCTGAAGATAAGGCACAAGCCTTTGAATCGTGATAGTCCAACCCGTGGCAAGTGGCGTTCCGTTCGCCGAATAGGTCACAACGCCCCCGGGAGTTGGATTTGATGCGCCCGGCACACCGTTTCCAATCCCTGTAACCGAATACTGCGAAGGAGATAGGGCGGTACTGACAGGCGGAGAGACATTCCCGTTTGTAATAAAGACCTGTAAGGAAGCTGCCTCGGCAACCGGGAAAGGGTAGGGAAAGCTCGTTGTCGCCCCATTTCCCGCATAAGTCACATAACTTTGAGTCGTTGTGAGCATCCCGCGCTTTCCTCTCGTAGAAAATTGCAGTTTTCTTTTAGAAGTCCTTAAAACTCTTACTGCAAATTGATATCCAATGGGTATATGTCCAGAGTGGGCGCAACGGTATTGGTAATTTGCAGGATGTCGCTAGGACCCAGCACAAAGGTACCCGAGGTAAGCCCCGTTGCCGCCGTGATGGAACCCCTAAGGATGCTTACAGCCGATACTGTCCCTCCGCTCACTATGGCCTCGACAACTTTTTTTGTCTGGTTTTGATAATTGTATGTACCAGTACTCACCGTGGGAGTAGAAACCGTTGCAAGCGGCTGAGGCTGACCCGAGGCCGTACAGTTGATCCATCCCGCAGACAGTACCTGGATTACTATGTTGCTTCCAACAGGAGTTCCTGCCTCAACGGTTACCTCCAGGAATTGTCTTAAACGGGTAATTTGATCGGTTAGAGCCCCTGAGGCCGGTATCTGTTCCGGAGTTTCAAAATAATAAAGACCGTTTGGAAAACCACGTAATGCCGCTGCTGTTTGAATATAGGGTGTAGATACAAATTGACTTGTAGTATTTGTATAGGTGTAGGCAATCATGCCAATATTTCGCAGATACTGCCCACCACTTACGATATTGACCCACAAACCGAATTTAACCCTGTTCACGCCAGAGGTCATCGAACCATTATTGTCCCATAACTGTATGCTTCCAATATTTGCATTTCCGGTTGACGGGGTAAGAGCCCCAACGGTAGTAACGTTTACCTGAAAGCCTGGGTTTAGGGCCTGAACGGTAAAATTAAGATTCATATTGCAGGCTGAATTGAAACTCACGCCGGTTGGCAGGGTGCCCGCCGCCCCTGATTGCGGGCCTCCGCTCAAATAATTGGTAGAGGAGGAGCCCGTCAGATTGACGTTGGGTCCATTTAGGGTTTCGCTATTATTTTGAATTGTGATGTTTTGGCGCATCCACGCGGCCAGTACAGCGCCATTTAGCATCGCACCCAGGGCGTTGGGGTGAATCGCCCCATCCGTATAGGCTTGTGGCGCTCCTGCCATAGGCCCCGAAGCGAGGGTTTGCGACACATCCACCGTGTAGGTTCCAACTCCACCCGTCCCGGTTCCAAAACCCGTAATGACTTCGGGAGACTGAGACGGTGTAGTGCTTTGCCATATCTCATCGCCAATAGCAAGGGTGCCCACCTGATTTCCCAAATAGGCCCCCATTGCTGTAACGGTCAAGGTGTTTCCCGTTTGGCTGCCTGTAAAGGGAACGCCTTGGGGCGTAGCGGGGTCCGCGGGATTTTCGTAGGCCGACCCCATATTAATGCCCCAAACCCCATTTTGGCCCTTGAGCGAACATATATAGGAAGTTATCTGCTGCCAATTGGAAACCAGCTGGGAAGTGTTGCAAAGAAAAGAGGGCCGGGGCGACAGGACCAGTATCTTCACATTGGGCCAATAGGACCGGACAATTTTTATCCAGGTCTGAAGCTCCGCTTCCATCGTCGCAACGCTTACCCCCTCTACCACGTCATTTTCCAGCAGGGCAACCCCAACCACCATATCGGGAACAACCCCATTTTGCTGGAGGAAGGGAAGCCATTGAATATTAGGGGAAGTGCTTACAATCGTGCTGTTTATAAGAGACAGCGTGGCCCCGAAAAACCCCCAGTTGCCATACATGTCGACATTGCCGGTCCCCGAATACTGGGTAATCCCTGCGCCGTTGACACCGCTTGTCGAAAGAGAGTCCGTTAGTTTTCGAAACTCGAACTTGCCCGGAGCCAGCATCATGGCATTGGCTACTTCCGACTGGGGTGCCCACTGATCGGGATTATAACCGTTAATCCAGGCATTTGAGTTTATGGAATTTCCGCAGGTAACTATCCGCAATGGAAATTGCGAGATGATAGGAACGGGCAGATTCAAATTGCCGTTTCCATCGTTTTCAATCGCTGCCGGATTATTGGCGCCTATATGTATCGCCCCGAAACTCCAGTCGGTGGCCGCGCTCTGGTTGTGGGCAATACTGCCACCGCCCCCTCCAAACAGCCCGCCGTGAGCAACCCCGGCAAACAACAAGACGGCACAAAAAGATATGAGCACCTTTTTCATAGTCCTCCCCTATGCGTAAAACGAAAGCGTAAGAATTCCCGCTGTATCGCTTACGATGCTTATCCATCCTTGCCCTGCGCAGTTTCGGCTGTCGGGTATGCGTTCCGGGGCCGTTCCGTCAAGGATATTGGCACTTGGAACCGAAATAGCCAAGTTAGTGAATTTCATAAACTGGTTTGCCCCTGGAATCTGACCGAAAACAACGAGGTTTGCCCCCGTAGGGATCGGAATTTGCTGGCTCGTATTCGCAACCACATCAACCGCGTAGATCGTATCCGAAGGCGGTAAATTTCCTATCAGCGGATTCATAAACCCATCAAGGCCCTGGATCGCTCGTATCATCGCGTGTGCTCCCTATAAACCATCCTGAAAAGCAAGTTTAAAATCCCCATTCGTCGTTATCCATCGGATAGGGCGCCATCCCAGCCACCGGGAATCCCCATCTTGCCCTTATCCAATCGGGTGTATGATTTGGACTTAGAGGCTGTTCATTTGCGTCAACCGCCCGTGCCTGTATCGCCAGCATCTGCGCTTTCCCCCACAAGTCCTTGTCCATCTGCTTGTCACCGATAAGGGCGCCAACCAGATGGCTTCCAAGGGCATAAACAAAGGCCTCGCTAAACTCGTCGTCCCAAAGATTCGGGTCATCGACCAAGGCCGTATAGACGATTAACGCACTTTGAACGTTACTCAAAATAACCTTGATTTGGTTTCCGAACGTATCGCGGTCAAGTGTGATCTGGTAAGGGACTCGAGTATTAAGTGTCAGATCGGCAATGGAGCCCATAAAAAAAGGAGCTTCCATCGATCCGGGCCAAAGAGGAACAACTCCACCTTGCGTTGCAGGCTGCTCAAAAGGGCATTTAACCTGTCTTAGCCTTATAGCATCCTGTGGCCAAGCGTATTCATACTGCCAAGCCACAATCTGAGTCGGCGTGCTCCCCGCTGGATTGACGGTGCTTACCGGAACAAGCGGAATCGGAACTGTCCCGTTTGGGTTTTCCGGCGTTCCGGGAGCCGCGGCGATAAGCGCCCCCTGTATGCTCGCTCTTGCGAAAGACCAGGGGGCAAGTCTTAGCATTGCCCGGCACGCGGGCTCGAAATGAAGCGTACACGCCTGGGCCTCCGCGCTCGCCTCACTCATGGAAGCAATCGTTGAACGTGTTCCAATTACCGATAGGGCTCGGTTGCAGATGTCTACCTGTGCGGGCATAGGCTATGCCCCCTGCTGTCCCGGCATCTGCCCGGAAGCCGCCATGGTGGGATACATTTGCGAGGCCAGGTCGTTCATTCCCTGTGCATGGTTTTGGGCCTCCTGTGCGTTTTCCTGCGTCTCCAGGTTTAGTCTCTTGGCCGCTTCAATGGCCTTTTCATGCCGTTTAGCGTCTTTTCTGATCGCGTGGGCGTGCGCGAGATGATGCGCGTCTTCTTCGGCCTTACGCTTATCTTCCTCGCTGTAGTCAGCTTTATGGACCTCAACTACACTCATGGCGTGCGTCCTTTCTTATCCTAGCAGGGATTTAGACCCGGCTGTCGTATTGGCCTTTTGGGTGAGTCCCTGCGGCCCGGTTAAAATCGTGCCCTCAGCCCCGTATTCCATGGCGGAAAGCTGCTGCTGGTTTGTAGCCGCATTTTGTACGCCCTGGTCGGGAAGCGCGGGCGGCGGAGGAACCACCGGAGTTGGTGGAACTGAGATGCTTGGGGCACCCATTAGTTTCTCCCTTCCCGGCCACGCCCATCGGTGCGCCTGCCGCGCTCCCGCTCGCCGCTTTTCTTTTTGGCCCCCGCTCCTATATCGGGAAACTTCGCGTGTACCTTGGCCCGGACCTCAGCCTTTTGCGCCGGTGTGCCGTTAGCCGATACCCGAGAGAGAGCGTTTCGCGCATGGGCGCCGTCCTCGACGGGGTAGCCGCCCTTCCCACCCGATTTGCTGCGTTTTCCCGGCAACGCGAAGTCGCTTTTAGGAACCGCCTTCCTGCCCTTCGTCGTTAATTTGGCCATCGCTTATAATCTCCTCAATCCTGTTGTACATCGCGCTAAAAAGTTCCAACGGTCTCATGGAATAGGCGTCGGCGTTCTTAGCCGCTATCTCCATGATATAAATGATCTGGTCCGTGCTAAGTTTCATTCCGAGGTCATCCTCCCTATCTGGCAACGGGTATTATTTCCGATGCCCATCAGAATCCAATGGCGTTGACTTAAGGTCTTCTTATGTCACGCGAAGCCGCGAAGCCGCAAAAATTGAAGCCGTAAAAAGCGCC
>JBMFHI010000084.1:0-16307 GCA_049976905.1 Syntrophobacteraceae bacterium | reverse complement strand
AGGATACTAAAACTGCTGGAGAAAACGCAGGTCGTTTTCAAAAAACAGGCGCAGGTCGTCTATTCCGTATTTTAACATGGCAATTCGTTCGATCCCCATGCCGAAAGCAAAGCCGGTAATCTCCTCGGGATCATAGCCCACATAGGTATAGACCTGCGGATCGACCATCCCTGAGCCCAGGATTTCGAGCCATCCGGTGCCCTTGCACACGCGGCACCCCCTGCCCCGGCACATGACGCACTCGATATCGACCTCGGCGCTCGGTTCGGTGAAGGGGAAAAAACTGGGCCGGAATCTTAGCGCGACGTTTTGCCCAAACATCTGGTGGACAAACGTTGTGAGGATTCCCTTCAAATCTCCAAAGGAGATTTGCCTTCCCACCATCAGCCCCTCTACCTGGTGAAACATAGGCGTGTGGGTAACGTCGGAATCGCGGCGGTAGGTTCTTCCCGGGGCAATGACCCGCACGGGTGGGGTTCTTTTTTCCATCGTGCGGACCTGCAGCGGCGAGGTGTGAGTTCTAAGAACGACATCTTCGGAAATGTAGAAAGTATCCTGCATGTCTCTTGCGGGATGGTCTTTGGGGATGTTTAGCGCCTCGAAATTATAATAGTCCAGCTCGATTTCGGGACCCTCTACGGTCTCAAAGCCCAGCCAGTTGAAAATGCGGCAGATCTCGGCGGCAGTCTGGGTTATCGGATGGAGCCGTCCCCAAGGCGGTCGCCTTCCCGGAACACTCACATCGATTGTTTGGCGCTCCGCGGCCGCAAGGTCCCGATTTTTATCCAGAGCCTGGGAAAAAAGGGCCTCCAGCCGGGCTTTGGCCTCGTTTAGCACCCTGCCGGCCTCACGGCGTTCCTGCTCGTCTACCTGTCCCAACTGCTTGAAAAGTTGAGCAAGTTCGCCTTTTCGCCCCAAAAAACGAACCCGGGCCCGGTCGAGGGCTTTTGGGTCATCGCCCAGCTCAGAAAGTGCGCGGCCGGCCGTCTCAAGAAGATTCTCAACAGCCCTTTTCATTTCCTATGCAGCTTCTTTGGCGATTCTTGCCAGTTCGGCAAAGGCCTCGGGGCTGGTGGCGGCAAGGTTGGCCAGGGCCTTCCTGTCCAGGGTGATATTGGCCTTCTTTAACCCATTCATAAACCTTGAATAGCTAAGGTCGTGCTCGCGGGCCCCGGCATTGATTCGCATAATCCAAAGGCTTCTAAATTCGCGCTTTCTGACTTTCCTGTCGCGATAGGCAAATTTAAGGGCGCGATCGACCGTTTCGGTAGCCGTACGAATCAAGGATCTTCGCCCACCGCGATAGCCCTTGGCCGCCGTTAGGATCTTTTTGCGCCGCGCGCGCGACTTGACCGCTTTTCTTACTCTTGGCATCGAACACTCCTGTAATAAAATATTTCCTTGCCGCAAAAGCCACCAGGGTGCGGTAAGGAATAGAACTCGTCAGCACATCGCCTGACGAACAGAGCCTTTTACAGATAGGGCAGCATGCGTTTTATCGAACTTACGCTTATTGCGTTAACCACCGTATCCTGGCGCAATTCCCTTTTTCTCTTCCGGCTCTTTTTGGTCAGAATGTGGCTCTTAAAGGCCTTCGCCCTGACGATCTTTCCCGTTCCGGTTTTTTTGAATCGCTTGGCGGCGGCTCGATTGGTCCTGATTTTAGGCATTGGGGCTATCCTCCGTCCAACAAATTTTTGCGGCCCGGCGGCAAAGCCGCCTGCCGGTAATCCGCCTTACGGCGTCAAAAAATCTCTATATCAACTCCGGCTGCCTCACCGCGAATTGGACACCCGTGGGAAGGAGCGAAAAATCGTCACGGCACAAAAGAGCTAGTTTATTTGGGACATGATCAAGAGTCAACAAATTAAGGTGGAGTTTTTGAATTTTTCAACCCTTGGGCGCCAGAATCATTATCAGGTTACGCCCTTCCATCTTTGGTTGCTGCTCGATTAGAATCTCCTCCTTGAGCTCTTCTCTGATACGCTCGAGGACCTTCATGCCCTGATCGGAATAGGCTATTTCCCTGCCGCGGAAAAGAATCGTTATCTTGGCCTTATCCTTTTGGGCAAGGAATCGTTTGATGTGGCGGATCTTTACCTGCAAATCGTGCTCGTCGGTCTTAGGGCGGATCTTTACCTCCTTGACCTGAATCACGGTCTGTTTCTTCTTGGCTTCCTGAGATCTTTTGTTCTGCTGATATTTGAACTTGCCGTAGTCCATAATCTTGCAAACGGGGGGCTCGGCATTAGGCGCCACCTCCACAAGATCCAGATGTTCCTGCGCGGCCATCTCAAGCGCCCTTCGAATCGCAACGATCCCAAGCTGTGAACCGTCATGGCCGATCAGCCTGACTTCCGGCGCCCGAATCTTTTCATTCACATTGGTCTGTTTCTCCAGCGTCGTATCTCCTTTTAAACAATGTTTAATCCAACACGCCCCTTGCTCGACTCCAGACACTCTTTTTCAACAAGATCGGCAAATTCAGAAGATGTCATTAGACCAAGCTGCGTTCCATCTCTTTTCCTTGGCGCTACGCCTGCGCCCTGGACTTCCTTGTCCCCGATGACCAGCATGTAGGGAACCTTTTGCATCTGGGCCTCCCGGATCTTATAGCCCAGTTTTTCACTGCGGGTATCGACTTCCACGCGAACACCCCGGCCGCGCAACTCGGTGCAAACGGCCCGGGCAAAATCGAGCTGTGCGTCGGTTACCGTTACGATCATCGCCTGCACGGGCGCAAGCCACACCGGGAACGCCCCCGCGTAGTGTTCTATCAAGACCCCCAGGAAGCGCTCCATGGCCCCAAGGATGACCCGGTGCACCATGACCGGCCTGTGGCGGGCTCCGTCTGCCCCGATGTAGGTCAGATCAAATCTTTCGGGCAGGGTGAAATCGCACTGTATCGTGGCACACTGCCAGCGCCGGTCGAGGGCGTCTTTAAGCTTGATGTCGATCTTTGGCCCATAGAAGGCCCCTTCGCCTTCACACACAAAATAGGCGTAGCCCTTTTCTTCCAGCGCCTTGGTCAGCGCCGAGGTCGCCCGTTGCCAATCCTCATCGGAACCTATGGAGTTTTCGGGCCTGGTGCTGATTTCAATTTCAAATTCGAAGCCGAATATTGCCATCACTTCGCTGACAAAATCAATAATACTCTTAATTTCATCATTCAACTGGTCGGGGGCGCATAAAATGTGGGCATCGTCCTGAGTAAACTGCCTGACCCGAAGCAAACCGTGCAAGACGCCCGATTTTTCGTGCCGGTGCACCGTGCCCAGCTCAAAGTAGCGGATCGGCAAGTCCCGATAGCTTCTCATTTTGGACTTGTAGATGAGCATGTGCGAAAGGCAGTTCATCGGCTTTACGCCGTAAGACTGCTCGTCAATTTCGGTAAAGTACATATTTTCCCGGTAGTGGTCGAAATGTCCGGACCTTTTCCATAAATCGGTCTTTAAAAGGGTCGGACCGATCACGATCTGGTAGCCCCGCAGCAGATGTTCGCGCTTTTCGAAATTTTCCAGAATATGGCGAATGAGAGCGCCCTTGGGATGATAGATAACCATGCCCGCGCCTACCTCATCGGAGAAGCTAAACAGGTCGAGTTCTTTTCCGAGGCGGCGATGATCGCGCTTCTGGGCCTCTTCAAGAAAAGCGAGATACTTCTTTAAGGATTCGACATCGAAAAAGGCGGTCCCGTAAATGCGCTGGAGCATCTGGTTATGCTCGTTGCCTCGCCAGTAGGCGCCGGCAACTCCGGTAAGCTTGAATGCCCTGAGGACTCCGGTTTGAGGAATATGAGGCCCACGGCAAAGATCGACAAAATCGCCCTGCTGATAAATGGAAACGGTTGGATCGCTAAACTCTTCGAGCAGTTCGACCTTATACTTTTCCCCCATGGCGGAAAAGAGGCCTATGGCCTCCTCACGGGGCATATCCCTTCGAGAGAAGGCAAGCTTTTGCGAGATGATCTCGCGCATTTTTTCTTCGATCTTCTCGAGATCTTGCTGCGTAAAGGGCCTCTCGACATCGAAATCGTAGTAGAAGCCATTTTCAATGGCCGGGCCGATGGCGATACGGGCTTCGGGGAAAAGCGCTCTCACGGCCTGGGCCATGATGTGGGCGGCGCTGTGCCTAAGGATTTTGATCGCCTCGGGGCAATCCTTGTCTACTGCTTCCAGGGAAGCGTCCCGGTCGAGCTTTTGATAAAGATCGACGAGTTGACCGTCACGTTTTGCGGCCAGCAACAATTTGCCCGCGGTTGCCTTGCCAAGGATTTCGGCAATGCTCGCACCTTCGGCAACCATGAACTTTTGGCCGCCCGGCAGAAGTGTGATTTCAATTTCTTTAGACATTTTTCACCCAAACCTGTCCGCAACTAAAAAAGGCATCCCACCAGTTCGGAAAGATGCCTTGTATGGAAATGCGTGTCCATGCTTATTTCGATCCGCGCCCGTGCACGGTTGTCACTTGCCCTATAGTTCGCACTCTTTGGCGTCAAGAGCCTCCAAATCCTTACAGCAACTCTTGTTCTGGTAGGCACGGACGGTTTCGAACCGTCGGCCTCTACCGCGTCAAGGTAGCGCTCTCCCACTGAGCTACGTGCCTACAAAACAGATGCCTTCCCTCGGTGCCCGTTCCAAGAGCGGGCTGAAAAATTCTTCTAGCACATCCCACGGGTAAAGCCAAGCAACATTTTCTCATCTGTTTTAGATGAAATACGATTTTGTCAAAGACCTGGTTTTTAAAGAGCCAAGCCTCTCCTGCGCCCTGCGATTGCAATTGACCCTGGAGACGAGGTCGGGGCAGTTGGCTCCTTTGCAGAAAGGCTGACTCGGTGAGGCCATTGTCCTAAACAGGTCTGCGCGCTAATCAAAGTGAACCCGGAGCGTGGCGGCCGGCAGCCTTGACTTCGTTTCTGCCATAAAGCACAAGATTGACAGGACTTACGGCTTGAGCGAAAAGCAGCGCCGGCCCATGATTCTTATGCGTTAAGTCCGGTCAACCGTTTTTTCAGCCCAGTTTCGATGCCGCCTCCAGCATGCCGGTTTCTCTTAGCCACACCATGCTGGAAGATACTATGAAGGGCCCGTTTAGAAGGCTTTCCTTGTTATAGAGGAAAGGGTTTCCGCATAGATCGACCATTACGCCCCCGGCGGCCGCAACAATCGCATGTCCCGCCGCAGTATCCCACTCCCAGGTGGGGCCAAACCTTGGATAAAAATCTGCTTCCCCGGCCGCCACTAAACAGAACTTGAGGGCGCTGCCCCGGTTTATGACCTGATGGGAGGGAATTAGCGACAGCAATTGCTCGAGTCCGGGGGCCGGGTGAGAGCGGCTCCTTGCCACCCGCACCGGCGTCTGGCTGGAAATGGGGGAAACCGAGAGCTTTTTGCGCCCGCCCGAAGATATCTCAAAGCAGCCCTCGTCTACATCGGCCACAAAGACCCGGTCGGCGACCGGAATGTAGATAAGCCCGAAAACGGGCATGCGATCCTTTATCAGTGCGATATTAACTGTGAATTCACCGTTTCTTTTCACAAACTCCTTTGTCCCGTCAAGCGGGTCGACCAGCCAGAACCTCTGCCAGTCGCGTCTTTGCTCGAAGGCAATCTCCCGGCCCTCTTCGGAAAGTACCGGGATATCGGGGTAGCGCTCCGTAAGAGCCCCCGAAATTATCGCATGCGACCGGGTATCCGCCAGAGTGAGAGGGGAGCGGTCCTGTTTTTGAATCACCTCGAAATCCGTGTTGTAGACTTCCAGGATAGCCCTGCCGGCCTCTTTTGCAACGCCGATAATGAAATCAAAATCCATGGTTTACCCCCCTTTTACCGTCGCCTTTATCGATGCGCCTTTATGAAAAGACTGCGGATAAGTTCGAAATGGTTTCTGTGATTGCGGATCTTCCACCAGAGCGCGCCCCTGCGCTCAATACTCCAACCATTGGTCTGTTTGCAGAGAAATCGCTCTATGTTGTCTATTCCAGACCCTGCGAACCTGCCCTCACTTGTTCCCCCAAGCCAGTCTTTGGAGGAACAAAAATCCTCGGACCATGAAAACGGGTCTGATATAAGCAACTGTGAGTCTCCGGCCCGGGCCGTGCGGCAGACCTCTTCCAAATGCTTTAGCGGATGCGGGGTTTTATCGACGATATTTAGAGAGGCCAAGCAGGCAAAGGCACCGGAGCGAAAGGGAAGGGCCTGGGCATCGGCAACGACAAACTCAACCTTTTGCGAGTTCCACCGCGGGGGTAGAAGGAAACTTTTTTCGCGGTAAATCCTGCCCTCTTCCTTTACTTTGAAGGCAAGTTTTCGCTCCCGCAAAAGGCGCCTGGCCATTGCAACAAAACGCATGGAGCAATCAACCCCTATAACCAGGTCGCACTTTGCCGACATCTCAAAGCTAAACCGGCCGGTGGCGCAACCCGTATCGAGGCCTGCCCCGGATATCGGGGCGATTTGCGCCGACCATTGAGAGTAGGCCGCCGTTGCGTCCGAGTCGCCGAAAAGATCTGCGTAATGGGTCCAAAGATAAGTGGAAAGCAGCTCTTCGGACTCATAGAAACCTTTGCCCCCAGTCCCCTCGCCCGGGTCTTCGCCAAGGCAGGCGATTCCATCCGTTATGGGATAAACTTTTGTGCAGCGAGAACACTCAAGGCGCCCCTCGGTTATCTCCCCGTTGGAGGAGCTAAAATTGCCAAGACGCAGGGGACTTTCTTCGGGGAGGCAGCGAGGGCAGATCAGATAGTTAAGGATTTCGCGCTTCACCGCATTGTGTACCCATAGCAAGGGTTGAGGTTTAAACCGGGAATGGGGCGGCCCTAAAAAGCCTAAGCCAACGCCACTTTTTTGGCCCCGGGACATGGATTGTCATAGCATATCCGGTGCGGCCCTTAAACAGTCAAAATGCCGGAAGCAAGAAAATGGGGCGCCGAGCCGGTTGAGGCCCCAGAGCAGACGACTTACCATGGTTTTGACCGGAAGCAATCCTTAAGAAGGCTCCATTTAGATAAAAACCGAATGAGAAAAGAGTGTTCCGCTGATTGCAAAGATGACAGGGACCGCAAGAAGATGATAATTAGTAGGCGGTGTGAGATGTTTTGCAAAGAAATTAAATCCCAGCACAAGGAAGGGAGCAAATGGCGGAAACCGAACTGCCCAATCCAAGGGAACTCGAAGAAATCAAAGAAAGAAAATTCCACAGCAAGATAGCATTGATCACCGCGGTCTACGCGGTAATCCTCGCATTTTCCTCTCTTGGCGGAAATCACGCCATGAAAGAAATGCTTCTTGCACAGCAGCAGGCCTCCGACCAGTGGGCTTACTACCAGGCCAAGTCGATACGCGAACACCTCTACAAGAGCCAAAAGATGATGCTCGAAAACGAGCTTAGCCTTCTTGCCGGACCCGGGGGCGCCGTCCAGACGGGCAAGGTGGACGCAACGATAAAAAAGCTGGGCGAGGAATCCGCGCGGTTTAGCGTGGAGAAGAAAAAAATTATGGAAAAAGCGTTGAAGCTGGAAAAAGAACGGGACAAAAACCTCGCCAAGGACCCCTATTTCGAATACGCCGAGGTGCTGCTCCAGATAGCGATAATCATGGCCTCGGTATCCATAATAGCCGACAGCCCCATGGTATTTTGCCTTTCGATTGCCTTCGCCCTGGCCGGCTCTTTCATGTGCGCCAACGGTTATCTGCAGTTTGTCTCAATGGGTTTTATTCACTAGCGGCCACATCCCGAGGAGCGTGGTTTGAAAGAAAACGGCACCACGCTCCTTGCCCCGGCATGAACAGAAGCACCATCGGAAAATGAGTTTGCGGACACAAATATAGTCTGGCAAAACGTTGCGATGACAGGATCGGCGCAAAACCGGCCGACATTTGTTCTCTTATGTCTCAAGATCGACTTTTGCAGGAGCGGCCCCAGGATCAAAAGTCAGCATCCAGCACTATACGATAGCGGGCCTTGCCCGATTCGAGCCGGGCGAAAGCCTCGTTGATTTTGCTCATCGGGAAGTGCTCGGTTTGCGGAAGGATGTTTTTGCGTGCCGCAAAGTCGAGCATGGTCGCTATGTCGGCAGGCGAGCCGGTCGGTGACCCCGAGATGCAGCGCTGCTGCATTATCAGCGCAAAGGCGGCAACAGGGATAGGTTCCAGGACGGCGCCGACGATGTGCAGGCGGCCTTTGGGCCCAAGGGTTGCGATCATCGCGTCCCAGTCAAGCTTAACGTTGACGGTGCTGATGAGAAGATCGAGGCTTCCGGCAAGCTTTCTTACCTCTTCGGAGTCTTTGCTTGAAACAACGTGGTTGGCCCCAAAATTTCGGGCCTCATCGAACTTGCCCGCGCTCGAAGTAAAAGCGGTCACCTCACAGCCGTAGGCGGCGGCAAACTTAACGGCCATATGCCCCAGGCCGCCTATGCCGATGACGCCCACCCTGTCGGAAGGCTTGGCAAACATAGCAATCGGGTTAAAGACCGTGACACCCCCGCAGAGAAGCGGGCCGGCCTCGGCGCTGTTTAGCTTTTCAGGCAATGCCACAGCCCAGGCCCAGTGCGAGCGGATGTGAGTAGCAAACCCTCCGCCATGGCCGATAATGGTCGGCTGGACCTGCGCGCAAAGGTGATGGCTTGCCGACAGGCACTGACGGCAGTGCATGCAGCTGCCGCTGTTCCAGCCAATGCCCACGCGCTGTCCGACAGCGAGCCCCCGGGCCTCGGGACCAACCGCGGTTACCCGTCCGATGACCTCATGGCCCAGAATCGCGGGATATTGGGAATTAGCCCATTCATTGTTCAAAACAGACAGGTCGGAGTGACACAAACCACAATGTTCCACGGCAACTTCGACTTCTTCGGGGCCGAGCGGCCCGGGATAAACGTTTTCCAATACCAGCGGTTCTTTGGGCGCTTTAGCCACCCATGCCTTATAATTCATAAACCTCTCCCTTTTTTTAAGCTCCCCAGGACTACTATTGCGCAATGCGGCCAATAAACTTTTATCCCGGTAGCGGTTTTGAGTGACAAGGTAAGCAGCCTGAAGACCTGTGGCAACGGAAATTGTTCGATCCATGTCGCCAGAGGGAACAAAGGAGGGACAAAACGCACCCAACGTGCTCCAATTGGCGGGAAAAAGAGGTGTTTAAACCTGGAAGCAAGACCACGAAGACATCCAGCTTGCATATTTGATTTCCCGGCTGTATGTTTTTTACTTCGAGCAAAAAAGCCTGCCTGAAACCATACAGGCTAATTAAGAGCCTGGCCCCGCGGCTTGGAGCATCCCGAGACAGCAAACTTTTTGTTGGCGCACTAAGTTTCGTTCTCGATAAAACCCCGCTACGAAATGAGGCGGAGCAGCTCCTAGTAAACAAAAAAGGGCCGCATTTTTGCGACCCGCAGCTGTAAAGGAGCATCACAGCATGGCTGAAGAGCTTTTCCCAAATCTCTACCGCATAGAGATCCCCCTTCCTCAAAGCCCTTTGGGCTGGGTAAATTCCTATGTCGTAAAAGACCCTTCGAGAAGCCTCATCATCGACACGGGACTCAATCGAGAAGAATGTCTTAAGGCCATGATGGCCGGTTTGGACGAAATAGGGGTCGACCTCAAACAAAGCGACTTCTACATAACCCATTTTCATGCGGATCACTTCGCGCTTGCCCAGAGGCTCTTTGATGACAACACAAAAGTATATATGAACGAACCCGATAAGGAATTTATGGAGAATTGGACAAGCTGGGCGAGCGTCGCCGAGTATTATGCTCGCAGCGGTTTTCCCCGCGACGAAGTCGATGTGGCCATAAGTAACCATCCCGGCCAAAAATACGGATCGAACCGTCTGCCAGCCATGATCGGCGTAAAAGAGGGAGACAGCATCGCCTATGGAGGCTTCGACCTCAGAGCCGTTGCAACTCCCGGGCATACGCCCGGCCATACCTGTCTCTACGAACCCGGGAAAAAGTTTCTCATCTCCGGAGACCACATACTAATCGACATAACACCCAACATTGGCTGCTGGGAGGAGGAGGCCAATCCGCTAAAACTCTATCTGGCAAGTCTTGAAAAGGTATATGCAATGCCGATCGACCTTGTTTTGCCCGGCCACAGACGCCTTTTTAGCGACTGTAAGGGAAGGATTGAACAATTGCGTCAACACCACAGGGAAAGACTCGATGAGGTGCTCTCGATTTTGGGGGACGGCCCCTTGAGCGGCTATGAGACCGCATCCCGGATGAGCTGGGATATCCACTGCAGTTGCTGGGCAGATTTTCCCGTTCCACAAAAATGGTTTGCCACCTCCGAGGCCATAGCCCATCTGCACTACCTCAAAGGTGAAGGCAAGGTCGTTATGAGCCAGGGCGAGGACCGCATTTTATATTCCTTGGCGTAAAGGATCAGGCCGGCCGCGGATTTGGCTTTGTTTAAGGACCTCCTCACGGGAAAGCAAGTCGGATAAATTTTCGCCCCTCTGATGAGATTGCCCTCTCCGATTCTTGCAAATTTACCGATAGTCCATGGGAATGGGGGTTTCACCCCTGAGGAAGAATTCAATCAATGCTATATACGATCGGCCCTGTTTTGGGTATTCTACGAGGCCGAATCACCGGCAATATTGCTGGAGGCAAGGTTGCCCCCCTGGCTCCAGCGCATTGAGATGGTTCCTATTTTAATCCAGGGGCTTGTTTCCGCGTCATTGGGAAAGTATTTTATTTTCGGATTATCATTAGCTAAATTGGGGGTCGGCGATTTTCGATACCGATTCTTTATTTTTCAACCGGGGTTTTTGTAAATGTCAAAATCGCTTCTAATAGTCGAGTCTCCAACCAAGGCCAGAACACTCGAAAGATATCTGGGCAAGGACTTTATCGTCAAAGCCAGCGTAGGTCATATAAAGGATCTTCCAGGAAATAAACTGGGCGTCAACCTCGACGGTGAATTCACTCCGCAGTACCAGGTCCTTACCGGAAAGAAAAAAGTGCTCGATGAGCTCAAAAAGGCCGCATCCAGGGCAGATACGGTCTACCTTGGCCCCGACCCCGACAGGGAGGGGGAAGCCATTGCCTGGCATATAGCCGAAGAGATCGGCGCCGAGGGCAAACCTCTCAAAAGGGTTCTTTTCTACGAACTTACGCGCAAGGCGATAATAGAGGCGATAGAAAACCCCAACGAACTCGATTTGAAGCTCTACGAGGCGCAGCAGGCGCGCAGAATTCTCGACCGGCTGGTTGGCTACATGATTTCTCCCCTGTTGTGGGAAAAGGTAAGGGCGGGCCTTAGCGCTGGAAGAGTTCAATCTGTGGCCTTGAGATTGATTTGCGAGCGGGAAGAGGAAATCTACGCCTTTGAAAAGGAGGAGTACTGGACCATCGAGGCCGGGCTGTGCCCGCATCGCGATAGCGCCTCACTAGCTGCGCAAGAGGATGCATCGGCTTTTTCGGCCCAGCTCATGCGATTTAAAAAGAAAAAATGTACGATCTCCACCCAGGAAGAAGCCGCAAAACACGTTAAGGCTCTAAGTTCGGCTGTCTATAGCGTAAGCTCGGTCGAAAAAAAGCAGAGGCAAAAAAACCCCTCCCCTCCCTTTATTACCAGTACGCTGCAGCAGGATGCGGCCCGAAAATTTCATTTTTCCGCCAAACAAACGATGAGCATAGCCCAGAAGCTCTATGAGGGAAGCGAAATCGGAGAGGAAGGCGCCGTTGGCCTCATCACCTATATGCGTACCGATTCCACCAGGCTTTCCCAGGACTCGACCAAGGCGGTAAGAGAATTTATCGCAAACCGGTGGGGAGATAAGTACCTGCCTTCAAAAACGGTTGCCTACAAATCCAGGGAAACGGCCCAGGGCGCTCACGAGGCGATCAGGCCAACCGATGTGGCCCGCACCCCCGAAATGATGGCAAAATATCTAAGCCGCGAGCAGGCCAACCTCTATTCCCTTATCTGGAAAAGATTTGTCGCCTGCCAGATGACTCCCGCGCTCATCAATCAGACCACCGTTGACATTAGCGCTGGAGACTACCTGCTGAGGACAACCGGTTCGGTGATAGCGTTTCCGGGATTTTTAACCCTTTACGAAGAGGGAAAGGATGAGGCCGAGGATGGCAAATCCGAAGAAAGACTGCCCGATCTTGGAGAAGGTCAACCGCTCGATCTTCTCAAAATAGAGCCCAGGCAGCACTTTACGCAGCCTCCGCCAAGGTTTACGGAAGCTACTCTCATAAAGACCCTCGAAGACCTTGGAATCGGCAGGCCGAGCACCTACGCAACGATTATATCCACCGTTCTTGAAAGAGAATATGTACTGCGTACAAAACAACGGCTGATGCCAACCGAACTGGGCATGATAATCAACCGGCTCGTTTCCGCGAATTTTCCAAACATAGTGGATACTAAATTTACCGCCAACATGGAAAAGGACCTGGACGAGGTTGAACATGGCGGACGCCGCTTCAAAAACCTTTTAAACGATTTCTACGGCCCCTTTGTAAAAAGCCTGGAATCGGCCCGCACGGGAATGGCCAATTTCAAGGGCGCCGGCTGGCCAACCGAGCTAAAATGCCCACGCTGCTCAAAGCCGCTTACCATTCGACTCAGTCGCAGCAACGGCGCCTTTCTTGCCTGCAGCGGCTATCCCTCCTGCTCTTTTACCTCCGATTATGAAAGGGATGAGAAGGGACGCATTAAACCGGTCGAGGCCAAAGAGCCCGAAGAAACCGGAGAGGTGTGCGAAAAATGCGGCAAGCCCATGGCTCTGAAACGGGGGCGTTTTGGCGTGTTTTTAGCCTGCACGGGCTATCCGGCTTGCAAGAACACCCGCACGCCGTCAACGGGCATACCCTGCCCCAGAGAAGGTTGCGGCGGGGAACTGGTCTCACGCATGGGCAAGCGCGGCCGCTTCTATGGGTGCAATAAATATCCCGAGTGCAAAATGATCTTCCAGGGCGAACCGGTGCGCGAAAGTTGCCCTGTGTGCAATGCGCCGGTCCTTTTCCGCAAGGGGTCTAAAACGGGAAGCTCAACTCTTTTTTGTATAAATCCGGCCTGCAAATTTACAAAAAAGGAAAAACTGGAAGAAGAAGAACAGGCTAAAGACGGATAACGTAATGAACCAGACCATTGTTGCATCAATGCCGCTTATAGGGGGTCAGGTCGCAGCCTTCATTATAGGTTGCGTATTTGGCAGCTTTTACAATGTGGTTATTCACCGATTACCATCAGGTCAGTCGATTGTCTATCCGGGTTCGAGGTGTCCTTGCTGTGGGAACGGCATCGCAGCCTACGATAACATCCCGCTCGTAAGCTATCTGTTGCTTAGGGGAAAGTGCCGCACCTGCAAGACCCGGATTTCTCTTAGATATCCACTCGTCGAAGGGCTTAGCGGCCTTCTTGCCCTTCTCCTTTTCAACCGATACGGGTTCCATCCTCAACTGCTGATTGAATTCATCTTTTGCTCTCTTCTGCTGATAATCACGATGATAGATTTGGATACAATGGAAATTCCCGACGTTTTGTCCCTTTCGGGCATCGCGCTTGGTTTCGGGGTTTCCTTTTTGACTCCGCGCCTCACCTGGCTGCAGTCCCTTATGGGGTTAGCCTTGGGGGGAGGGGCCTTTTACCTCATTGCGGTACTATATTCGCTTCTAAGACACAAGGAGGGGCTTGGGGGCGGCGATATAAAGCTTCTGGCCATGATCGGGGCCTTTCTGGGTTGGAAGGGGGTCGTATTTACGATCTTTTCCTCCTCTGTTTGCGGCATACTTATTGCTGTACCATTGATGTTAAGAGCCGGGAAAAACTTGAGTTCGCATTTGCCCTTCGGCCCGTTTCTTGCCTTTGGCGCCGTTGCCTATATCTTCTGGGGCGAACTTTTTTATCACTGGTACTTTTCCACTTTGCTTGGGATGTGACAAAGCAATGACTCGCAAGTGCTTTTTCGTTCCCGAAGTGGTCGCGGATACCAAAGATTTGGAGCTTTCACCCCGACTTTCGCGCCAGCTCGAAACGGTACTGCGGGCAAAAGCGGGAGAATCCATCGAAGTTTTGGACGCCGATGGTTTAGCCTGGGAATGTGTAATAAGATCTATCCGACGCGGGAGGGCCACGGTTTCGGTCCTTGGAAGACTCGATCGGCCCGCGTGTGAAGCGCCGCTTTTTTTAACGCTTGGTTTGGGGATTGCCCGCCCGGACACGATGGATCTGATTATTCGGCAGGCAACCGAAATGGGAGTGTCGCGCCTGGCCCTGTTTCGCGCGGCAAGAAGCCAATACACCCTTTCGGGCAAACCCGCCGAAAATAAAATGGAGCGCTGGGCAAGGATTGCAGGCGAGGCCGTGTGTCAGTGCGGTCGCAGGATAGTCCCTGAGATCGTCCTTTTTGACGATCTGGCCAATTTTTTGGTTTCGTTCGATAATGATCCGCAGGGGCTATACCTGAAGATTTTTGCCTCGGAACCAAGCCTTTGCGCTAGCCCCAAAGGTCTGAGCGCCCGAGCAACAGGTTTAACCACGGGCCGGATCGCAGCGGTTCTTGGCCCTGAAGGCGGCTGGGACACCTCGGAGAGTTCGGCCTTGATCAGCGCAGGATTTGAGCCCGTGAGCCTCGGTCCGAGAACTTTACGGATGGAAACGGCCGCGGTCGCTCTTATTTCATCCATACAACTGCTTTGGGGAGATATGGGCGAAGGCCAATCCGGTTAAGCGGCAGACCCCGCGTTTTCGGCCCCTGGGCGGCAAAACTGTTTTGATGGAGCAAGGGAGGATACCTCATGAAATGTGCCAAATGCGACTATGTCAGTTTTGATTACCTTTCTGAATGTAAAAACTGCCACGCGAGTATGGAAGCCGTAAGAGCCAGGTTCAGGTTTCCGGCTGCAAAGCCCAAAGCCTTGTCTCTGCTGGGCTCTCTTCTAAGCGCCCCCACTGCCGAGGTGGAGCATCCGCCCGCCGCCGCCCAAAGCCCAATATCCGATGATTCGAGCTTGGAGCAAGAAAGCGCCATCACCTTCGATGAAGGCTTCCAGATCGATTCGGTCACCACAGGCGAGGAATTCTCCGCCACGGATGCAACCAATGAAGACTTCAGCCTCCTTGATATCTCCGACGAGGAACTCGGGACACTGATCGTCGAACATGATGAGTTTGGAAAAGGTCAAAGGGAAGACAACCCGTCGCCCGGTAAACCACAGGATTCTTTATCCGAACACTCTGATATATCGGCAGCATTGGAACTTGACCTTGGAGATTTTCTCGAAAGAAAAGATGGGAAGATAGACTCCGGCGCGGATTTGCAGGGTGAGCCCGAAAAGCTTGATGCGGCCACCAAGTCACCCCCTCCGGAGGCGCAAGCCCTGGCAGGCTCGGATGATGATTTTCTTATAGACCTCTCTGAAGGAGATCTTGACAATTTTCTTCAGCAGCTGGAGCAAACTAAGCGTGGGAAAGCATGAGCTAATAGAGCCCCTTCGCAACCCTTGCGAATTTTAGTTGACACACTGACGGGATTTCGCTAAAAACGGTTGCTTGTGGCGAGGTAGCTCAGTCGGTAGAGCAGTGGACTGAAAATCCTCGTGTCGAGAGTTCGATTCTCCCCCTCGCCACCACAAAATTCAAGGGGTTACGGCTTCAACACCGTAGCCCCTTTTTTCGTTTAGGGTACTTCCTGTGTAATTGTGTCAGGAAAGGTTTTCGAATCTCTACCGTGTGGCCCTCTTTTGCGTCTGGCGAAGGGAGAGGCCATGGAGTATCTTGTGTCCTTGCGGTCAGTGTGCATAGACGAGAAAGATTCGCCTTCCGTAACGCCGGGACGAGAACTTTTTCTGGTCCAGTTTGGGGCGAGCGCAATCGGGTGATAAATAGGCGAGCCGGCGGGCATCGTGAGCATCCCGCCGACTGTCAGGTCAAGCTTGCGTATAATTCCACGGCATGTAGTCTTGCGGGGATTTTTCGATTTCCCGGGAATTTTTGAGCAACCAGGTGATATAGGCCAGGGGATTGGTCCCGGCCAGCTGGCAGGTGTGGATCAGACTCATGAACAGGTCCCCTACATAGGCGCCGCGTTGCGTTTTATAGAACATCGCGTTTTTTCGATTGATAATGGCATATTTCAGTGCCCGCTCACATAGGTTGTTGTCCAGCGGCGCCCCCGGAACCTGCAAGAACCGGGTTAATTTCCACCAGTGCTTGAGCATGTAGGTGATGGCTTTTCCAAGACCGGAGTTTGGCTCGACGATTTTTTCTTCGTAAGCGTTCGCTAAACCCCATCTTGTAGGTCTGTTCGCGTGCTGGCATGCTCATCTGCAAAAACTTAAGAGG
>JBMFHI010000083.1:0-16403 GCA_049976905.1 Syntrophobacteraceae bacterium | reverse complement strand
AGTAAAAAGGTCGGCGCTTCTGGTGGGCGAACGCTACGATTCGTATCCATTCCGGATAAACTGCATATATCAGATTGTAGGGAAACCGCCATAGGGATTTACGCCGGGCTCTTCTGCCGATTTTCCGGCAAACCTCCGGATTTGTTAATATCTGAGCCAAGGTCTGGCTGGCAAGACTCGTAATACCGCGCCGCCTCGGTGAGTTCCGCATCGGCGTCGGGGTGAAATATCAGCTTCATAAAATGGCATTCCGTGCCTTACGAAGCGCCTCTTCAGCAGGTATCTCGGCAACCGCTCCCTGTTCCATCTCGTCCAGGCGGTGTTCAGCCTCCTCGACCCACAGCGCCTCGATCTCTGCCCGGGACAGTTCATCGAGGCTCTCGACTATCCGCTTTGCGAGCAGGGCGCGATCCTTTAAATCAAGTTTTTTGATCTCGGCTTCGAGTTCTTTGAGACTCATACGAGCCTCCTTCGTCGTTAAATGAATATCGGTTAACGTATTCGCATCCTCTGCAACAGTTCAAACGGGAGGTCTCGCAAAAAAACGACATCGAACGTCCCGATAAAGTTAATATTCTCGGTCATGGTCGGCAGCATGTGTTTGGGATCGGCCTCTGAAATCACCATCAGACCGCTTCTCAAGATGTGGTCGATCATGAGGTTTTGATGGTGGCCTCCGCGCGGCCGCGGCCTAAGAGGTGGATTGGACCTGAGAGCTATTATGTAAGCAACCTGGGCTCACCCCGTGGGCACGGGAAAGGTAACAATAAAGGTAGACCCTGCGTTTTCCCGGGTTTCGACCTCCATGGAGCCTTCGTAATCCTGGACTATTCCATAGCTTATGGAAAGCCCAAGACCGGTGCCGCGGCCGACCCGTTTTGTAGTAAAGAAGGGCTCGAAGATCTTTTCAAGAAGGGGCTTGGGGATCCCTATGCCGGTGTCTGCGACCTCAACGCGGACCTTGCCTTCGGAAAGGCGGGTTCTAAGAAAAATTTTTTTCTCCGGGGAATGGACCTGCTTTTCGAATTTATCCTCTATGGCGTCTCTTGCGTTTACGAGAAGATTTATAAATACCTGCTCGAGCCGGTTGCCCCCGGCCAAAATCGCGGGCAGATCCGGCTGAAAATCCTTCACCACCTCGATTTCTCTATGCTTTAGCTGCTGCATAAAAAGGGCAAGAGACCTTTCGAGGGCCACATTGACATCGACCTTTTCCTTTTCAACCGAAGACTTTCGACCAAATTCCAGAAGGTGGGTTATTATTGCCGAAGCCCTGTCGACGTGGCTGTCGAGTTCCTCGGCCATGGTCTTAAGGGTTTGCTCCCTTAGGGGCTCGCCCTTCCTGATCTTATTTACTATGAAGCTGCTCGCGGTTTTCATGACCGAGAGAGGCTGATTTAGTTCGTGGGCAATAGCTGCGGCCATCTCTCCCAGGGTCGCCATCTTGCTTGCCTGTATGAGCTGCTGTTCGACCAGGAGCCTTTTAGTGATGTCGCTTGTGGTAACGAGGTAGGCCGCCTCGGCGGCGTATTTATAGCGGCAGACCCGGATGTTTACATATATGACCGGTCCATATCTGGTGACGTGGCGCACCTCATCCATTTTTGCGGCGCGCCTTATCTCTTTTGCAAAATCGCGTGTTTGTTCAGGTTCGAAAAGATCGGTGAAGGGCTTTCGCAAAATGTCTTCTTTGCGGTAGCCGTAGACGCCGAAAACCATATCGTTGCAGTCGATTATTTTGAGATCGCGGTCGAGAACAAAGGTCGGATTTGGAACATTATTAAATAATTCCCGATACTTCTTCTCACACCGGGTAATCTGCTCTTCGAGCCTTTTTCTCTCGGCCGCCTCCACGCCTGTTTCCATCACAGCACCAGGACCAGTAGCCTGGAGACAGAAAAGCCCTCAAATTCGACTGCACCTTCGAGCATGGGTAACCACGTTTTTCCGGCCGGCACCACTTTTTACGCGCTCGTGGAAGCACCCTCTTCCAAAACCGCAAACAGAGAGCCGGCTGCTTTCACATGGCAGCCAAGCGTCCCTTGAAAGAGCGCGTCAAGGCGAGGTTAAGGTCCAAACGCAGATCGCCCCTGGGAAGCCCCAGGCTAAAGCCTAACAGCTGAGGCAGGTAGACGATCGATATTTCCAGGGCCCTTCCCCTCATCTTTGAGATCTTTTTCTGGCTGGCCTCCAGGTTCATTTGGCACATCGGACAGACCGTAACGATACAGTCCGCTCCTTTTGCCGCATCGAGAATATCGGCAACCAGATCGAGACACAACTCTTTTTTTGTGGTCATGAGCCCGGCGCCGCAACATTTTGCTCCCATGGACCAATCGAAGACCTGGGCGCCGGTGGCTCCGATGAGCGCATCCATGGAATGGGGCTGCTCGGGGTCGTCGAAATCAGCAAAGGGGCGAAGGGCCTGGCAGCCATAATAGGGCACAACACAAAGACCCGATAAACTGTGCTTAAGCCTTGCCGCCAGAGGCTCGGGGCCGATATCCTTTGCCAGCACATCGAGCAGATGCCTTACCCGTATGCCCCCCGCATAGGAGAGGCCCTCGTCGGAAAGCGCGCGATTGACAAGATCGGCGGTGGGCCGGTCACGGCTTATCACATCGTCGGCCCTTCGCAGGTTGAGGTAGCAGGAGCTGCAGGGAACGAGCATATCGGCCTTAACGCCGCTTTTTTTGGCCAGGGCGAGATTTCGGGCCGGCAAAGCGAGTGCAAGCAGTTTGCTTGTCGTATCCGCGGCGCTGGCCCCGCAGCAGGTCCAATCGGCCACATCGAGCAGTTCCTGTCCCAGTGCCCGCATAAGGGTACGCGTTGAAACGTCGTATTCCTTGGCCGAGTGTTCGAGCGAACATCCAGGGTAGTAAAAATACTTCACTTCGCCGCCTCCAATTCCATGACCTTTCGGTAAAGCCTGTCGAGTTTTCCACCCCCGCCAAAACCGGGCATCTGCACGTCCATTTTACCTTTTCTCATCAGTTTTATGCCCATGGGGACAAAACTTAGAGGAACCGCCGGGTTTTTAACGGCAAGAAAATACCTGGTCATCATTTCGGTTTCTCTAACCCTGCCGTATTTGCGCACGACATCGAGAAAGGCCTTGTAGAAAGGCGGACTCTTAGGGTCGTTCAGGTAGCCTTCGGCCGTGGCCACTCTTTTCAATGCGGCCATGGTATCGGTTAGCGGAAGTCCGCGCGGGCAGCGGAGAGTGCAGTAATAGCAGCTCGAACAGAGCCAGAAGGTACGGCTTTTAAAAATTTCCTCTTTCATGCCGGCCTGCACCATCCGCCAGACCTGCCTTGGCGTGAAGTCCATTTTGGCCGCGCTGCCGCACGAACCTGTACAGGTACCGCACTGCATGCACGCCCTGAGGGTCTTGGAAATTTCGGAAAAGCCGCCCCGATCGGAAATCTTAAGACCAGCCGAGGCTTGATTTTGAGCCATTATCTTCGCCTTTCATACACCTTTAGCCTATCGTCACAATTCCAGTGCCGCATCCAGCATGGCCATAACCTGCCGGTCGCCAAAACCGCGCACAACCGAGGCGCTGTTGGGGCACACCGCGGCGCAGGCGCCGCATCCCTGGCAAGCGAGTTCATCGACTTCGATTCTATCCTTTTCTTCGTTGCGGCTCCGGGCGCCGTAAGGGCAGGCGGAGATGCATCTTTCGCAAAGAGAACAAAGGCTGTGGCGCACCCCGGCAACGGTGTGGCCGGCTTTAACCTCTTCGCGGTTCAGCGTGACCAGCGCCCTTTGGGCGGCCGCCTGAGCCATGGCTATGGATTCGGAAATAGAGCGGGGGGAGTGTGCGAGGCCGCAGGCAAACAGTGCCCGTTTTTTCGCATTTAGCGGCTGCCACTTATACTCGACCTCCCGAAAAAACCCGTCTTCATCGAGTTCGAAACCGAAAATTTGTCCCAGACCGCCAAGATCGTTTGGGACGATACCGGTGCTAAGGACAAGCAGATCAGAGACGATGGCGATATCTCTTCCCAAAATCGGATCTCGGACGACAATTCTTACCTTTGCCCCCTCTTCGAGGCTAACGCGGGGTTTGGCGTCGCAGCCGTACCGGATAAAAATTATGCCCTCCTGCCTGGCCTTTGTGTAGTAGGCCTCAAGAAAACCATAGGTCATTATGTCGCGATAAAAAATATAGACATCGGTGTTGGGGTTTTCCTTCTTTATCCGTAAGGCATTCTTTAGAGCCGATTGACAGCACACGCGACTGCAGTAGTTTCTGCCTTCCTCGCGAGAGCCCACGCACTGGATCATGGCCACGGTCTCCAGGCCGGCGGCCGCGCCGTTTTCAAGACGCGCCTCCAGTTCGTGCTGGGTGATAACGGCCTCACTCTTTCCGTAGCAGTATTGCTGCGTAGCGGCTTCTTTTCCGCCCGTAGCCAAAATCGTCACGCCATGGTCGAGCTGCCTGGTTTCACCGTCGCTTGTTTTGATCGTGGTAAGAAAACTTAAGTTTTCAAAAGGTTTTGAGGCGAGCACTTCCGCGCCCAGATGGACGCAAATATTTTTGTTTGCCCGCACATCGTTAATCAGCTTTTCGATCAACGCGGAAGTCTCGGCACCATCGATGGTGCGTTTTAGAGTACGCACCAACCCGCCGAGATCCTCTTCTTTTTCAACCAGGTCCACCTTAAACCCGTGTTCGGCTATGGAAAGCGCCGCGGTAAGCCCGCAGAGGCCTCCGCCCACTACGAGGGCCTTTTGCACGATGTGAAAAGATCGCATTGGGGCAGGGTCTGCGCCCTTTAGCCTCTCGATGGACATTTTCATCGCCGATTCAATGCGTCCCTTGACCTGCCCGGATTGATCCTGGAGTCCGCGAAAGGCCGGGGTGTAGATATCGACTACATCCATAAGACCCGTAGAAAGCCCGGTTTGCCTTGCCAGATCAAGGAGCATTTTCCCATACAGGCACGGCATGCAGGCGCCGATGGAAACCATATTGCAGCCGGCCTCCTTCATGTTTTCCAAAAGCGCTTTTTGGCCCGAAAGAGTGCAGGCTCTCTCGACCTGAAAGACTCGAAGGGAGGGGTCCCAGCGCGAAAGGCTTGCTCCAAGGGCATTGAGGTCCAAGCCGCGGGCTCCAAGCGAGCTTGCGCATGCGCAGAGGGCAACTCCAAGTTTTGGCAAATCCCTGGAGGCTTCCAGCTGGAGAGCAGCGCCGTTACTCTGGGAGGGCAGTGAGATTCCCCCCTTGGCGCGAATAAGTCTTGAGGCCTCAAGGGAAGCCGAACCGGCCTGGATTACCGACTCGGAAATATCGCGCAGCCCCGCGAAGGAGCCCGCGGCAAATACGCCTTCCCTGCTGCTGCGGCTTTGGAAAAGCTCATCGGTTCGGCAAAAGCCCGAAGGGCCAAGTTCTATTCCGGCAGACTGCGCGAGGTCTCGGGTGCCTTTGGCCGGTCTTTGCCCCGCTGCCAGAACGACTATATCGAAGACTTCCTCTTGCGGCACGCCGTCCGCGTCCACATAGTGGAGTCTAAGAGAGCCGTCTTTATCGGATTCGACCGTGTGAACGCGGCTTCTTATGAAACGAACCCCCGATTGATTTTCGGCCGCATCGCGGTAGCGCTGAAAATCTTTGCCAAAGGTTCTCATGTCCATGTAGAAGATTGCCGTATCGGCCTGGCCATCCGATTTAGCCTTGGCCAGGAGCGCTTCCTTTATGGAAAACATGCAGCAGACCGAAGAACAGTAATCGGCTTTCTGCTTGAGATCTCTTGAGCCTATGCACTGCAGGAAGGCAATCTTTCGGGCGGGCTTTCCATCGGAGGGGCGAAGGAGCTTGCCTTCCCCAAAGCCCGAACCGCTCACCACCCGTTCGAACTGCAGGCCGGTTAAAACATTGGGATAATTGTAGCCAAAGGCGCCCGGATCTTTAGCGGGGTCGCAAAAGTCGGACCCGGCGGCCATTATGACCGCCCCCACTTCGATAACGCGCCCCTTAACGCTTACCGTGCCCTCATAGCGCTGAACGACCTTCTCGGTCAGAGCCTCGATATCGAAGGGCTTCATAAGGTATTCGTTAGCCCCGATTTTCATCGCCTCCACGGCGGTTTCCACCGTGGCGTAGGCGGTCATCATCAAAACGGGAAGCTCCGGTTTCATTTCCCTTATGATCTGGAGGGCCTCGACCCCGTCCATTCCCGGCATTTTGACATCGAGAAGAACAAGGCCGTAGTCGTTTACGGACAACAGATCTATGGCTTCGGCCCCGGACTCGGCCATATCGACGCTAAAGCCTTCGACCGTGAGCCATTCCTTGAGAGAATCGCGAACCACCAACTCATCATCGACGACAAGGATCCTAAATGCGCGCCGGGCCTCGGTCCTAAGATCTATTGCGCCCGTCGGGCAGGCCTTTTCGCATTCCCCGCATCTCGTGCAGGCCGAAAAGTCGATGGTAAAACGGTTTGGAATGTTATGGGGAACCGGCAGATAGACGGCTTTACGCCTGGTGAGGCCCCCATTGAACTTATCGGGCACCTCCACGGGGCAAACCGCCGAACAGCGTCCGCAGCCGATGCACTTTTCCGGATCGATAAAAGAGGGCGCGGAGTCCAGGGTGGCCTTGAAATTTCCAGGCTCGCCCTCAAGGGCGGTCATCTCCGTTGCGGGCAGCAGTTCGATATTTTCGTGAAACAGCCCTTTTCTCAAGCAAAACTGCGATGAAGCATCGCGCCCGATGGTGGGCAGCATCTTGCACATACCGCAGTGATCGGTTGGAAACTGATAGTCCAACTGGCTCAGAATGCCCCCGATGTGCGGCGATTTATCTATCAAAAAAACCTGGTAATTCATTTCAGCCAAGTCCAGGGCCGACCGGATGCCGCTGATTCCGGCTCCGATCACCAGGGCTCGCCCGGTTTTTGTTTCCATTTGCTTACCTCTCTTTGGCGCCTAATCGATTCCGCCCGTTACCTCGGAGAATTCCTTCTCATGGAATACGGACAGCGGGGGCTCTTCTTCAAGACTAGCACCGGCGCAGTAGTCGAAGACCCCCTGCACCCCCTTGGCAATGGTGCGGAAAAGCTCCATGACCGGCACGTCATTTGGGCAGGCGTTCGAACACTGTCCGCAGCCAACGCAGGCCGCACTCATATGAGCCAGGCGCGTCAGATGGTAGAAGACGGTATCGGTGGGCATTTTGAGAGCCCCTCTGCGTTTGGCCCAGCGCATGTATTGAGCCGGTTCGTGGTCGAACACATCGGTTGTGAAGACACACTCACGGCAGTAGCAAACCGGACAGGCCACCCTGCAGTTGTAGCAGTTTACGCAGTTGGACAGATAGTTCATGAGCTTTTCGACATCGCCAACCGCAGCCGAGGTGCGCTCAAACATCTTGTCCCGCCAGGTTTCGCGCTCGCCAACCAGAGCCTCCAAGGCTTTTTGCCTGCTTTCGAGCGGATCATCTTCTTCCTTTACGCCCATAGCATCGAGGAGCTTTTCCCCTTTTGGCGTATTGGCTATAAGCAGAAGGCTTTCCTCGATATTGGTTCCAAGAAGGCCAATAGTGAGATCGGCGTTAGGGGCCACTGGATGCTCGCAGGACTTGCAGGCCGAGGAGATATCGGCGTCTTCCGTGGCAGTTCCCTTGCCTGAGACTATGTTTTTATGGAAAGCAAGGGTCGACTCGGCCCCGGGCGCCAGAGCCGCGACCTTGGCGTAGTCGGTGTTTCCGTAGGCCCCAAGACAGTCGGCGCTTATCAAAATGACATTGTCGGTGCTTGCCTGCTTTAGTTTTACCAGTTCGACAAAGGCCCTTATTTCACAGGGCCTCATGACGGCGGCAATGGGTGCGTCGAGCGACTTTCTGGTTAGCCGCGAGAGCATCCTCGCGCTATTTAAGGGAAATGCGGGGGCAAGCGGATCGGCCCAGCCCAGCTTTTCGGCCTCGGTAACCAGAGTGGGCATGACCGCGTTATTCATGGGAAGCCTCTGCTGAACCAGCACCGCCTCCACAGCTGCCTTTTCAAGCAGGAGTTTGAGGAAATCCTGCAGTGAAGAGACCGGATCACGGTCCTTTACGGCTATTTTACCTATCTTGGACATAATCTATACTCCGGGTCACCGGCGGCTGTTCTACAAAACCATCCGGGTGCGCAAATCGTTTCGGCCAAGCGCTTTTACTTCAGCCGTCATTTGTCTTACCGTCTCAGCGAAATCGATACCCTCGCTGGCGCCGATCCAGGTCATTTTCAACCTGCGCTCGTCAAAGCCGAACTTGGGAAGGATTTCCTTTAAGAGCTTCATCCGCCTGCGGGCCTTGAGGTTGCCGTTTATGTAATGGCAGTCGCCGGGGTGGCAACCGCTTACCAACACGGCGTCGGCCCCCTCCAGAAGCGCCTTTATAATGTATTTGGGGTCGACCATCCCCGTGCACATCATGCGCACCATGCGCACATTGGCAGGCTGAACAAGCCTGGAAGTCCCGGCGAGATCGGCGGCGGTATAGGTACACCAGTTGCAAACAAACGCGATAATTGTAGGCTCGTACTCGGCCATATGTTACCTCCAATGAAACGGACTAAATCACTTCGTCCAGGATTCCCTCTATCTCCGCAAACACCTGCTTGGGGGAGAAATGCTTTACGCGCGCGGCCCCGCTGGGACAAAAACCCGCGCAACTTCCACAGCCCTTGCACAGAGCCTCGTTTACCTCCGAAATCCCCTTGCGGCCGTTGAACTCGATCGCCGAATAGGGGCAGAGTTTAATGCAGGTCTGACACCCTATGCAGATGTCAGGATCTATCCAGGAGGTAACGGGTGAGACCTCCACTTTACCGCTTGCCGAAAGGGCAAGCGATTGGGCAGCCGCGCCCGCGGCATGGGAGACCGCATCAGGGATGTCTTTTGGCCCCTGGCAAACGCCGGCGAGAAAAATGCCGTCGGTGGGCGTTGAAACAGGCCCCAGCTTGGGGTGCTCCTCCAGGAAAAAGCCGTCTCCGCCCTGGTTTATTCCAAAAATGCGCGCAACGTCCGAAGCGTCGCTACGGGCTTGAATAGCGGTGCAAAGGACCACCATATCCACGGGCAGGCTCACCCTGCGCCCCAAAAGCGTATCCTCGCCTATTACTATCAGTTTCCTTTCACCCGTTGACGACACTTGCTCTTTGATCTCGGCGGGTTTACCGCGCACAAAGTTTACACCTTCTTCCTGCAGCCGCCTGTAGAACTCTTCGTAGCCCTTTCCATAACACCTCATATCGATATAGAAGTTATGGACCTGAGTGTCGTGGCCGGCTTTTTCCTTTATGAGGTGGCCGTATTTAAGAGCGTACATGCAGCACACACGCGAGCAGTAGGCGTGATGGTTTTCGTCCCGGCTTCCAACGCAGTGGATAATGGCGACGCTTTTGGGCTTTTTGCCGTTTTTCATCACGATTTGCCCACCGGTGGGCCCGACCGCGTTATTTAATCTTTCGAACTCAAGGCCCGTGTAGACCTCCTCAAAACGACCGTAGCCGTAGTTTACGAAAGCCGAGGCGTCCATGGTGTCAAAGCCTGTGGCTAGAATGATCGAGCCAACCTGCAGTTCGATTTCCTGCGCGCTCATCGAATGGTCTATGGCGTTTCGCTCGCAGGCCCTGACGCATTCCATGCACTCCGAGCACACACCGCAGTTTAGGCATTTGGCCGATTCGGCCGTGGCGGCCTCCTCGGAGATCCCAAGGCTTACTTCGGCAAAAGAGGTCTTTGCCACATCGGGAGCAATCCGGCTAACCGAAGCCCTCGGGATAAGCCGAGCCTTCTTTGGGATCTCTTGCCAGTTGCCTCCCTTTGCCTGTTCGGCGCCCGCAAAATCGATCGGCTCACCCCGCAAATAGCGCTCGATTGCCTCGGCGGTTTCCCGGGCCGCTCCGACGGCCTCTATCACGGTCGCGGGTCCCATCACCGCATCTCCGGCGGCAAAGACGTCAGGGGCCGAGGTCTGCCCGCTCCTGGGGGCGGCGACGATTCGGCCACGTCTGCCCACTTCGACTCCGGAGGTCAGGCAGCACTGGGAATCAGGCTCCTGGCCGATGGCCGGAATAATGGCGTCGCACTCCATTACAAAGTCGCTTCCCTCAACAGGCACAGGGCGTCTGCGGCCGGATTCATCCGCCGGGCCGGGAGCGGTTTTAATGCAATGGAGTTTAGTTACTTTTCCCTCGCGGCCTTCTACGGCAACGGGGGCGGTAAGATAGCGGATCTCTATCCCTTCAAGGATCGCATCCTCGATTTCTTCCTCGTAGGCGGGCATCTCCTCGCGGGTCCTGCGGTAGACGATGGTAACCTCTTTGCTGCCAAGGCGCAGGGCGGTCCTTGCCGCATCTATGGCAACGTTTCCACCGCCAAGGATGAGCACCCGGTCTCCGGGCGATTTACGCTCGCCAAGGCTGGTTTGCCGCAAAATGTCGGTAGCCTGGATGATGCCGCTAAAATCCTGTTCGCCGCCAATGTTCATCTTTAGCGGCTTGTGGGCGCCGATACCAAGAAAAATGGCCTTAAAGCCCTGCTGCCTGAGATCGTCCAGAGTAAAATCGACTCCGAACCGCTTGCCGGTTTGCAGACTAATGCCCAGACGCAAAATAGTGTTTATCTCGCGCTCCAAGACCTCAGGGGGGAGCCTGTAGTCGGGGATTCCGACCTTGAGCATGCCGCCGGGCTCGGGCAGGGCCTCAAAAATCGTAACGCCGTAGCCTTTTAGCCTCAGGTAATAGGCGGCGGTAAGCCCGGCAGGCCCCGAACCTATCACGGCCACTTTCTCGGGCCTGTCTTCGATTGGCGGGAGGGGGATATCCTCGGGTAAAACGCGGTCCGCGGCAAAGCGCTTGAGTTCTCTAATCGAGACGGGGGAATCGACCTCGGTTCTTCGGCAGTTTGATTCGCACACGTGCGGACAAACCCTGCCAAGAACGCCGGGAAGGGGCAGCTTCTCCATGATGAGCTGGACGGCTTCCTTGTATTTGCCAAGGCCGATAAGCTGGGTGTAGCCCTGAACGTTTACCCCGGCCGGACAGGTAAGCCTGCAGGGCGCGGTGTCTTTCTTTTCGATGGCAAATGTTATGGGCACGGCCTGGGGGAAAAACCTGTAGACAGCCTTTCGCTCGCCCATTTTTTCGTCGAACTCGTTAGGGACCGTAACCGGGCAGTGCTCGGCGCAAATCCCGCAGCCGGTACAGCGGTCTTCCATAACATAGCGGGGCTTGCGGCGCACCTTGACCTTGAAGTTTCCAACATATCCTTTTACTTCGGTCACTTCGCTGTAGGAGAGCAGGTTAATGTTGGGGCTCTGGGCTACGGCGACCGTTTTGGGCGTGGAAATGCACGCGGCGCAGTCAAGGGTTGGAAAGGTCTTGTCGAACTGGACCATGTGGCCGCCAATGGAAGGGTCCCTTTCCACGAGGTGGACTTTGCACCCGGATCTGGCAATATCGAGAGAGGCCTGGATGCCGGCGATTCCCGCGCCCACCACCAAAACGTCGGGGTTTACGCTGACCTCTCGGCTAAAGAGGGTTTCGTGAAAGTTAACCCGGCTAACCGCGGCCGAGGCAAGGCTTTTGGCCTTGTCGGTTGCTTCCACCGGATCCTGGGTAACCCAGGAGCAGTGTTCCCGAACGCAGGCCATCTGAAAAAAGTAGGGGTTAAGCCCGGCACGCCGGCAGGCGTTCTGAAAGGTCTTCTCGTGAAGCCTGGGGGAACACGAGGCCACAACCACACGGTTTAAACCCAGTTCCTTAATGTCTTTCTGGATCATTTCCTGGCCGGGGTCGGAACACATGAACTTGTAGTCGCGGGCGACGACCACGTTTTTCGAGTGCTCTCCGATAAAGTCGCGCACTTCGCTTACCGCAACTTTTCCGGCAATATTGGTTCCACAATGGCAGATATAAAACCCGATCCTTGGACGCATTAGATAACCTCTAAGGCCGTTAAGCCCAGTTTGAAAAACCAACCCCTCACACGGGGGTGTCCCTGTCGCCGTTATCCTGCTTCCACGCGCTTTTCATCGCCTTATCGAAATGGCACCCGGAACAGTCGAAATCACGGTCGCACAGCTTGAAATTGACCACCTTGGCCCTCATCCACACGCATTCCTTTTCGCCTTGTTCGGGCGCCGGCACGGTTTTTCCTTTAGGCGGATTTCGAGTTCCGAGCGGCATAATATTTTGGTCCCTCCCGTGGGAAGAGGCAATATTACCGAAAACGATCCGAGACGAAAAATTAACCGTTTGACAGAGCGTAAAGCCGTAGAGCAGGATACATGCCAGGTGGAGGAAACAGTGCGGCAAGTTTTGCTTGCCCCAACCCTTCCGTCCCTTCTGGAAAGGGCCCTGACGGGGAGTGAAAGTTTTTCCTTTTCCGCTTCCCTTTGTTCGATGCGCAGCCATGGTTGCAAAAGATTTGATAAGGATGTTTGTCTATATTTGAACATGTTGTATAAATTTTAAACAAATGGATAGGCGGAGGCAAGAAAATCCACCGCGCAGAGGCAAAGACCGCAGAGGATTTTTCCCTATTTTTCGTACTCTTTCGGTGCGCGCCCTTAATTTGCGCCCCCGCAATCCGGCGAGGGAAACAGAACGGATTGCGGACCGGGCGCGTTGCCCCGGGCTATATTTTTTTGTATAAATCTTATACAATGTATCGATAGCCAAACCGATCCGATCTTTGAGGCCGGGTTAAGTTCCACACAGGGCGGCACTTAGACACCGCCCCCCACGCCGAGGGGCCTATAATGGAAGCACCGATAAAAATTGGAATAATCGGGGGCGGGAGACGCTGCCGGGCGTTTCTCGAGATGTTTGACGCCTTGCGTTTCCCCAAGCTCGGGGCGGAAATTGTGGCTGTGGCCGATCCCGATCTCGAAGCGCCAGGCATACGCCTGGCGCGCGAGAAGAAAATTTTGGTCACAACGGATTATAAAGACTTCTACGACATCAAAAACCTCGACCTGGTAATAGAGCTAACGGGCAAGGAGGACTTGCTCGAGGATTTTCTAAAGCACAAGCCTGCTGGAGTGCGGGTGTTGGAATCGGCGATATCGAAGATTTTTGGCGATGTTTTGTGTTTGAGTGAAGAATATCAATTCGCCAAGCGCCAGATAAACCTGGTTGAAGGCATCATGGACAGCCTTTTCATGGGGTTGCGCGACTGGGTGCTGGTCATGCAGCCCGACCTCAAATTGCACGACGCAAACGAAGCCTTCCTTAGCGCCGTCCACAGGAGTAAAGACGAAATTGTGGGCAAATACTGCCACGAGGCGGCATACGGAACCATGAAACGGTGCAGTGCGCAGGGTTTCTATTGCCCGGCGGCCCGATGCCTTGAAACCGGGGATGTGGCCCACGCGATTTTGGAAAACACCGGACCGGAGGGTTTTAGCCGCTACCAGGAAATTACCGCAGTTCCCCTAAAGACCGCCGGTGGGCGCATAGAGCTGGTTGTTGAGATATTCCGCGATATCACCGACGAGATGGGACAAAAAGTCGAGCAGAAGGTCTCCGCGCTAAAAAAGGATCTGATGCGACTTGTCTATGAGGAGAAGATGATATCTCTTGGCAAGATGGCGGCAAGCGCGGTCCACGAGATAAACAACCCCTTAACGGGAATAAATGCTCTTGCGCGACTGGTTCGCGAGGAACTCGAAGCGGGCAAAACGGATGCGGCCTCCAGGCAAAAATATATCTATTACCTTGGGCTAATCGACTCCGAATCGGCCCGTTGCAGCACGATAGTAAGGGATCTGCTCCATTTTTCACGTCAGGCCAAGGGAAGCCGAAGCGAGTTTCAGATAAACGCGTTAATAGAAAGAGTGCTCGATTTCGTTGGTTTTCGCCTCGATTCGCAGGAAATACGCGTAAGGACCGAACTGGCCCCGGATCTGTCTTTAATGACCGGAGATCAAAGCCAGATAGAGCAGTGCCTTTTAAATCTCATATTCAACGCCGCCGATGCCATGCCCGAGGGAGGCGAACTGATTGTAAGGACTTCCCAGGGGGCCGGAGCGGACTCGATGATCCGCATCGAGGTAATCGACAACGGCACGGGGATCCCCAAAGAGATTGTGCCGCTGATCTTCGAGCCGTTTTTTTCCACGAAGAGCCACGACAAGGGTGTGGGGCTGGGGCTTTCGGTAGTCTACGGCATAGTCAAGGAACACGGCGGCACGGTTTACGTAAAGAGTGAAGAGGCGTCGGGTTCGCGCTTCATTTTGAAGTTTCCGGCCGCACACTCCAATGCTTAGAGAGGGAACGTGTCAGAAAAGATTCGCATTCTGGTTGTAGACGACGAATTGATTATCCGAGAATCCCTGGTGGGTTGGCTGAAGCGGGCGGGCCACCAGGTGGCCGCGGCTTCCGGAGGCAGGCAGGCGCTCGAGATGCTAAGCGGGAGCGAATACGATCTGGTTTTCCTGGACATAAGGATGCCGGATCTTAGCGGCCTGGAAGCCTTAAAAGCGATCAAAACGGCCTATCGGCATATCCTGGTTGTGATGATAACCGCATACGCCTCGATTGAAACGGCCATCGAGGCAATGAAGAGCGGAGCCGACGATTTTCTGATGAAGCCCTTCCAGGCCGAGCAACTCGATCTCATGATCGAAAAGCTCATCAATCAGAAAAAGCTCGTAGACGAAAACATTTCCCTTCGAAGCCAGCTAAACGGCGCCTCCCGCTACCACGACATCATAGGGTCTTCGGAGTGTATGAGGCGGCTTTTTACCTTTATCGACCAGGTCGCGCAGGTCGACTCTCCGATTTTACTCCAGGGGGAAACGGGCAGCGGCAAGGAACTGGTAGCCAAGGCCATTCATGCCCGCAGCAATCGCCGCTACGGACCGTTTATAGCCATAAACTGCGGGGCGTTTTCCGATAGTCTGCTTGAAAGCGAACTGTTTGGCCATGAGGCGGGCTCCTTTACCGGGGCCAACCGGACCCGGATCGGACGCCTGGAGATGGCCAGGGGCGGCACGCTTTTCCTCGATGAGGTGGGAGAGATAACGCTAAAGATGCAGGTGGATTTGCTTCGCGTACTCCAGGAAAAGATTTTCCACCGGGTTGGGGGCAACAAGGAGATAAGCGCCGATTTCAGGCTCATCTCGGCCACTCACCAGGACCTCTTCCAAAGAGTGTCGCAGGAACAGTTTCGCAAGGACTTCTATTTCCGTCTAAAAGTGATCGAAATCGAAGTGCCCCCCCTTAGAAATCGCAAGGAAGACATACCCTATCTGGCCGAGCATTTTTTGCAAAAATTCCGTCGTGAAACAAACAAGCAGGCAAAGAGCATCAAAGAGGAGGCGATGCTTCTACTGCAATCCTACGACTGGCCGGGCAATGTGAGGGAACTTGGCAATACGATCGAGCGGGCCGTAGTGCTCTCAAAGGGACCCTCTCTCAAAAAGGAAGACTTCGCCTTTCTATTTAGATCGTGTGAGGAAAAGGAATTGTCCGTTACCATGCGCGAGGTGGAAAAAAACCATATCGAACACATCCTCAAACTCTGCCGGTGGAATATCTCCAAGGCGGCAAGCGTACTCGAAATGAACCGGGCCACTTTGCACCACAAGATCAGGAAATTTGAATTGAAGCAGGAGGATCAGCCGCGTTGACGGGAAGCTCTATGACGAACTCAGCGCCCTGCCCGGGCGCGCTTTTCACCTGTATGGTCCCTTTATGCCTGTCGATAATGCCAAAGGTAGTCGAGAGGCCAAGGCCCACCCCTTTCCCTTCCTTTTTGGTTGTATAAAAGGGATCGAAAATATAGGGAAGATCATTTCTTGAAATCCCGCATCCGGAATCTTTAACTTTTAGGCGAATCAGGTTTTTCGCCGCATCAAAAGAGGTGGAAAAAAAGAGGCTGCCGCCATCGGGCATGGAGCTATTGTCAAATGTTGTGTACAGCGTCGAGCGGCGGCGCATCTTCCTGCTGAATTCCGTCGACGAATTTGACTCCCCGAACCACCTCGGCCAAGCGCTTTGCTCCACCCAGAATCCTCCACTTTTTCGCCGCACTTCTCAGGAGCTGGAAGACCATCGCGAGCACCGTCTTTCCCGTGTAGCAGTTGCGGGTTTTGTCCGTGCGCAGCCTCACCGTGGCAAAAGTCGACTCGATGGGATTGGTGGTTCGGATGTGCTTCCAGTGCTCGGCAGGAAAGTCGAAGAAAGCAAGCAGAGCCTCCCTGTCTTTGGACAGATTCTCGCCGGCCTTCGGGTATTTGACTCCAAAAACAGAGAGGAAACGATCGAATGCCTTCTCGGCTTCCGCTCGTGATGGAGCCATCCAGATTGCCTGCAGAAGCTTCTTCCCCTGACTCTGAAGGCTTTTGGGAAGCCGGTTTAGCACATTGGCCGTCTTGTGGACCCAGCACCTTTGTTTCCTCG
>JBMFHI010000082.1:0-16508 GCA_049976905.1 Syntrophobacteraceae bacterium | reverse complement strand
CCTCCTTAGAAATTTAGGGTGACGCCAGGATAAACCATTTCGGGGAGTTGAGTTAAGCACGCCTGCCGGAAGGACACCATCTCTCCCATTTCTGCCTGGGAAAGATTCTTTTTGTTTTCGAAGCTCCCAGAGCCTTTGAGCGAATCCTTCTATCATCGTAGTACTCGCAGCGTGGGAGTTCATTATCTCAATAAACTATAGCCTTCTTGCCGCATCTTGTCGAACATTGTGACGCCTTTATAGGGAATAAGGGGACGCCCTTAACGTATCAACTTTATGTTATGTAAGAATTGCAAAAACCATGGTTGGAGCCGTTTCCCTGCGCGGTTTTTTGGCCCGTTGCTTATATGAACAGGAATTATCGGATAACCCGATGGTAAACGGCCTCCACTCCTGCCTCAGCCGTTTCATTCTCTCCCCGAAGGTCACACCGGAACAGGCAAAAGATAAGGCGGCAACCCCCCGGCATTGTCCGGAGTCAATCCAGCAGGGCAGGTGTCGGCTAATGCTCTGGAGAATGGTCTACAGGGCACTAGTCGATAAAATTCTTCAGGCATGCCTGCCTGTTGGGGTTTTTTAGCTTACGAAGCGCCTTCTTTTCGATCTGGCGAATCCTTTCTTTGGAGACGTTAAAAAGTTTGCCTATTTTTTCAAGGGTTTCGGCCGGCTGACCATCAAGGCCAAAGCGCAGCCGAAGGATTTTTTCCTCTCTTGGCTGAAGAGTGGAAAGAAGCGCTCTGGTTACTTCGGCCAGTTCCTTGTCCGAACATTCGTCGGCGGGGGAAAGCGCCTTCTCGTCTTCAATAAAATCGCCCAGCCTCTGTTCGTCTTCTCCTATGGGGGTTTCAAGAGATATGGGCTGAGCGGCCAGAGTGAGCACCATCTGCACCTTTTCCACCGGCAGCTTGGAATGCTCGGCTATTTCCGCAGCCGTGGGCTCTCGCCCCAATTCCTTTAGGAGTTCGTAGTAGACCTTGAAAAAAAGGTTCTTTAGCTCGATAAAATGCACGGGCAACCGGATCGTGCGCGTCTTGTCGTAGATGCCGCGAATGATGCTCTGACGAACCCACCAGGTGGCATAAGTGCTGAACCTGTTGCCCTTGGTGTGGTCAAAGCGGCCCACGGCCTTAAGCAGCCCCAGGTTTCCCTCCTGAATCAGGTCATCGAAAGTCATGCCGCGGCCCCGGTAGCGTTTGGCTATGCTCAAGACAAGCCGTAGATTGGCCCGCACCATTTCCTGCTTTGCCATATCCACCGCCCTCATTATCGATCGCACCCGGTTTAGCATGTTGGGGAAAAGTGGATTTTTCGGCTGGTCCAAAACCGCCCGCTCAAGCGTGCGCACTATTACCTTCAAAACCTTGTCTCTTACTCCAGGAAAGGTCTTCTCATGCTCGAGGAGCTTTTTTACCTTCTCGTTTAGCTCCGCAATGATCCTGTCATTGTTAGTCTGCTCGCGCACTATCTGCACCAGCTCGTCCTGACCGTATCGGATTATCTGGGCAAGTTCGGTTTCACGCTCCTGGGTAAGAAGGGGATAGCTGGACACTTCCTTGAGATAACAGGTTATATGGTCTTCATCGAAGTCTTCCGCAGGGGCTGCCGCGGTTTCCGCCTCGTTTTGATCGTCCTCCTCGTCAACCTGCATTTCCGCCAACCCGGTAATGGAGGAGTCTTCATCGGAATTTTGCCTTTCAACAGGCTCCAACCCCAACTCAGACCTTTCAAAACGGCCCTCGATTGATCGCCCTTGCAGAAGGCTTTCAAAGTCATCCTCCGAATCGGGTTTTTTCATAAAATAATCGAACGGAAGGCACTTTTCAGAGCCGTAAGATTTCATTTTTTTCTCCTCTGCGGCAGCCGGGAAATAGTGCCGGCTGACTGCCGCTCCCCCTCCCAACTTTCATGCAAAATACCAGCCATCTCCTCCGCAAAAAAGCTTACACTACTTAAAAGATGACTGCAATAATAAATAAACTTAAGAAATTTAAGGCCCTTAGTCAATATCCGGCAACGGTTCTTCCCATAACTAAAAGCAAAACGGTCACGAAAATAAACATCCTCTCGTCTATTTTCAAGAACCCGGATTAAATCTTGAATTAATGTATGATTACTATATAAGTTAAGACATCTTACTTAGCTGGAGCAAGGAGTGCCGATATTGATTTGCAAAAAATGCAAAAAAGAAATCGAAATAGTTAAAGGTTGACGCACGGCTTACCTGCGCTGCCGGGGATGCGGCGCGATATACACCATATTCGATTATCGCGAGGAACTAACAGACGATATCGAAAGGGAGCTCTCCTTTTGCCGCATGGACCAGATTTGAAATAAACCCTTAACGCACCTTTCACCCAAGCTTTTCTCGGATCAGCTTTTCGGCAAGCCGGAGGGCGTCCTCGATTTTTTCAGGCCTGTTTCCACCAGCTTGAGCCATATCGGGCCTTCCGCCCCCTGAGCCGCCTACTTCCTTAACAATCTCTTTGATAAGATTTCCGGCGTGAAGCCTTCCGGTAAGCTCTCCGGTAACGGTTGCAAGTAAAAAAACCTTGGAGCCCGAAACAGCGCCTAGAACTGCCACGCCCCTGGAAAATCTTTCCTTGAACTTATCGTTTATTTCCCGTAGCGCCTTGGGATCATCGGCTTCGATCTTTGCAATCAAAACCCGTGCTCCGCCTATTTCAGGGGCCGAATCAAACAGGTCGGCCGAGCGCTTGCCCGCCGCCGAGGCTCTTAGGGCCTCCATTTCCTTTTCCATCTGCCGCTGCTGGAGAACAATTTTTTCCACGCGTTCGCCAACTTCGAGCGGCGCGGCTTTGAGCGCCGCCGCGACCCGGTTAAGGGTCTGCCTCTGCCGGTTCAGGTAGTCGAGCGCATGCCTGCCGGCAAGGGCTTCAATCCTTCGAACCCCGGCGGCTATGCCCGTTTCCTGCAAGATCACGAAAAGCCCCAGTTCTCCCGTGCCCCTGGTGTGGGTCCCCCCGCACAGTTCGCGGCTAAAGCCTGGGATTTCAACCAGGCGCACCCGCTCGCCGTACTTTTCTTCAAAAAGCGCCATCGCCCCGGTCTTCAGCGCATCCTCGATGTTCATCACCTGGGTATTTAGCTGCATGTTTTTGCGGATCTCATCGTTTGCCAGCTGCTCGGTGTGCGCAAGTTCCTCGGGGGTCATGGCGCTAAAATGGGTAAAGTCAAAGCGCAGACGATCGGGGGCAACCAGGGAGCCGGCCTGTTTGACGTGGTCTCCCAGCACCTTGCGCAAAACAGCGTGCAGGATATGAGTCGCGGTATGATGAATTTCGGTGTCTTTTCGAAGCTGCGCGTCCACACGCAATTGGACAGTGTCTCCCACATGCAGGGAGCCCTCTTCGACCTTGCCCGCGTGCACGAAGAGATTTCCGGGAAGCTTTAACGTATCAAGGACGCTCAATTTTCCAGCAGGTCCAATGATCTCTCCCTTATCGCCCACCTGCCCCCCGGAGGCGCCGTAAAACGGGGTGGCCGCGGTTATCACCTCAACGTCCATTGCCTCCGCGGCCGAACCGATTTCCTCTCCTGCGCTAATCATCGCGATTATCTTGGAATCGGCCTGGGTGGTCTCATAGCCAAGAAAGTCAGTGCTTATACCCCGGGAGGAAAGCCGGCGAACGGCCTCGGGAATTTCTTTTTCCCCACTGCCTTTCCAGGCGGCTCTGGATTGATCGCGCTGCTTTTGCATGAGTGCGTGAAATCCGGCCTCATCGACCTGAAAACCCGAATCCCGGGACATATCGGTAATTATATCGATTGGAAACCCATAGGTGTCGTAGAGCTTGAAAATGAGCGATCCGGGAATTATCTGAGCCTTTTCCTCGCTTAACCGGTTCATCTCGGTTTGCAGCAGCTTTAGCCCGTTATCGAGGGTTTCGTTAAATCGCTCCTCTTCGTTTTGTATGACGCGCGTTATGAAGCTGCGGTTTTCCAAAAGCTCGGGATAGGCATCCTGCATGGATTCCATGACCGACAGGGCGACCTCGGACAAAAAGGGGTTCTCCAGGCCAAGAAATCTACCATGTCTTAAGGCGCGCCTGATGACGCGCCTTAGCACGTAACCACGTCCTTCATTGCCGGGCAAGGCGCCGTCTCCGATCAAAAAGGCCGCTGCGCGGCTGTGGTCGGCGATAACCTTGAAAGAAACGTCGCCTTCGGCCGAAGCACCGTATTTACACCCGGTAAGATGTTCGATTTTTGCCATCATCGGGGCAAAAATATCGGTATCGTAATTTGAGGCAACCTTTTGAAGCACAGCCGCGATTCTCTCAAGCCCCATGCCCGTGTCGATGCTGGGTTTTGGTAAAGGGCTAAGAGTTCCTTCACTGGATCGGTTAAACTGCATGAAAACCAGGTTCCACAGCTCCAGGTAACGGTCGCAGTCGCACCCGGGCTTGCAGTCGGGGCTTTGGCATCCCATGGCCGGCCCCTGGTCGATCAGGATCTCCGAACAGGGCCCGCAAGGGCCGGTGTCTCCCATGGACCAGAAATTATCCTTGGTCGGAAACTTTAAAATCCGATCCTGCGGAAGGTACCTGGCCCAAAAAGAACGCGCCTGTTCGTCAGGTCCCAAACCCATTTGCCGGTCGCCTTCATGGATTGTCGCATAGAGCTTGTCTTTGGGAAGCCCAAGGACCCCGGTCAAAAACTCCCAGGCAAACCTGACGGCATCTTCTTTGAAATAATCTCCGAAGGAAAAATTTCCGAGCATTTCAAAAAAAGTATGGTGACGGGCCGTACGGCCCACATTTTCAAGGTCATTGTGCTTGCCGCCCGCCCTCATGCATTTCTGGCTTGTGGTGGCGCGGGAAAACTCCCGTTTTTCTTCGCCCAGAAAGGTTCTTTTGAACTGCACCATCCCGGCGTTGGTGAAAAGCAGCGTGGGGTCGTCGTGCGGAATGACAGAGGAGCTCTTTACGATCGTATGACCGTTATTTTTGAAGAACTCAAGAAACGCCTGCCGGATTTGACTGGCTTTCATCTATACAATCTCCCGATTTAACAGGGTATATTAAATTATAGCGAAACCTTTGGCCTCTAGGCCCCAAATTCTGTCGGCCCGCACAAGAGGACCTTTTGTCATTCGGCCGCCGCCGCTACGGGTCCATCAGCGGGTCTGAGGTTGCAGGTCGAACGGATTTTGGCCTCTATGTCCACACTCAAGTCGGGGTGCTCCCTTAGAAAATTCTTTGCGTTTTCTCTTCCCTGCCCGAGCCTTTCACCACTATACGAATACCATGTGCCCGACTTCTCGATGATGTTTGCCTCCACTCCAAGATCGAGAATCTCCCCCTCCTTGGATATGCCGCGTCCATAGATTATATCGAATTCGGTCTCGCGAAAGGGCGGGGCTATCTTGTTTTTTACCACTTTTACCTTGGTGCGGTTGCCGATAATGTCCTGGCCCTCCTTGATGGCGCCCACCCGGCGAATGTCGAGTCTCATGGTCGCGTAGAACTTTAGGGCGTTTCCTCCGGTTGTGGTTTCCGGCGAACCGTACATTACCCCTATCTTCATTCGAATCTGGTTGGTAAAAATCACGCAGGTCTTCGATTTGCTTATCGTGGAAACAAGTTTTCGCAGAGCCTGGCTCATAAGGCGCGCCTGGAGCCCAACGTGAGGGTCGCCCATATCGCCCTCGATTTCGGCTTTGGGCACAAGGGCCGCAACCGAATCGATGACTATCACGTCGATGGCGTTGCTTCTAACAAGGACTTCAGCGATCTCCAGCGCCTGTTCGCCGTAATCGGGCTGACTGACCAGAAGGTCTTCGACAATAACCCCGAGTTTGCGGGCATACTGGGTATCCAGGGCGTGTTCAGCGTCTATAAAGGCCGCAAGGCCCCCAAGTTTTTGCGCCTCTGCGATAATGTGGAGCGCCATGGTCGTTTTTCCCGAAGACTCGGGGCCAAATATCTCTATGATGCGGCCCCGCGCCACGCCTCCAATCCCCAAGGCTATATCGAGCGACAACGAGCCGGTCGATATAACGGAAACCTCTACGTTTGCGCCTTCCCCCAACCGCATAATAGCGCCTTTGCCGCACATGCGCTCTATCTGGGAAACCGCCGCATCGATTGCTTTTTGCCGGTCGTCGTCAAGTCCCATGAACTGGGTCTCCTTCATTTGGATTTTTATAAATTCACGAGGGATATGGTCTATTCGTCCGCTGTGGCGGGGTTCCCTGAGAATGGCGCTTTGAATAACGGAATATACCGGGCGCCATCCGGCCTCAACTCGCTCTTATACAATACAATTGCAGAAGCGTCAAAGGGTTCGGCGGCAAAGTCGGCCTGGGAAATGAGCATCTCCTGAAGCCGTTGGAGCCTTGCTCTGCCCTTAACGCGACCCAGAGTGAGGTGAGGCTTGAAGGGCCTGTCCTCGGGCTCAAATCCCAAGGCAAAAAGCCCTTCTTCCACCCGCCTTGCCAGAGCAGCAAGCGAGTCAATTTGTCCGCCAAGACCCACCCATATCACTCTGGGAGATTTTATCCCGGGGAAAGCCCCGCAACCTGCCGGCTCGATGCGAATCGGTCCGGTTTGTCCAGCTGCAAGGGCTAGCGCGGGCTTTATGCGCTCGATAACCTGGGGCGAGATATTTCCAAGAAATTTTAGCGTCAGGTGGATCCCCTCGCTCCTTACCCATCCTACCTGTGCATCGCTTTTCCTTAGCTCTGCCATTAGTGACTCGATCTGCCCGCGAGCCGAACCGGGCAGATCTATTGCAACGAAGCTGCGGATGGATTGTTCCATGCAAATTTGCCCCCGGCGAAAAGAAGTGTCGCAATAGATTGCGACCTGTCACTATTTATAAGCACAGGCCTGCCTTAAAGCCAATCACAAGCCGGAGGCTGCCTGCCCCCCGGCCAGAAGTTCCCAAAGCATCGCAAGTGCTGCCTGTGCGGAGCTTTCCTGGATTTGTTCGCGAGACTGGGCTCCAAAGGAGTACTTTTTTACCTTCTGGCCCTCCGGCGTAACACAGGCAATAAAGACAGTTCCCACGGGCTTTTCTTTGCTGCCTCCGGTAGGGCCGGCAACTCCGGTTATGGCCACGGCTACTTCGGCGCGCGCGTTTCGCGCCGCCCCTTGGGCCATCGCACGGGCAACCTCGCTGCTTACCGCGCCGTAATCGCTAAGCAGTTTCTCGGGTACATCGAGCAGTTCCTGCTTTGCTCGATTGCTGTAGGTGACAAAACTGCGGTCGAGATAGTCCGAAGCCCCGGAGACCGCCGTTATTTTTCTCGATAAAAGCCCCCCTGTGCAGGATTCGGCAAGGACAAGCCTCCAGCAACGCTCGCGCAGGAGCCGCCCGATAACTCTTTCAAGGCAGTCGTCATTGTGGCCGCTTATGTGGCGCTCTCCGATAAGGGCAATAACCTTGTCCTTTGCCCTCGTCATGATTTCCCGGCATTCCTGTCCGTCTTTGCCCGCGGCGAAGATCGATACCCAGTTTTCCCCCTGCTGGGGATAATAGCCGATCTCCACGCCCTGGGCAGGCTCAAAAGACCTCAACTTTTGGTTTATCTGCGCCTCGGGCATTCCCTGGATGCGGATGATGTGCTTAAGGTAGGCGCGCCTGTCGGGAAACCTCGCCTCCAGATCGGGTATAACCATTTTTTCCAGGAGCAGCTTCACTTCCTCGGGCACCCCGGGAAGAAAGTAACAGGGGATGTCCTTGTGGATCAGGGAAAAGCCGGCCGAATCCATGCCGAGCTTAACCGCCCCTTCGGGCAGCTCCGCCATTCTCTCCACCTCCTTGGTCCACTCGAGGCCCGATTGCCCCAGATGCTCCCTTAGCCATTGGGCATAGTCGCTGTTGCAGATAAGGGGCCTTCCCATCGCCTTTGAAACAGCCGCGCAGGTCCTGTCATCGTCGGTTGGGCCTAGACCTCCGGTCACAATGACGAAACTGGACCCCTCCAGACATTTGCCAAGGTTTTCGACGATATCATCTTCTATGTCTCCCACTGTTATGATCCGGTCGAGCAGAAAGCCGCAACCGCGCAGTTGGGCGGCAATATGCCTGGCGTTTCCGTTTATTATGTCTCCTAAAAGGATCTCATCGCCTATTGTGATCAGACTTCCTGTCACGTGAGAAGGCTTATCGGCCATTTTTGCATTTCCCTTCAATCCATGGAGCCCGCCGGGCAGGAAATGTTGCCATAGAGTCCAACCCCCCCTTTGCCCCGGCTCGCCGGTACTTTGTATCCCAAGGCTTAATCCAAACATCCAGGAGATGATTATAAAATTCCAGGCTGCCGGCAGCAATGGGTATTTCAAAAGCTATCTCGATCTTGACAGATGAGGGGTACAACGCTAAAGTAAACCACTTTTCGCGGAGTTTTTTTGCCCCATTTTTGGAGGGATGGCCGAGTGGCTTAAGGCGGCGGTCTTGAAAACCGTTGTTCCGTTAGTAGCGGAACCGTGGGTTCGAATCCTACTCCCTCCGCCACAACCTAAGCTTCAGAGGTTTCCCCCCACCTTTTATGACAACACCAACGATCAAATCGCCGCGCTTCTATTAAAACCAGCTAAAAGCATGCGGTCGATATGTTCGAAAAGCCGTGAGCACAAACCGGCGTGATTCATCTTAGCGCCAAAGAGCAAAGCGCGCAGGGAATCGATCTTATCGTTAACTCTTCCGAGCTTGCTTAGCGCACCTGTTCCGGTGGCCATTTTTTCTTCAAAAAGCAATTGCCTGGCCAGTTCGCAGAATTCCAGGGTCCTTTGCTCAAGCTCGGCGCCTCCTTCAACCGATCCCGATTTTGTTTCCAGCTCCGCAAGGCAGCAAAGAGTGACGAATAAAGAGCCGTACTCGAAACCGCGCACTCCCCGCCGCCAGTAGAGCAGCCAGGGTTTTCTCCAGTTCCAGAGCAGGTTGGCCTCGCCGAAAGCGATAAGATCCGCGGCGGCCTGCCTTGCCTTCACAATCGGAGACGAAGGGAGCCCTGCGTTTGCTCTTTGTCCCGCGCCGCTAAGCAACCTGTCGGCGGTGTTTTGGCGGTCCGGGTCCGCGCAGGCCAAGGAGTCATCAAGATATTTTAAAATGTTGAAAAAGAGCCTGTTTCCCCAGAAGTCTCCCGGGGTTTCCAGATGAGCATAGGAAAGAATAAGGCTGCCCTTACCCCTTCGGGCCTCGATAAGCGCCGGCTGTCCCTGGAGCCTTGCCGGGTCGAGATTTATCCCGTAAAGCTTTTCAAGTTCCCCCCAGCTAACGCTCCCGTCGATGTCGGATACTCTTATATCGGCTACCTGAAAATCCTCTCCGGGTCTATTGGTGTAAGAGGCAAGACAAAGAGCCTCACAGCCGGAAGGCATGAGAAACTGCGAGGGCCACCAGATGGATAGGGGGATTTGCTCCGGGATGTCTTCCCACGCGGCATGGGCCGGCGTGCCGCACACATAAACCCGACCGCTTGCGCTCGGCAGACGCCTGGAGAGGTCCATTCTTCGAATCGGGACAAGATTAAGAGCGGGAGGACTCGACAACGCAAGGCCGGCTCCGCCGCAAAATCCGACATAGGACCCGCCCGCGTCGATAAACCGGGCTATCTTCGCTCTGCCTTCTTCTCCCAGGGCGCGAACTTTGTGGTCTGCCCAACCGCCGGGAACGATCAAAATGCGCAATCTTTCCGCTTCAAGGCGGCCCTGGCAAATATCGGCCGCGCTGAGCAACCGGCAGGGTATCCCCAGCAAAGACAAAGCGTCCATGCAAAGAAGCCCCCATACGAGAGAATGGGTCCAAAGGAGCCCAACGGGGGTACCGTCCTGATCGCTACCCGGCAAAGAGTGATTGCCGGGTAGTGATGGGTGCGCCGGTTTTCGGGGATCCATCCACGATTCCTGGTAAATAGTGAACAGAGAGCAAGGACGCAGGCTTTTAAGGCGCGTCCCAAAAAACGAGCTGCGCCAACACGCCCTGAGCGATACTTTAATCGTGGTTTTCGCCGCCTTCATTGGCTTTGGGAAAAACTCCGGCTTTTTTCAGCGCCGCAGCTCCGCCCTGAACATTGACCGTATTCGTGATTCCCGCATTTTCGAGCTGACGCATCGCTTCGTAGGAGCGCACACCCGAGTTGCATACCAGAAGAAGCCGCTTATCTTTTGGCACCTCGTCAAATCTTTTGCTAAGGGTCTCCTGGGGAATGTTTAGCCACCGGTCGCCGTAGCGCTCCACAAAAGGAGTGGCATTGGCGGGGCTTCTTACGTCCAGGCAGAGGACGTTCGGATCTTCCTCCGTGATAAAGCATTTTTCAAACTCGCCGGGTTCCATGGGCCTGTTTAGCCCATCGAGGATATTTTCGGCCGTGTTTCCAGTAGCGTTGAGAACGTCTAGCGCCGATGCAAAGGGGGGCGAGTAGGCTATCTCCAGGTTTGAGATGTCCTCGACCGTAGGTTTAAAGGGCAGAATGGCTGCAATGGCGTTAATTCTGCCCGATACGGCGTCGCCGTTTGAGCCTATGGCCTGTGCTCCCAGGATGCGCCGGGTCTTGCGATCCACGGTCAATTGGAAATACATAAGGTCCTGGGTGGGATAGAAGTGCGCCCTGTCCGCCTGAACTACCAGCACCGATTGGGCGTCGAAACCGTTTTTGATCGCCGTCTGAGGTGTTATGCCGGTAGAAGCGATCCCCAGGTCGAAGACCTTCATCGAAAAACTGCCGACCGTTCCCTCGAATTTTGCGGCTCCTCCCGCAATATTTGTCCCGATCACCCGCCCCTGCCGGTTGGCAAGGGAACCCTGGGGGAAAAAGACCGATTTACCCGTAATAAGGTGAGGAATTTCAATGCAGTCGCCACCCGCAAAGATCCGAGGATCCGAGGTCTGTAGCATCTGGTTTACGATTATGGCCCCGGTTGCCCCTGTGGCAAGCCCGGCACTGCGAGCAAGCTCGCAGTTTGGCCGCACGCCCACGGCGGTAACTACCAGCTGGGCGTGGATAGTCTCATCGGGTTTAAGCGCCACTTCCAGTTGGCCGTCTTCTTCACCACGCCTGATTTCGGCTACCCGGCGCCCCAGCAGAACCCTGACACCTTTTTCTTCCAGATGATTTTTAACGATAGCGGCAAGCGAAGGGGCCAGAATTCCAGGCAGCACCTGATCGGCGATCTCCACAAGGTGCGTTTCGATTCCCCAAAGATCGCCCAGCGCCTCGGCCATTTCGCAACCGATTGCCCCGGCGCCGACGATAACGGCCCGATCCACCTTGCCCTTTGAAATCCTGTCCTTTACCTCCATGGCCGAATGGAGGTTTGTAACCGAGGTTACCCCCGGCAGATCCACACCCGGTATCGGAGGCCTGAAGGCAGTGCTGCCGGTTGCAATCACCAGATGATCGTAGGGCAGCTCTTCTTCTGCGCCCGTTGCCAGATCGAGAACCCGCACGCTCCTTTTCTGCCGGTCTATGGCGATGGCCCTGGTTCGAGCCCTTACCTTTACATCCTTTACATCCTCAAAAAACTGAGGATTTCTAAGCATATGGAAGCTTGTGCTCATTAGATCCTGGACGCTGTTTACGTCTCCAGAGATAAAATAGGGTATGCCGCAGCCTCCATAGGAAATATATTCGTCCTGGTCGACTATCACCACCTCGGCCCCCGGTTGGAGCCTCTTTAGCCTGCACGCCGCTTTAGGACCAAGCGCAACCCCGCCGATTATCACTACTTTTTTTCCGTCCATAAGCTCCTTCTTCCCACATTCAAAGCCTGCGCCGATCCGGCCCTGCAGGCAATTGCGAGGGCGCCTCCAAGCGCCCGTCTCAGTCGTTTCCGAAGCTGCGGATCGCCCCGCAGTCGGGGCATGTCCAAAGGATCCCGTTGCAGGTCATGCCCCAATAATTTTCCTGCATGCATTCCCAACAAATCATGAAACCGCAGGGGCAGCTCCAGCAAAAACTTAGCTCCCTGGAACATACGTGGCACACATATTTTTCAGGCCGCCTCCAACTGCCCTTGCGGCCTGTTTTTTCCACTCCACTCATTATTGCCTCTTTTCACCCGCGAAGCCGCGTAAGAAATGGACCGCATGTTTGCCCGGCCAATAGAGTCCGCCATTTTTTTGGCGAAAAATCGCGGTGCGGTCGCAACGATAAAGGACCGACGGCCACGCGGCTTGCAAACCGAATTTTATTTTAAACCCAATGTGACCCCAGTGACCATGAAAATCGTGGCCCGTCAGCGCCAAAACCAAATGGAGCCGCCAGGAGAAAAGACGGCGGCAAGCAAGAGGATAGGGGGGATACTTTTTTTGCCGGCCTCTTAATTTTACCGCTTCTATTGCCGCTTCTAATGCCGTTTCTATTGCCGCTTTTGGTTGCCGTTTGCACCCGGGAAACTTTGGCGATATAGCCTGAACTGCGTACTCACCCCCCCTTATCATGGAAAGTCACACCAGCATGGAGGAAAGGTCATGGAAGCAGCAGAGCTTGGAATCGAGGCACGAGCTAAAAGAGGAACCCCACGATCTTCTTTTGACTGCCCGAAAACCTCTCGGGCCGCGGCTGGTTTCAAAGGAAGTACGCCTCCTGCGGGAGACCAGCTCTGCGATTATTTCGAGCCTGTTGCGGCGGCAGCCGAAACCGACGGCGAATTGGGGCTCTGGAGCGCGGTTTTGCTGCAGGCAATAGAGGATTATCATCGAAAGGGCGCCGGCTATGAGGTCGCGGTCAACGGCATCAAGCTGCGCGGTTGGTATTACGACCGGGAAATGCGCCGCGACCGGCGCCGGGCCGAGGGCTGGTTCAAGTCGACAAACCAAAGCGTTGGCAGTTTTCTCTGGATATGTGACATGCTCCAACTCGATCCCGATCGGGTATGGGCAAGAATAAGGGAAAAAAATTTCGCACTGACACTGTAATGGTGTGAGTTATTCTTGTAAATTGTGAGTCCCATATTACTATTAGACTGCCTCCATTGATCGATAATGTGGCCCGATAGGAAAAATTGCTGTGACCGAGCAACCAGAGCGTACGCCAAGAATCTGCTTTTGCGCCGAATTTGAGCGCCTGTCCTGCCAGGATGCCCGGCAGTTACAGATCGAACTGGTTGCGGCCAGAAAATCGGGGGGCCTTGGTAAAGACATCCTGCTGCTTTTGGAACATCCTCCAGTCTTCACCTTGGGGCGCCGGGGCGGCAGGCAGAATCTCTTAGTCACTGAGAGTTTTCTGGAAAACTCAGGTATCCCGCTCTTGCATGTGGAACGAGGAGGCGACATTACCTTTCACGGTCCGGGCCAGCTCGTGGGGTATCCGATCATCGACCTTCGCGCTGCGGGATTGGGAGTGGTTGAGTATGTGGAAAAACTCGAAGAGGTGATGATCCGTACGGCTGCCCGCTACGGAGTTCGCGCTTCGCGCAACCGTCTAAACCGGGGTGCGTGGGTGGGCAATTGCAAATTGGGAAGCATCGGGGTTGCGGTCCGCTCAGGGATAACTTTTCACGGCTTTGCCTTAAACGTAAATGTCTCGCTTGAACCCTTCGACTGGATAAACCCTTGCGGTCTGAAGGCAATCTCTATGACTTCCCTCGAGCGTGAACTCTCGCGCGCCCTGCCCTTAGACGAGGTGCGAAGCACCCTTAAACGCGAATTCGAAACCGTGTTTGATGCAAAGCTCGCACCCGCTCGACTTGGCTCTTCCAGCCCTCTATCTTTTTCTACTTTACCGGAAAATCACAATGGCTCAGCTTGAAGAAAAAACATTAGCTCACAAGCCTTCCTGGCTAAGACGCAAACTTCCGAGCGGTCCGGGCTATGAACAGGTTAAATCCCTCCTGGCAAAGGTCGGCACTCACACCGTGTGCCAGCAAGCTCATTGTCCAAACCAGTGGGAGTGTTTTTCTTCCCGCACGGCTGCTTTCCTCCTGCTGGGCCCTCACTGCACCCGCAACTGCGGCTTTTGCGCTGTCGAACACTTTACTCCCCAAACTCCCGATCCCGAAGAGCCGGCCCGAGTGGCCGAAGCCGCCAAATCCCTGGGGCTGCTCTACGCGGTTGTAACCTCGGTTTCCCGAGACGATCTGCCCGATGGAGGGGCTTCATGCTTTGCGGCCACGATAGAAGCGCTCAGGGTAAAACTGCCCGATACCCTCGTGGAAGTATTGATCCCTGATTTCCAGGGAGATATCCAACCGCTTCGAACCGTCCTTGCCGCCCGCCCCGATGTTTTAAACCACAATATCGAAACCGTCGCGCGTCTCTATACTCTTGTTCGGCCCCAAGCCAACTACCAACGCTCGCTTACTCTTTTGGAGCGGGCAAAAAAAGAGGCTCCTGCAATTGCGGTTAAATCCGGCCTGATGCTTGGCCTTGGAGAATCAGCCCAGGAAATCCGCCGCACTCTTGAAGACCTGGTCCATGCAGGCTGCGAAATGCTCACACTCGGCCAATACCTCCAGCCTTCCGCCCTTCACCTCAAGGTGGAACGCTATGTCCCCCCCGAAGAGTTCCAGGATTGGAAACGGGTCGCCCTGGCTATGGGTTTTTCGCAAGTCGCAAGCGGCCCCTTTGTGCGCAGCTCCTATCATGCCGAAAATCTTTTTAGGCTCGGCCAGGTTCACCCTTGCGCATAAGGCTTTAGAGGGGTAGCCCACACCAGGATGGTGTGGTTTCCTTCCTGATGCCGCAAGCCCCTAAGCCATCGCCAGTAGGAAAATAAATCCGGCAAGACTTGTCAGCGACAAGGTTTGCACGGCCTTCTTTTCTGCCCCCGGCGTTCCTTTTTGCTCTATTAGAAGAAAGGAGCCAAGCGTTATCAGTTCGAAAAAGAAATAGAAAAAGCTCATGTCGTTTGAAAGCACCATTCCGTCCAGGGCGCCCAGGCAAACCAGCAGCAGAGCGAAAAAACGATGGCGGCTCGATTGTTTTAGTGAGGGCTCTTCTTCCAAAGCTCTCAGGCAGGGGATGAAAGATAAGCGCATGGTCGATAGCGTAGTGGCGGCAGATGCCACCAAAATAAGCATGAGCGCGAGGTCGTCGACGTAGAAGATTTCCGCGGGATTTTTTCCGTTTTTGATGAAAAACTGTAAAATGGCCAAAAGAGATATCTGCATTACCGAAAGAACTTTAATCACCGGATCGCGAAGTTTGAATCCAAGATAGAGAATGGCGCACAGTAAGAGGAGGTCCGCGCAACTTAATATACCATGAGGGTCGATTCCCCAAAACGGCGCCAAAGTGAGGCTGAGGGGCACTCGTGGCACCAGCAGCAAGGCTCCGGCTGCCAGCAGGGTGCCTGAAACGGTTACGATAAAGGACTGCACGGGAAGAGATCGGACCTGGTAGATGCACAGGGCAGCGAGAAAAGGAAAAACGATCAGCAAAAAGAACGGCAACGTTGAGGTGATGAGATTTGAAGTAGCGTGTTCCATGAGTTACTCCCTTTCTTTTTAGCCTGATGATGAGACAGCCACCTGAGAGTGATATTTTAACTATCCGCCAACGGGGTCATTGAGCCTCCGAGTTTTTGTTTTGAGCAAGTCTTGTTCCATACACCCCACAAGCCCTTTAAATCGTGAATTTAAAAGATTTCACAAGAAAGCGGGACATTCGGCCTGCTGGAATTTCGAATATTTCCTTTGACACTTTGTGTAATCTGAAAATGTCAGGTCTTTAAAGCTGCGCGGACAGTTTTATACAGAAAAGCTTTCCGCCTAAAGGGGGTTGCAGCCTTGGTGAGCAATGTTGTTGATTTAGGCTCACGCGAAGGCGCGAAGGCGCGAAAAAAAAAGGGACGAAAGAAACACAATACGCAATGTGTCCGAATCTACCTGAGCGCTTCAGGCCCGAATTAGCTCTCAAGGACCAGTCCGAAAGGGCGCTTTTTACGGGTTCACTTTTCGCGGCTTTGCGCCTTCGCGGCTTCGCGTGAGACAAACAGACCTTAAGTCAACGCCATTGGCCTTGGTGGGGGCGCCGGGATTAGTAACGTTGGCTTTTTGGCAACATCCCCGGACAGTTATTGTCGGCGCGGCCACGGTGCGTCAAGTTTGCAATGGCGAAGCCGGCAACTCTTATCAGCCGCCCCTTTTTCAATTGCCCAAAACCACGGGGTTGGCGGCTGGATTGAAGGGGTTTGTTCTCACTGAAAGCGAATAGATAAAGGGATAATTTTCTTCTAGATGCCGCATGTAGGCAATCCATTCTCTGGTAAGAAGCATAAAAGCGCGCTGAATATCGTCGCCTAAATGTTTGAGGTCGGAGGAGGGCAGTAAATCCAGGCTAGCCCTTGCTTCCAGTTCTTCAGTAAGGTGAGATAGAGCCCAAAGCAGGTCAGTGAAGCTATCATGTTCGAGAAGATTTGCATTTTGGAAAAGGCTTAACACAAAATCACGCTTTTTTATTAAGAACTCTTTTAGCGTCTCTAATTGCGATTTGTCAGGCTCGAAAGTGAATGCATGCTCTATAGTGTCCTTGCGGGTAGCGTGCGCAGACGGCAAAAATATCTCTTCCGTAACGATGGGATGAAAAATTTGCTGTTCTAT
>JBMFHI010000081.1:0-16853 GCA_049976905.1 Syntrophobacteraceae bacterium | reverse complement strand
GGTGATCGCCACTCAGCGAAAACAGATCGAAAGACTAACCGAACAGATGGAAAACGCTTATGGGAAGGTACAAGACATTGCCGTAAGAGCGGTTGCAAGTTCGAGCAGGCAGAACGCATCCTCCGGGGTAAAACCATCGGCGCCCGAGCAGGAGTAGCTCCATACGGCGACTGATAAGCTTGCGGCCGGCGATTGCACTGTGTTGAAATCCGGCCGCTTGGGGATGACTTCATGGCGTTGCAGGCTAAATCCGATCAATACCTGAAGTAGCGTCCCGTAAACTCGCCGATATTTTTAATTACGTTGGTGGGCACAAAAAGCCGTGTTCACCCTGCATTTTCGCACCGCGTGAAATATCATCCAAATTCAGGACAGGAACACTAGATCGCCTCCTTGATACGGTTTAGCAGCCACTGTGTCCAGGAAGCGATACCCTGGCCGGTTTTGGCTGAGATTTCGAAAATGGCTATCCCTGGATTTATGGCAAGAACGCGATCCTTGAAAAGCTCGAGATTAAAATCGGAGAGTTGCAGGTAATCGATTTTATTTATAAGCAGTACCTGGCAAACAGAAAACATCAAGGGATATTTCAAAGGCTTATCGTCGCCCTCGGGCACCGAAAGGATCATTGCGTTCAGGTGGGCCCCGGTTTCAAACTCGGCCGGGCAGACCAGATTACCCACGTTTTCAAGAAATATCAGCTCAAAACGGCTATAATCGAGATCGGCAAGACCGGCTTTGACCATCGTGGCGTCCAGGTGACAGAACCCGCCTGTTCGAATCTGCAAGGCTTCAATGCCCGAATCCGCTATTTTTTCCGCGTCCACCTTCGAATCGATATCGGCTTCTATAACCGCGACGCTAAGTTCGTTTTTGATTCGGGCAAGGGTAGCTAAAAGAGTGGTGGTTTTCCCGGCTCCAGGGGAGGCCATAAGATTAACAAGAAAGGTCTTCGACCGGGTCAACTCCTCGTTTAGCTCTTTTGCAACCCGGTTATTATCGGCGTGGATATCTTCCTTTACTTCGATCATCCGTACGGTATCCATCACGCAATCTCCACTATTTTACTCCCGGCCCGATGACCGGAGATTTCTTGCGGCGGGCAGCGTTTCCCAACCCGCCGCAAAGACGGTTTTTGCAAGACAAGGCAAGGCCGCTACAAGCCGCCATTATTTAAATTGGGAATAATCCACGCCTCTTGTCCGTGCTCTTTCCTCAAACCAGGCCTTTTCATTTACAGGGGGAGCCACTCGTTTATCGGCATCCTTGTGAATCAGACGGATGGCCTCTCCAGGGCAGGTGGTGATACAAAGACCGCAGCCAATACATCTTTCGGCAACGATCGAGTAAATGTTGTCGCTTTCTTCTATGGCTTTAACCTGGCAGCGCTCGTTGGCGCACACTCCGCAAGAAACACATTTTTCCGGATCGATCTCGGCATAATAGTGGGAGTTGATAACCATAGATGCCGGAATTTCCAGTTTATTTATCCCGCTTAAAACCCCGCAACAACAGCCGCAACAGTTGCAGATAAAAATATGATCGTTTTGTAAATTGGAGGTAAGGTGGACAAGCCCCTGTTCTTCGCATTTTTTTAATAAAGCGCAGGCCTCTTCGCGGGTTAGCACCCTTCCATACTTCATTTTGTCGAAAACCCCGGGAATCGGCGCAAGGGCGAGGCAGACCTCCGTGGGCCTGTCGCAGGGATGCCCCAACAGCCCCTTTTCTTTTTTACAAACGCAATCCTGGACCCAGAAGGATTGACTTCTTTCGATAAGAGTTGAGACCTTCTCGTAGGGAAGGGCCTCCTGTTTGACGGCGATCTGCTCTTCAATGGGAATGACCTGCATTAACTGAGGGGTATTTGTAAAGAACTGCTTTCCAAAATGAGGGCTAAATTCCTCGTTGAGCCTTACAAACTCCTCGTCCATCCTCTGGTTTTGAAATTCATAGATGCCAAAGACCCAGGGGACCATCTTAAATATCCATACTCCACCGAGATTGAGACCAAAAAGTTGGCCATCCCTCACCATGGCGCACAATTTGTCTTCCAAGCCCTCCAAGGGGCGCCCCGTCCTCTTAGCCACATCGGCGGCGGTTTCAAAGGAAAGGCGCATATCGCAAAAAAGGTCGGCCTGTTCGGGGGTAAAGATTTTCTTTAACAGCTTGAGCTCTGCGCCGCTTTCGGTCGCAGGGAAGCCGTTTGGGAGGGTATCAAGGACTTTGGCCAGTTTACGGTAGACTTCTTCCATTGTTTATCTCCTTTTTTATTATGGGTTATGGGCATCCAAGTTGTTGGAGGATTTTAAGGGAGTCTCGAAGCCTTCCAGGGCATGATCGCACCATTCGATGACCATCCGTGCCTGGCGTATTCCATAATCGAGGGTGAGCCGCCAATAGAAGGCGTCCTCGGATGCATCGTAGCGCAGCGAATACTGCTCGATGACACCGGAAACCTCCTTTTCGTACTTTTCAAGCAACCCTGTATAGTGGGCACGCCATTTTTCCAGATGCTGTTTAAACTCCCTAAGGGGCATCTGGCGGGCAAAAAAAACCTTTACCAGCATCGGCAGACGCGGTTCGGGATTCTCCGGAGGTTCATTCAACCACCGAAGGAATTCCTTTTCTCCCGCCTCGGTTACCCGGTAGACCTTGCGGTCGGGCCTACCCTCCCCCGGTTCGACATTGGAGACGATCCAGCCCTGGGTTTCCATCTGCTTTAGGGTGCGGTAAATGTGGGGAAGCGCGGCGTTCCAGAAAAAATGGATGGAATTTTCGAAGGTGTTTTTCAAGTCATAGCCGGTTGCCGGCTGATAGCGTATAAGCCCAAGAAGTGCGTGGGGCAAGGACATGCGTGCGGCCTCCCAATATATACAGGCGATTATATGTACGCAGGTACATATATTGAAGGCCTCAGCCCCTGTCAAGAAAATTGTTTTTGACTCACCGCGCAGCCGAACTCGTTTCCTTAGGGGAACACAGGCAGAGAGTGTCGGCATGCCAGCCGCCCCCCAGATACTGAATTAGGAGGGCATCGGCCACCATGCGGCGGCCGCGTATGGAGGCAGCGGTCAGTTCGTCGTTAAGGGCGATGGTTTGAGTGGTAATGACATCAAGGGCGCTTACTATCCCCGCCTTGTACTGGTTAGTTTCAACGGCTACCGACTTTTTCGCCGCGTCTACCGCCTCGTCCTGAACGAGGGCCTCACGCTCCAGTATGCGAAGAGCGGCCAGTTCGTCTTCGACCTGCTGGAATGCGGTGAGCACGGTTTGCCGATAGCTAGCAACGCTCGCGTCATAGGCGGCCCTTGCCTCTTCGGTTTCAGCGCGCCTCAGGCCGCCTTCGAAGATGGTTTGGGAAAGCGCCCCCGGCCCCAGCGTCCAGACGCGTGAGGGCCATGCGAACCATTGTGCGACGTTTGCCGCTTCAAAGCCCCCCGATGCGCTCAAGGTAACGGTAGGATAGAAGGCCGCAATGGCCACCCCGATCTGAGCATTGGCGGCCGCGGCTTGACGTTCGGCCGCCGCAATGTCGGGCCTGCGCTCGAGCAGTTGGGACGGTAGGCCCACGGGTGTTGGAGGGGGCGTCAGGTCGAGGGGAGAGACGGGGATGGAAAGCTGCGAAGGGGGTTTTCCCATGAGCAAGGCTATGGCGTGTTCGAGTTGAGCGCGCTGAACGCGGGTATCGATTTCCTGGGCCTCGGCGGTCTTAAGCTGCGTTTTGGCCTGAAGGACATCGGCCTGCGAGGCGACCCCGGTTGCATACCGGTTGTTTGTAAGTCTAAGAAACTCCTTATAGGCAGCAACCGTCATGCTTAGGATTTGATATTGCGAATCCTCGGCTCGAAGCTGAAAGTAATCCTCGGCAAGCTGACCGGTTGCAGCCAGGCGCACACCTTCCAGATCGGCAAGACTAGCCTGTGCCGAGGCCTGGCTTTCCTCCACCGTTCGGCGGACCTTACCCCACAGATCCAGCTCCCAGGCCACATTGCCCGAAAGTCGCAGGTCGTTGCTGGGCGCTCCTGAGGAACCCTGTGGAGCGCCCACAGCAGACCCGCTGCTGGAAAAACCGTTCGCGAGCCGGGACCGACTGACAGAGCTTCCACCCGAGACGACCGGGAAAAAAGCCGAGCGAGCTACCGCAACCGCGGCCAGGGCCTCGTTAAACTGGGCCTGGGCGGCGGCCAGGTTCTGGTTGGTAATGTTTACCTGCGCCTCGAGCGCATTAAGCTCAGGGTCGCCAAAGACTTTCCACCACTGGCCGTGTGAGACGAAGTCCCGGGGCTGGGCCTGTTTCCAGCCCTTGAGTTCCTTGTAGGAGAGAGGAACCTGGGTTTTGGGCTTGACATAGTCGGGGCCAACCGTACACGCGCAAAGAGTTACCAGCATGAAGGCAAGGCTTGCATGTCCGATCAGTTTCCATCCATCCGGGGCTTCAGCCTTGAATCGTTTTAGACAGAGCATTTTCGCAACCTTTGTTCCGCCTGCGTAAAAGCAAAAGTCGCAGGCGGTCCATGTAGAGGTATATCACGGGAGTAGTAAACAGGGTCAACATCTGGCTAAAAATCAGGCCCCCAACGATCGATATGCCCAGGGGGCGGCGAAGCTCGTAGCCGACCCCTGTTCCAAGCGCCAGAGGAAGGGCGCCAAGAAGGGCGGCCATGGTCGTCATCATGATGGGGCGAAATCGTAGCAAAGACGCCTGGTAGATGGCCTCGGCCGGGCTTTTTCCTTCCTTGCGCTCGGCCTCCAGCGCGAAGTCCACTATCATTATTCCGTTTTTTTTGACCAGACCGATCAGAAGGATGATCCCGACAACAGCTATGAGGCTTAAGTCGGTATGGCAGATCAAAAGGGCCACAAGAGCGCCCACGCCCGCTGAAGGGAGAGTGGAAAGGATCGTAACCGGGTGGACATAGCTTTCGTAGAGGATTCCGAGCACAATGTAAACCGAAACCAGGGCAAACAAAATCAGGATCGGTTCATTGGCAAGGGAGTCCTTAAAGGCCTGGGCGGTGCCCAGAAAACTTCCATGAACGGTTCCCGGCATTCTCATTTTTTCGGTTGCCGTTTCGATAGCCTTGACCGCATCTCCCAGAGCCACGCCGGGAGCGAGATTGAAGGAAATGGTAATCGCAGGAAACTGCCCCGCATGGTTTACTTGCAGAGCAGTAGCGTTTTGAATGAAGCGGGTAAAAGCGCTAAGGGGAACCTCGGCCCCGTTCGAAGACCGCACATAGACCTCTTTTAGCGTATCGGGCCGTTGCAGATAGGGGGGCGCAAACTCCATCACCACGTCATACTGGTTTAGGGGGGTAAAGTTTATGCCCACCATCGACTGGCCAAAAGCACCGTAGAGAGTCTCGTCTATCTGCCGGGTGGAAATATCCAGGCGGGAAGCGGTAGCACGGTCGATTTGAACGTAGGTCTGGTGCCCCCTGTTTTGCTGGTCGCTGTTAACGTCTCTTAACTGGGGCAATTTACGAGCCACGGCCTCAACACGGGGAGCCCAGGCGTCTAATTCGGCAAGGTTTTCGTCCCTGAGCGTGTATTGATATTCGGCGTTGGTCAAATGCCCACCCACCCGCAGGTCCTCTACCGGCTGAAGATAAGTGGGCGCGCCGGCGACCTTTACGAGTTTTTTACGCAATCGGCCGATAATCTGCATCACAGAGGCTTTGCGCTGGGAAAAAGGTTTTAGCGAAACAAACATTCGAGCGGAGTTTGTGGTGCCCGCGCCAAAGCCCCCACCGCCGGTAAAACCCACCACATCGGCAACATCGGGGTCTTTTCTGATAATGTCCATGACCTGTGTTAGCTTTTTATCCATGCTTTGGAAAGAGATATCCTGGGAAGCCTGTATACCTCCGAAAATGCGTCCTGTGTCCTGATCGGGAAAAAACCCTTTGGGGATATAGGCAAACAAGACGACATTCACCCCCAAAGTCAACAGGGTGATGGAAAGCATGAAAAACGAATGACGAAGCGCCCAGCGAAGACTTACCTCGTAGCCCCTGCGCAAGTGCTCGTAGACCCACTCGGAAGCCTTATAGAGGCGGCCGCGCACCCTTGCTTTTTCTCTTTTAAGGATAGCGGCGCACATCATGGGAGTTGTCGTAAGAGAGACGATAAGGGAGATAATTATTGCAACGGACAGGGTTACGGCAAATTCTCGAAAAAGCCGCCCGACCATTCCGCCCATGAGCAGGATCGGGATAAACACGGCGACCAGGGAAACGCTCATCGAAAGGACTGTAAAGGTAATTTCGCGCGCACCCACCAGGGCGGCCTCCATGGGGGAGAGTCCCTCTTCGATATAACGGGTAATATTTTCGAGCACAACTATAGCGTCGTCGACCACAAAACCGGTGGCGATGGTCAGGGCCATAAGGGAAAGGTTATCCAGGCTGTAGCCCAGAAGATACATGACCCCGAAGCTGCTTATAAGCGATACGGGAACGGCGATGGCCGGGATGATCGTACCTCTCAGGTTGCGAAGAAAGGCAAATACGACAAGAATGACGAGTATGGCCGAAATAACGAGAGTGCGCTCGACGTGCTGGAGGGAGCCGCGAATGGGCGGACTGCGGTCCAAAACGACCGAGAGGTCTACGCTCTTGGGGACCAGAGCGGCCAGTTGGGGCATCAGGGCGCGGACCCGGTCGACGGTGCTGATAATATTTGCCCCGGGAGAGCGAAAGATCACGAGCATAATTGCCGGTTTGCCGTTTACCCCGCCCCCGGTTCGCAGATCCTGAACTGAATCGTCGACGGTCCCAAGATCCGACAATCTCACGGGGGCACCGTTTTGATATTTGACAATTACCTGGCTGTATTGGGCGGCGGTATGGAGCTGATCGTTTGCAACGATTTCAAGGGATTGAAGCCCGTTTTGGAGTTGCCCCTCCGGTTGGAAGACACTTTCGCCCTGAATTGCGGAGGCTATTTCGTTTAGGCCCAGCCCATATTTACTGACCGCTTCGGGATTTAATTCAACCCTTACGGCCGGTAGCGCGCCTCCGCCAACGAATACCTGCCCTACGCCGTTTACCTGAGACACTTTTTGGGCGAGGATCGTGGAAGCGACGTCATACATCTGCGCCTTACCAATAATGTTGGATGTAAGAGCCAGGACAAGGATCGGCGCATCCGCGGGATTAACTTTCCGGTACTGCGGATCGCTTGGCAGATTGGCCGGCAGGTAACTGCGGGCGGCGTTTATGGCGGCTTGCACGTCACGGGCGGCTCCGTCGATGTTTCGATTCAGGTCGAACTGAAGGACGATGGCCGTACCCCCCAGAGTGCTGGTCGAGGTCATCTCGGTTATCCCGGCGATATGGCCCAGTTGACGCTCAAGGGGCGCGGCAACCGAGGTCGCCATGGTCTCGGGGTCGGCGCCGGGCAGTGAGGCTCCAACGCTTATCGTCGGGAAATCAATCTGCGGCAGAGGTGCAACGGGCAAACCGCGAAAAGACACGATTCCAGCCAGGGTCAACCCTATTGTCAGAAGCGTAGTCGCAACGGGACGCTTTATGAAAATTTCAGAAAAGTTCATCCCTACCCTACCCCATTACCCTCAGAACGCTTCCCGAATCGGATTCTTTTGAAGCGCACGGCCAAACTGTCAAACCAGAGGTAAATCACGGGAGTCGTATAAAGAGTGAGGACCTGGCTTATTATGAGGCCACCGACTATGGAAATCCCAAGGGGACGGCGCAGTTCGGAGCCCATACCGCTGCCCATGGCAAGAGGAAGAGCACCGAGGATAGCGGCCATGGTGGTCATCATAATAGGGCGAAATCTTAGCAGGCAAGCCTGATAAATGGCCTCCCGGGGTTCCTTGCCCTCCTTTCGTTCGGCCTCAAGGGCGAAATCAACTATCATGATACCGTTTTTCTTTACGATCCCAATGAGCAGGATAAGGCCTATTAGGGCAATCACGCTCAATTCGCAATGAAAGATAAGAAGGGCGAAAATTGCCCCTATACCGGCCGAAGGCAGGGTTGAAAGAATTGTAATCGGGTGTATGTAGCTTTCGTACAAAACGCCAAGCACGATATAGACGGTAATAAGTGCGGCAAGCAGAAGAATCGGTTCATTTGTAAGGGCCGCCCGGAATGCCTGGGCGGTTCCCTGAAAGCTTGTCTGAATGCTTTGGGGCATGCCAAGCTTTCGGGAAACGGCATCGATGGCATCGGTAGCCTGCCCGAGAGATGCCCCCGCGGCGAGGTTAAAGGAAATGGTTGCGGAGGGAAACTGCCCAAGGTGACTGATTGTAAGCGGGGCGGTGGAAATGGAGAGCCTTGCAACCGCGCTCAGAGGAACTTGCCCTTCGGGATTTCCCGTTATCACACCGCTTGTCGTGGGGTTGTTTGTAACCGCGCTGGGAGTAGCCGCGGCCGATGTAGCCGAGGAAGTTATCGGCGAGGTTGCGGAGGCCACGGGGGAAACCGGGCCAAGTGTAACCGGAACCGGCGAAATAGAGGGCGTTGCCGGGGCCGAAGTAGAAATCGACAGGGTCTGGGTAGGCAGGTAGATGTTTTTAAGGGAGCCAGGACTTTTTTTGAAAGCCTCATCGACTCCCAGGACGACCCGATACTGGTTTAACTGGGTAAAAATTGTGGATATCTGCCTTTGGCCAAAAGCATCGTACAAGGTATTGTCGAGCAACTGCGGGGTTATGCCGTAGCGCGAGGCGGTAGTACGGTCGATGTCGAGCCTGGCGGCGAGCCCCTGGTTTTGCTGATCGCTGCTCACATCGCTAAGAAAGGGCGATTTACTGAGAGCATCTACAAATTTTTTGACCCATATATCCAGCTCCCGGGTATTTGGGTCTTCGAGGGTATACTGAAACTGCGTGCGGCTCACCTGATCTTCGACGGTAAGGTCCTGCACCGGCTGCATATAGAGCTTGATACCGCCAAGTTTTGAGACTTCGCCATCCAGGCGGCGGATTACCGCAACGGCACTCAAGCGGCGCTCCTCGATGGGTTTAAGATTAATCAGCATCCTGCCGGAGTTAAGCGTTATGTTGGTTCCGTCTACCCCTATAAAAGTCGACAGGCTTTGGACCGCGGGGTCCTTCAGGATTATTGTGGCAAGGGCCTGTTCCTGCCGGGCCATGGCGGGGAATGATATGGACTGGGACGCTTGAGAGATGCCAAGGATAACGCCGGTATCCTGGACCGGGAAAAAACCCTTTGGCGCAATTATGTAGAGAAAGACCGTCAGTACAAGGGTTGCCGCCGCGACTATAAGTGTCGGATTCTGGTGATCGAGTACCCAGCGAAGCGTTCTAGCGTAGAAGTTGTTGAGCTTATCCCATACGACCTGGGATTTTTTATAGAACCCGCCCTGTTCCTCTTCCGGAGTATGGTGAAGCAGCTTTGCGCACATCATGGGCGTCAGGGTAAGCGAGACAACCGCCGAGATAAGGATGGTAACCCCCAAAGTTACGGCGAATTCCCGAAAGAGTCTTCCCACAACGTCTCCCATGAAAAGCAGGGGGATGAGAACGGCGATGAGCGAGACGGTAAGAGACATGATCGTGAAGGCGATCTGGGAAGAGCCCTTGAGGGCGGCCTCAATGGGCGAATCTCCCTGCTCGATGAAGCGCGCGACATTTTCGATCATAACGATGGCGTCATCGACAACGAACCCGGTGGAAATGGTGAGTGCCATGAGAGAGAGGTTGTTGAGGCTAAAACCCAGCAGGTACATGACGCCGAAAGTGCCGACCAGGGAAAGAGGAACCGCTATTCCCGGAATAATAGTGGCCGCAAGGTTTCGCAGGAATAAAAAGATCACCATGATGACCAGGGCTATGGCCAGAAGCAGTTCGAACTCAACGTCGCGCACCGAACTGCGGATCGTTGTGGTGCGGTCGGTAAGAATCCGCACATTCACACCCGCGGGAAGCGTGCTGCGAAGCGAGGGCAGCAAGCGCTTTATACTGTCGACAACCTCGATGACATTGGCTCCCGGCTGCCTTTGAATGTTTACGATAACCGCGGGAGTGGTGTTCATCCAGGCGGCCTGGTTCACATTTTCCGCCCCATCGCTTACCCTTGCCACATCGGAGAGCACCACGGGGGCGTTGTTGCGATAGGCGATAACCATGGGTTTAAAGTCTTTGGCGCTAAGCAGTTGATCGTTTGCCCCAATCAGCGAAGACTGCCTCGGACCGTCAAAGGAGCCTTTGGCCATGTCGACATTGGCCGCGGCCACAGCCTGGCGAACGTCCTCCAGGCTAAGGCCGTAGGCCGACAGAGCTACGGGGTTAACGCCTATGCGAACGGCGGGCCTCTGACCGCCGCTTATGCTCACGAGGCCGACTCCGGGTAATTGAGAGATTTTCTGGGCAAGTCTGGTATCGGCCAAATCCTCGACATTGGGCAAGGTGAGGGTCTTGGAGGTAAGCGCGAGCGTTAAAATCGGCGCATCGGCCGGGTTGACCTTGCTGTAAACCGGAGGGTTGGGCAGATCGGCAGGCAGGTAGCTGGTCGCGGCGTTTATTGCGGCCTGCACTTCCTGCTCGGCAACATCCAAGCCCAGATCCAGGCTGAACTGCAAAATAATCACAGAACTGCCGTTTGAACTGTTGGAGATCATCTGTTTTAGACCAGGCATCTGGCCAAACTGACGCTCGAGGGGCGCCGTTACGGTTGAGGCCATTACATCGGGGCTCGCACCGGGGAAAAAAGTCAATACCTGGATGATAGGATAGTCCACCTGCGGAAGGGCTGAAACGGGCAATTGATAATAGGCCACCGCGCCCGCCAGCAAAATGGCCACCATCAGCAAAGTGGTCGCAACGGGCCTTAGAATAAAGGTGCGCGAGGGATTCATCAGATTTTCTTTCCGCCTCGCTTCGCACCCGCTATTTTGACCCGGACCGTACTGCCGTCCTTTAGTTTCTCCGCACCCTCCACCACGACGGATTCCCCTGGAGAGAGGCCTTTTTCGATCGACTGCGTATCCTTTTGGGATGGACCAAGAGTTACCCAGCGAACCGAAACCCTTTTATCCTTGCCAATGACATAGACGAAGGTTCCTTGTGGACTTCGCTGCACCGCGGCCGAAGGGATAACCGTAACTCCCCGCAAGGTTTCCATGAGCAGCCTGGCATTTACGAACTGGTTTGGGTAGAGTGCGTTATCCTTGTTATCGAAAATGGCCTTGAGCCTGACCGTTCCCGTTGTGGTATCGATCTGATTGTCGGCGGTAAGAAGGCGCCCTCTGGCGATCAGCCGGTTTTGGGCGCGGTCAAGCGCATCAACCTCCAACCTTCCGGCACCGTTTAGCTTTTTCATAACGGAGGAAACGTCCTCTTCCGGAACCGGAAAGATGACCGTGATGGGCTGTTCTTTAACCAGCACGGCAATAGCGCTTGCATTCGAGGTCACAACGATGTTTCCCGGATCGACGAAGCGCAGTCCGATTCGCCCGGTAAACGGTGCGCTAATATGTGCAAAGTCAAGGTTTACCTGGGCGGTTTTAACCAAGCCCTCATCGAGCTTAACCGTTCCCTCATCCTGCTGCACCACGAACTGCTGATCATCTCTTTGCTGCTGGGATATGGAATTTTGCTTTGAGAGTATATCGTAGCGTTTGAAGTCTGTTTTGGCCTCCGCAAGAACGGCCTTATCTCTTGCAAGGGTACCCTGTGCCTGGAGCAGCAAAGCTTGGTAGGGCGCCGGGTCAATCTGGGCGAGCAAAGCGCCTTTTTTGACTATATCGCCCTCCTTAAAGGGGACTGTGAGCACCTGACCGTTCACCTGGGCCAGAATGGTCGCGGTATAAAGGGCCGTCACCGTTCCAAGCCCGGTTATGTATACCGGGATATCGCCTTTTTGCGCGATAGAGGCGATAACCGGAACGCTCATCTCGAAGTGCGGGCGCTGCCCCTGCGCCCGTTTGCCCAAAAAGAAAAAGTTTGAGGCAAAAATTAAGAGCCCCATCCCCAAAACCGTACATACCAAAAGGCCCAGCCTTCGGTGCGGGTTTCGCCCCTGGACCCTTTTTTCTTCGACCTGCGGTGGAAAAGCCATTTGGTTGCCTTTTGCAGTAGTCACACATTGAGTTCGATCAGAGCATTGCGGCCCTGACACAGTATCTTCCAAGCGGATTCCTATGCGCATGGTATCCATACGCTTCAAACATGGCAAATTAACTTTTGTTAAAATTTGTTAACATTTTTCCCCTTTTATCGCAAAGGGAGTGCTGCCCGACACTTTTGACCGCTCCCCTCTATCTGTCCTTCCCTTTTGCCCTTGATTTAGTATCATATTGACACCATTGGGAGATAAAATTAAAAAGAGCTGGTTGATTGTAAAAATTTGCGGCTCGTCTGGCCCGGAGCCTTTGCAAATCCTTAGATAAGCAGATTTATCCATTTTTATCAATGTTGTCGGCCTCCTTGCTGTTACCAATGGGCGAATGGTCTTGCAACCGTGCGATTTGCTTGACACAATGGGCAAAGATGAAGTAATGTTCAGCAATTGGTCTCGGTCATTGCAATGTCTGGATAGAACGGAGAGGATAAAATGCTCTGCGGCGAAAACACCGAGAGTTTGTCCGCCAGTTTGGAAGACTATCTTGAGGTGATCTTCCATCTCGAGCAGTCCAACCGTGTTGCCAGGGCGAAGGACATAGCCGAGCAGATGGGAGTTCAGCGCGCTTCCGTTACCGGTGCCCTCAAAGCTTTGTCGGGTCGAAGCCTGATTAACTACAGTCCCTATAGTTTTGTCACCCTCACGGCAACCGGTCGTGAGATAGCCCGGGAAGTAATCCGCCGCCACAAGGTACTAAAAGAGTTTTTCGCAAATACTCTACAACTTGGCGTCAAAGACGCCGAAGCCAATGCCTGCCGCATCGAGCATGCCATCGATCCTGCCGCAACCGAGCGACTCGTGCGGTTCCTTGAGTTTGTTAGCATCTGCCCGCGAACCGGAAATGACTGGTTCGATGCATTCGGCCGTTTTTGCAAGCTTGGCGCCCAGACCTCGGACTGCCTGGCCTGCCTTAAACTTTGCACTGAGCGTTTACAAAACCGACGCCCTGACGCCTATGAAAGTTAGGGGCTATAGCGCCGGTTTTTTCCGAGATTGCTCTTTCTTTATCCCTGACCTCTCACGCATAACCAGGTAAATTCATGGGATTGAAGCCGAAAATTCTTATTGCCGACGACGAACCTCTTACGTTGGAAATTGTGGTCGAACGCCTCCAGGAAGAAGGTTACGAGGTAGAGGTTGCCACCTGCGGCAAGGAGGCCATTGCGTTGGCCCAAAAAAGCAGCTTCAAACTGGTTCTAACAGACCTCTTCATGCCCGATATCACCGGGATGGAAGTCCTTGCCTATTTCGTCGAGCATTATCCGGAAACGCCGGTAATAGTTCTTACCGGATTTGGAACCATCGAGACGGCGGTCGAAGCGATAAAACGCGGCGCTTACGATTATCTATCCAAGCCGGCCAATCTCGACGAAATTATCCTGACGCTGAGAAGGGCGATCGAGCATAAAGACTTAAAGGAACAAAACGTGGCTCTTCGCACGCAAATCCTTGAGCAACATCGCCTCGAGAGGCTTATCGGCCAAAGCGCTCCCATGCAGCAACTCTACGGGGTGATAAAGCGAGTTGCAAAGACCGATTCGACGGTGCTCATAACAGGGGAAAGCGGGACCGGCAAGGAACTTATAGCAAACGCGATCCACTTCCAGAGTCCTCGCTACGATATGCCCTTTGTGCCGATCAATTGCGGCGCAATTCCCGAAGAGTTACTGGAAAGCGAGCTGTTCGGCCACGAAAAGGGAGCTTTCACCGGCGCCTTTAAAGAAAGGCGGGGAAGGTTCGAACTGGCTAACAAGGGCACGGTTTTTCTCGATGAAATCGGGGAAATGAGCCCGAAGCTGCAGGTAAAGCTTCTTCGCTTTCTGCAGGAAACGAAGTTCCAAAGGGTTGGGGGCTCAAGAACCGTTGAAGTCGATGTACGCATTTTGGCGGCCACCAACAAAGATCTTGAACGGGCGGTCGCTGAAAATGAATTCCGTGAAGACCTTTTTTACCGCCTCAATGTGATCCCCATCCACGTTCCTCCTCTTAGAGATCGCGCAGGCGATGTAGCCCTGCTGGTGCACCACTTTCTAAACCAGCACTGCCAGAAAAAGAACCTGCCGATAAAAAGAATGTCAGCTACCGCCCTTGAAAGCCTCAAGCAATACGACTGGCCGGGCAATGTCCGCGAGCTCGAAAATGTAATCGAGCGTCTTGTAATCTTGACCGACGCCGACGAAATACAATTCCACGACCTTCCCAAAAGGATGCAGACTGCTGAAATAATCCCAGCTACGCCTGAAACGGCGCTGATGGAACTTGGCGAAGATGGGATAAATCTTAAGGAACTGCTTGACAATCTCGAAAACCGCTTAATTCTGGATGCACTGCAGAGGACAGGAGGCGTCAAGAACAAGGCCGCCAAGCTGCTGGGGCTAAACCGAACGACTCTGATCGAAAAGATGAAAAAAAAGCAAATCGATTTTCCAGCCTGAGCGCCGGTTTGGGGCGGGAAGTGTCGCTTCCCCTGGCCGTTTAGCGCTCGCGTAGAGAGCACAATACTATTTTTACGGAAAAAGCCTGCCGTCACTCCACTTGATTCTGCGGGCCACTTTGATATCTACCCGGATTGCGCCGGGAATAGCTTCGGCGACCCTCCTTAGCTCGGCTACGACTTCGTCTTCCTCCTCCAGTGCGACTTTTACGCTGATGCGAACAAATCCGTTGTTTGCGCTCACCTCGACATCGGGCCTGACTCGAACGAGTTCAGCCTTGACTCTGGCCGTAAAGGCCAAGGTCTCGATAGCTCTCTGGGAACTTGCATCCCTTTGGAAGGCCGCAAAAGCGGCAGCCTCGCAAATGATACCCGCGGCATCGTCCACCGTTGTCCCATCCTTTATATGGATCACCAGGTCATAGAGGGCCGGGTCCGCAGTGTTTATTCCATAGAGGCTGAGACTCCATTTACGGCGTTCCTCGTCGTCGGCGGCAAGGACTCGCAAGGCTTCCTCGCGCGATACTCCCTCCCGTTGCATTTCGCACCGGATACGCTCCTCCATGTCGCACAGAATTCTGACCTTTAGAACACGCACGGTACGCTCCACGAAAAAGTGACCGGCAAGTCCATGATAGACAACGTTATCGAGCAGGAGGTGGTTTAACAGGGCACTTTTGGCATAGGCGATATACTTTTCCTTGCCGTGGGTAAATTTTTCAAGGATGGAGGGCGCATCATGAATCGCCCGCCTAAGTTGAACCTCAGGGATATTAAACTCTTTGCAGGCATCGAGAACAACCTCGCGGGCCAAACATCGGTACCCCAGCATTTGGGCCACCTTTTGAGCCACATCCCTGCCTTTGCTGTAGGAACCTCTGGAAATTGTGACAATGGCCATGACCGTCTCCACTCATCTTCTGGCCGCGACGCACATACGCCCGGTTTCAAAAATTGCGTCAGCATCCGTTTTGCCCTCGCTCAGGGCGCTATCGGCATGGAGACAGAGCTGTTCCATAAAGTTTTGCGACTCAGGGGTGGTCTTATACCTGTCCAGGCAAGCGACCCGGGTGATCAAGCTGACCGCGTTATCAACGGTGATATCCCTTATGTGTATAACGAGATCGTAGAGACAGGGATCGGCGGTGTCAATTCCATAAAGGCTCCGGCTCCATTTCCGCCGCTCCTCGTCATCATTTGTCAGAACGCGCAGAGCCTCCTCCTCAGACACCCTCTCGCGCCTCATCTCGGTTCTTACCCGGTCCTGCATATCGGCAATGATCCTGACCTTGAGGGCGTGTTTTACGCCGCTTAAGAAAAAATGTCCCGCAAGACCGTGATAGACCACGTTGTCGGCTCTCAATTGTTTAAGAAGCGCGGCTCTAAAGAAAGCGACATACTTTTCTTTTCCTCCCATGAGCCTTTCGAGAATGGAAGGAGCGTCATGGATAGCCCTGATAAGCCTGATCTCCGGGATGTCGAATTCCTTTGAGGCATCCAAAATGACCTCACGCGCAATGCACCGATAGCCAAGCTTTTCGGCCACCTGCTGTGCCACTTCCTTGCCTTTGCTGTAAGAACCCCTGGAAATCGTGATAATAGCCATAAACAGTTCCTTTAGAACCAATAGGAAAAATTACACTACTCCCTGGTAGAACATAAGAACAGATCTCATATTTTATGAATTTTTTCAGAGGATACAAAAACGGGGAAATCATGGTTCTTTTGCCATTCCAGCGCGTTATGGCGCGGAACGATCAAGACGCCCTCAGCGGTCCTCTCCGAGACCGAAACAACGATTTCGAATGCTCCGCCGACAAGCTCTACAGACACTTTGTCATTGTCAACCAGACCGAGCCGGACCGCGTCTTTAGCACTAATCGACATGAGGGGAGGCAACACCGCCGGAGCAAGCGAATCGGACCAGGCCGAAAATTCGCTTGTTCCAAACATCCATTCGACCATCAAAAGCTCGAAAATAAGAGGGGACCGCGGGATATCGGAAGCGCGCAAACCCCATTGGGTCTTGAAACCAGCCTTGGCCAGGGCAAGTCTTTTCCCGTCGACCGGGTAGCCAAGCGCATCGAAGCCCGGGATCAAGGGGGGGATAAACTTTTCGGGGGCAATATCGGCAGTTTCGGCGCTCATCGGCTCCATGCCGGCGATAGAGGCAAGAGCCTTCCAGGCAGGCAGATGGTCGCCTCCCGGAACAAGGCCGGAGTATACGCGCGGAGGGTGTTCCCCTGAGCGGATCGGCTCGCCGCCGCAGTGGACGGGATGCGCGAACTGCGCCCTGCCCTCCTGGT
>JBMFHI010000080.1:0-16878 GCA_049976905.1 Syntrophobacteraceae bacterium | reverse complement strand
GGGGGTAAGCTTTCACTTTTCCAATAGAGATAAGGCTTTTATGCCAAGCGAAGATCAATCCGTTACATGCGGCACCCTTTATGGAATCGGGGTTGGCCCCGGCGACCCCGAACTGATGACGGTAAAAGGGGCGAAGGTGCTGGAGAGATGCAGCCACGTTTTCGTTCCAAAGGCTCGAAGCGATAACGGCAGTATAGCGCTTGCCATAGCCGTCGGGTACCTGAGGCAGGGCTGCGAGGTTCACGAGCTGGTGTTCCCGATGAGCGCCGATCGGGGGGAATTGTCCTCCCATTGGGCCGAGGCTGCCGAAAAAGTGGCCCAGGTTCTTGGCAGGGGTGAAGACGGTTGCTTTCTAACCCTTGGCGATCCTTTTTTATACTCGACTTACATATACCTGGTCAGGTCGCTTCGCGACCGGCTTCCCGGCGTCCGGGTAGTTACGGTTCCGGGGATAACGGCATTTAGCGCCGCGGCCTCCATGGCCGAATTTGCGGTAGGCGAGGGCAGTGAGCGGGTGGTGATCGTGCCCGCCTCGGACGATCTGGATGCTGTAAGGGAGGCCCTGGCCCCCGGGGGAACGGTGATACTTATGAAGGTGGGCAGGAGGCTTGCCGCGCTCCTTGATCTTATCGGGGAGGCCGGACTTCTTGAGCGTGCGGTCTATGTGTCGCGGGCAGGCCTTGAAGGCCAGGAGGTTTGCACCGATCTTTTAAAATTGCGCCGGGAGCGGGTGCAAGCCGACTATCTGTCGATCCTGCTGGTACATGCGGGAGGCTGAACCTTGTTTGTTTTCTTGACAAGATGCGTTGATTCTTCTAAAAAACGCAGGTGAAACTGGAAGTTATCCGAATGCTGGCCGTTGCGCCGTAAAAGGGAAGCCGGTGAAATTCCGGAACGGACCCGCCGCTGTGATCGGGGACGAAAGCCGCATTAAGCCACTGCCTCAATAGTTTTGTCGGCGGGAAGGCGCGGCCGGTAGGTCGATCCGAGAGTCAGAAGACCTAACATTCGGCTGTATTGCCCGGGGAGACGGCAAATCCTCTGACGCTTTTATTGCGCGCCGGGGGATTTTTTTTTGCCCCGGCGCTTGAAAAAATTCCTCGAGGTAAGGAGAAAAATCATGGCTTCGCAAGTCGAACTGGCAGTAAAGGGCGTAATAACCGATGCAATGAAAGAGATAGCCGTGGGGGAGGGGCTCGATGCGGCCTTGATTTGCCAAAGAATTGCCGATGGGCAGATCGTTGCTCCCCTAAATACCAACCGGCCCTGCAGCATAGTGGGCATAGGAAAGGGACTTCGCTCGAAGGTTAACGCAAGCATCGGCACGTCCACCGACATAGTCGATATTGAGGCGGAAGTGCGAAAAGCTCGTGCCGCGGAAGCCGCCGGGGCCGATACCCTGATGGAGCTCTCGGTTGGCGGGGATCTCGATAAGGTCCGCCGGGAAGTCCTTGCGGCGGTAAAGCTTCCCGTTGGAAATGTGCCTCTGTACCAGGCCTTTTGCGAGGCCGCCCGCCGCTACGGAGATCCCAATAAGCTCGATGAAGAGCTGCTTTTCGATGTTATCGAAAGACAGTGCGCCGACGGTATATCCTTCATGGCGGTTCACTGCGGAATTAATCTCTACACGATCGAGAGGCTTGAGCGGCAGGGCTACCGCTACGGCGGCCTGGTGAGCAAGGGCGGGACTTCCATGGTCGCCTGGATGCAAAAAAATAAAAAGGAAAACCCTCTGTATGCCAGGTTCGACCGAGTTGTCGAGATTTTAAAAAAATATGACGTCGTATTATCTTTGGGCAACGGGCTGAGGTCCGGGGCCATAGGGGATTCCTTCGACCGCGCGATGGTCCAGGAGCTTCTTATAAATTGCGAACTGGCCGAAATCGGAAGGAAAATGGGTTGCCAGATGATGGTTGAAGGGCCCGGTCACGTTCCGGTCGATGAAATCGAGGCAAACATCATACTGGAAAAAAAGATGAGCAACGGCGCTCCTTATTATATGCTGGGCCCGATTCCAACCGATGTGGGAGCGGGCTACGACCACGTGGTTGCCGCCATTGGGGCCGCCTATAGCGCTCGCTACGGGGCCGATCTCATCTGCTACATTACTCCCGCCGAACATCTTGCCCTTCCAAACGAGGAAGACGTAACCGAAGGCGTAAGGGTTGCGCGCCTCGGGGCCTACATAGGCGATACGGCCAAATACCCCGAGCGCACCAGGGCCAGAGACATGGAAATGAGCAAGGCCCGAAGGGACATGGACTGGGAAGGCCAGTTTAAACACGCCCTTTTCCCGGACAAAGCCAGGGAGATCCGTGACAGCCGGTCGCCCCAGGACAAGAAAGTGTGCACCATGTGCGGAGATTTTTGCGCCAACAAGGGCTCTGCCAACCTTTTCGGCCATTTGCTCTCAGGGACGAAAAAATAGAGAGCTACATTAGTCCCGGAGGCGCGGAGGACAAAGAGGAAGGGCTGATAAAGATTTTAGCTCGCTCTTGGCTTTTTTCGCGTTTCCGGGTGAATTCTTTTTCGTTAAAAACGGCTTGGAGGCGGTAGAGGGTATGGACGCACTATGAAACTGGTTCACCAGAATGCCGACATAGCCTTGGAGACCTACCAGAGGCTCGAAGACCTGGCTACGGCCTACTGGTATTCCGAAGTGCTGTTTGCCTCTCTTGAGTTAAACATTTTCGGACTGCTGGCCCAGGGTCCGGCAACCGTGGACATGCTTGCGGGTAAGACCGGCTACGACCCCGATGGGTTGTCACGGCTCTTGGAGGTCCTTGCCGCCCTGGGCCTGGTCGTGGAATATGAGGGTGCGTTCTCAAACGGTCCCCTCGCTTCCACCCGGCTTGTACCTCAAAGCCCCGGGTATCTGGGAGATTTTCTTCTCTATCGGCGCTACTTTGCCCCCCACTGGCAAAGGCTTGCGGGGAGGGTGCGAGACGGCGCGCGGGCCAACGAACGCTGCGAGGATGAATCCCCGGAGCAGTACCAGAAGAGGACCTTTTCCTACGTTCGGGCGCTCGATCTTCAGGCGGGCCTTAAGGCGGCCGAGGCGCTGGGTCCGATAAAGGCATTTATCGGCTCCGCGCCGGGCCTCATTCTCGACGCGGGTTGCGGGGCCGGGGCCTGGGGCCGGTCGTTTCTAAAAGAGTGGCCGGCCTCGCGGGCCGTGCTCTTCGATCTGCCCGAAACCTTGCGTGCCGCCCGAAGGCTCTATCCCGATCCTGAAACGTGGGAGAGGACCCTTGCGGTCGCGGGTTCTCTATTCGAGCCATGTATTGGCTCCAGGTCTTTTGATCTGATCGTTATCTCCAATGTTGCGCATGCCTATGGCCGCCCGGAGGCCGCCCGGATCCTCGCAAATCTTTCCGCCTGCCTTGCTCCGGGCGGAACGCTCCTAGTCCATGACTACCTTTCGGATATCCACGATCAAGACCCGGTAAAGGGCGCGCTCTACGACCTCCATATGCTTATAAACACCTATAACGGACGAGTCTATAAGCTGGAAGAAATGCTCGACCTGCTAAACGGCGCGGGGCTTGAAAACGTAAGGTTCTTTCACCTTAAAACCGATACAACGATCTTTGTGGCAAAAGCGGGGCCAGCGGGGCAATCCCGCGAGGTCGGCCCCCCGGAGATGCTCGCCTCCCTTGCCCTTGGGGAGGGGTTTTCTTTTGCCCGTGTACTAGAGGCGGCAGATATTTCTATTGAGCCCTGGGTCCGGCTTAAGTGCCGGTTTGGCTGCGCCCTTTACGGGAAATCCCTTTGTTGTCCGCCTGCGTCCCTGGACGAAGACAAGATGCGCGAGCTGGTCCGCGGGTACCGCTACGCTCTGCTGGTCCAGGGCTCACCGCCCTCGGATCAATTTCACGAGAAGCTTCTGGCCCTCGAACGCTCCCTTTTTCTGCAAGGCTATTATGACGCCCTCGCCTTCGGGGCCGGTCCATGTCCGGTTTGCCCTTCGTGTCCGCAAGAGCGCGGATGCCGGTTTCCCAAAAAAGCGCGTCCATCCCTTGAGGCTTGCGGCGTAGACGTCTACGAGACCGCCCGCCGGGCCGGGCTATCCTTAAACCCCGTTACGCACAGGCAAGGCTACGTTAAGTACGTCGGGCTTGTGCTTTTCGACAGGAAAGAGCGGTATGCGCATTCTACTCGTCCAGGCAGTCTCGACGCATGACTGCGGCGAGATGGTGTTTCCGCTGGGACTCGCGAGGATTTCGGCCGTAATCGGAGGCGACCACGAACTAAGGGGTATGGATTTAAACCTCGACCCCTTTCCCTGGCCGGCCCTGGTAAGCCTGCTGGAAACGTTTACGCCCGATGTGGCCGCAGTGTCGTTTAGAAACCTCGATCCCCTTGCGGGAAATCTCATTTCCTTTGTCCCTCATCTTAAAACCCTCGGGGCGCTTCTAAGAAGGTATGCTCCAAAGGCTGTCATAGTGCTGGGCGGATCGGCCTTCACGCTGTTTTCCCGCCGCTTGATGGAGGAGGTCCCTCAGGTCGATATCGGCGTGCCGGGAGAAGCCGAACAGCTGTTTCCAAAACTTCTTGAAAACCTCGCCAATCCCGGCGCGGTTGCCGGTGTTTTGTGGCGAAAAGACGGCCGATTGGAATCAAGCGGCGCCGCGATTTCACATTGCAGGGACCTCGATTCTCTTGCCCTGCCCGATTGGGCGCTCTTTGAACCGCGTCTCTATGGAAACAGGAACCGCTACGTAGCCTTTATGGGCGTGGAGACCAAACGCGGGTGCTGGAACAAGTGCAGCTATTGCCTCTACCCGGTGCTCCAGGGCCGCAGCGTGCGCTTAAGAAAGCCCGAAGCGATAGTCGATGAACTCGAGATCCTGCGGCGGGATTTTTCCATTGAAAACGTCCATTTCACCGATGCCGTGGTAAACGAACCCCAGGATCACCTCGATGCGCTCTGCAGGGAAATCTTGCGAAGAGGCCTTCAAATTGGGTGGACAGGTTTTTTTAGAGAAGACGGGCTTTCGGAAAAAAGCCTCGAGCTCTACCGCGACTCGGGCCTAACGACACTTTATTTTTCAGCCGACGGCGCATCCGATCATGCCTTGAAAATCCTGGATAAAAACCTTAGCGTCCAGCAGATCGAAAAGGCGGCCTGTCTTGCCGCCGGCTCCGGAGTGCTTACCGTATATCACTTCCTGGTAAATCTTCCCGGGGAAAATAGGCAAACCGTCGCACAGACCCGCCGGCTTTTGGACAAGCTCTTTGAGGTTCATGCCGGGCGGGCAAATCTTGGGGCCGTAGTTATAAACAACCTCAGGCTCTATCCCGGAACGGGTCTTACCCGAAAAATCCTTCGCGACCGTTTGATCGACCCTGGCCTGGATCTGCTTTACCCAACCTATTTCAATCCGTCCCCCTGGGATAATCTACGACACGAACTGACGGCGTTTTGCATGAATAGCGGCGCCCAAAGCTATGTTGCAAACAATCAGCAATCAGACATCACGATGTGATGGTTTAATGGATCCGCCATGCGCATTCTGCTGCTCGAACATCCGAGGAAATTTTCCCAGGCCCATTTTAACGATATAGCAAATACCCCGCTCTGGTCGTGCCTGATGACGGGTTATGCGGCCGCCGCTCTGGTTTGCGCGGGCTTTGAGGCCGATATTTTCGATGCGGCGCGCTTTGGCTTCGAGCAGACTCTAGGTCGTTTGACCCAGAGCCCACAGCCCGATTTTTTAGCCGTTCACGCGGTCTACTCCTGGGAAAGTACCGAAGCGCTTTTCCGGATGCTTTCCAAACTTCGAGCGCTTGGGTTCGATGCGCCGATCTGCCTCTACGGTTTTTTCCCGGGGCTAGTCTGCAAAGAGGTCCTGGATTACTGTGACGCGGTTGACTTCGTTGTCGTGGGGGAACCCGAGCAAACGATTGTGGAACTGGCAAAACAGATAGAGAAGGAAAAATCGGGCAATCTTTTTGGCAGTGCGCCGGGTGTTAAAGGTATTGCTTTTAGAGTAAACGGAAAGGCTGTCTTTACAGGCGCGCGTTCGCCGCTCCAATGCCCCGACGCCCTGCCTTTTCCTTTAAGGCCCTCGCTCGACAACGAGGATACGGTAAGCCTTCTGGCCAGCCGTGGGTGCTACAACAATTGCTCCTTTTGTCTTATTTCGGCCCTTGATTTTGGCCGGTCTACCTGGCGGGGACGTTCCACGGAAAATATAGTGGCCGAAATTTCGCATCTGGTCGGCCTTGGGAAAAGGGATTTCTACTTCGTAGATCCCAATTTCGTCGGTCCCGGCAAGGCGGGGGTGCAAAGAGCCGTAGATCTCGCTCGCGAACTCGAAGGTCTAAACATCACCTTTGGAATGGAAACCAGGGCAAACGACGTTACGCCGGCACTTATGAAGGAACTGGTACGTGGCGGGCTAAACCGGCTGCTGCTGGGCCTTGAGAGCGCAAGACCCGAGGTTTTGAAACGCCTTGGCAAGCACACGAGCGCGGGCGCGAACGAAGGGGCCGTGGCAGCGGTGCGCGAAGCCGGTATAGAGCCCGAAATCGGCTTCATTATGTTCGATGCTCAAAGCTCTGTCGAAGACATTCGGATGAACCTCGCCTTTCTGGAGCGAAACCAGCTTCTTGATCGTCTTGGAAGGACAGCAAACCTTCTCTGCCATGATTTCATAGCCTTAAAGGGAACCACGGGCTACCGTAAGGCGCTTGATAAGAATCTGCTCGAGCCCCAAGGTTTGTTTGGCTTCGAGGGAAGGTTGCTTTTTAGCTACCCTAGGACCGGTTGGCTGGCCGGTGTTGTCAAAAAAATCTGTCTTTTCGTCCTGATGGAAATGGGTAAACCGTTTTCGCCCATCCACTGGTCCGGCGACCGTGCCGACACACAACCCTACAGGGCGGTAAACGATCTGCTGGTAGATAGTTTCAAGAGGCTTCTCGAAGTTGCCCGGCAGTCCGGTTCTCTCCCGGACCAACAGAGGACGGAAGAATTACTCTTCCAAGTCCAGGCTGAGCTGAAGTCGGCCTTTAACTTGCCTCAGAAATCATCTGAACCCGCTCAAAGCGTCTCCGCCTCCTCGCCTCTTTGCGTGGAAAAAGGTTTTAAAACTACACAACGTTATCTTCCCAAGCTCAAAGGCTCTTTTCCTTTCCGCCTTGCTACGACATCCTACATAATTCAGGACGCCGTTTTGCCCAACGTGATGTTTCTTGGCAAATACTTCGACGAGATCGAACTCGTGCTCTTTGAAAGCCGAAGGGAAGACAATCTCCCAACGGTGCGCGAGGTGCAAGAGATGGCGCGGGTGGCCCGCGACCTGGACTTCTCCTATAATGTCCACCTGCCCTCGGATCTGTTTTTCGCGGACCCCGACCGGTGCGTGAGGCAAAAATATTGTGAAACCGCGCTCTCGTTTTACGAAAGAACTCTTCCCCTCGCCCCTTCGGGCTATGTTTTGCACCTGGATGCCGGGACATCCCGTGGAACGGTTGAACCCGATGTTAACGCATGGGTCGATCGCGCGCGCGAGTGCCTCCGGTTCATGGAAGCCAGAGGCATGGACCTTCGACGCACGGCGGTTGAAAACCTCGACTATCCTCTTGAGCGTCTCTCGCCCTTTATCCAGGACTTCGATCTTTCCGTTTGCCTTGATTTCGGCCACCTGCTTCGCTGCGGCTACGATATCGCCTCTCAGGCGGCCCTGTTTTGCGATCGTATCGCCATGGCCCACCTGCACGGTGTCGATAAGGGAAAAGACCACAAAGGAATAAATCACATCGCGGATGCCCACTGGATAACTATTGGCAACTTCCTTGAGGGCTATAGCGGCACGCTTTCACTGGAAGTTTTCTCACTTGACGATCTGGCGGCCTCATGCGACAGAATGGTTGATCTTTGCCCAAGGGTTTTGCCTGTTGAAGGCTCAAAGCCTCGAAAGGAGAAAAGAGCATGAACCTGGAAGAAATCATAAAAAAGATTACGCCCGTAGACGAAGAATGGGTGCAAAAGGCGCGCGAGCATACCTTAAGGCTGGCGATTCCGCCTCGGGCCCTGGGGCGGCTGCATGAGATATCCGAGCGTATTTGCGGGATTCAAAAAACCCTGCGGCCTGACGTTTCCAAAAGGGCCTTCATGGTGATGGCCGCCGATCACGGTGTGGCAGCCGAGGGTGTTAGCGCCTTTCCGCAGGAAGTAACCGGCGAGATGGTAAAAAATTTTCTTAAGGGCGGTGCGGGTATAAACGTGCTTGCTCGAAATGCCGGGGCCGAGGTGCTGGTGGTCGATATGGGGATTATTCCAGACGTTGACCCGGGGGCTTTCGAATACCGCAACCGGATTCACATTCGCAAGGTGGGGCGAGGTACGGCAAATATAGCGCGCGGGCCGGCCATGAGCCGCGCCCAGGCCGAGGAGGCGATTGTGCACGGGTTTAATCTGGCCTCCGAGCTTTTTTTAACGGGTGTCGGCATGATAGGCACGGGGGATATGGGCATCGGCAACACGACGCCGTCCGCGGCCATTGGCGCCGTTCTTGCCGGGGAACCGGTGGAGCTTATGGTTGGGCGGGGGACGGGAATAAACGACGCCGTCATGGAATGCAAGTGCCAAACTGTTAAACGGGCCATAGAGATTAATCGCCCGAATTCTTCCGACGGACTCGATGTGCTTGCAAAGGTCGGCGGTTTTGAAATCGGTGGAATAGCGGGTATCGTTTTGGCCGCGGCATACCACAAGCGCCCGGTCGTTATAGATGGGTTCATCTCGACGGCCGGAGCCCTTATCGCCCGCTCGCTGAGTCCGGCAGCCATTGGCTTTGCCTTCGCGGGGCATTGTTCCGAGGAGTCGGGGCACCGAAAAATGCTGGAATTTCTCGGGTTGGAGCCGATTCTCGATCTAGGCCTGCGCCTGGGGGAAGGCACGGGCGCGGCCCTTGCCATGGGAGTTATCGAGGGCGCGGTGCGTGTTTTTAATGAAGTTCTTACTTTCGAGCAGGCGGGGGTATCGACTTCGGATACCGCAGCCGTTCCAAAATCCGTCTAAGTGCTTCGAGGTTTTTGTGTGGCGTAGATTTGCCCTTTCGCTTTCGTTTTTGACCATCTTGTGGCTGCCGGTTTCCGGGGAGATTACCCCCGCCGATTCCGGGGGCAGCTATGCCTTCTTTCCTCTCGTTGGTTTTATCGTGGGGCTTGCGGCCTACAGCGCGGTCCTGGCGCTGCACTCCTTTATGCCCGCGCTTCTTCTTGCCGCCTGGGTGTGCGTCATCATGACCCTTCTTACCCGGGGCTTTCATCTGGACGGTTTGGCCGATCTTGCCGATGGCCTCGGTGGGGGCTATACGGTTGAAAGACGGCTGGAAATCATGAAAGACAGCGCAACGGGCGCCTTTGGCGCCCTTGCCCTTATTTTGGCGCTCCTTGTAAAGACCTGCTCCATCTACACTCTGATTGTCAGAGGCAACTGGCTTGCCCTTGCCGCCGTTCCCGCTCTGGCCCGTTTTGCTATAATCGTATGCGCCTACAAAAGCTCCTGTGCCCGGTCCTCCGGGCTCGCCAAGGCCGGCATTGAATATATTACCCGCGGCTCTGTTATTACCGCGGCTCTGTTCGCCTTGGTTTTTTCCCTGCTGCCGGGTTTTAGGCAAGCCCCCGTTTTGCTCGCATCCGCTGTCGCCTGCGGTCTTTTTGTCCGGTGGTTGGCGCACAGGAGCCTTGGCGGCGTTACGGGGGATGTGCTAGGTTCCGCGGGCGAAATCACCGAGGTTATCCTTTTTACCCTGTGCGCCTGCCTGGGGCGGTAGGAAAAGTCAAAGGAATGGCGCCTGCGAGGTTGTTGGGGAGAAAAAGCAAAAAATGCAAAGGTCCACTACGATAAAGATCCTGCTTATCCTGGCCGCTATCACCTTTTTGGTGAGGCTGCCCTATTTATTTGGTGACGTTATAGACCCCGATGAAGGCTCCTTTGTGCTCATGGGCCAGGACATTGTAGACGGAAACCTGCCCTACGACAGGCTCTGGGACCTTAAGCCTCCTCTTTTGTTCTATTTTTTCGCAGCCACGATAGCTGTTTTCGGTAAGTCGATTCCAGCGGTGAGGTTTACCGGCTCTCTTTGCGCCTTTGCCGGGGCCTGGCTTATTTTCCTTTGCGCCCAAAGACTGCGGGGGGCTCAAACGGGTTTTATAGCAGCCTTGCTTTTCTTAATTACCTCCACTTTGAGCGAGTCGGGGGCAGGGGTGGTTTCCGAAATAATTGCGGTGGTTCCTCTGATGGCGGCCATGCTGGTGATGTCAAAAGACCAGCTGCGCTCCAGGGATTTTTTCCTTGCCGGTCTATTTATCTGCCTGGCATGCCTGGTTCGCCTCAATCTGGCCTATGTAGCCGTAGCGGGTGGTTTGCTGCTGCTTAGCGGCAAGTTTATCCGCACGAACGTCCGTTTTTGGCAAAGGCTCCTGCCTTATATCGCCGGCGGGATAATCCCGCTTCTGCTTGTCTTTATCCCCTATGTTTTGAAGGGAAAAGAGCACCTCTTTTACACCTCTGTGATTTATGCCCCGCTAAACTATTCCAATTCTCAACTGTCTTCCCTACAGGCCATGCGAAAGTATATCGGCTCGGCCTTTGAGCCTGCGCGCCTGCTGGTGGGTTTTCCTATTTTCGCCTGCCTTCTCCTCGGCGCGCCGAAATTTTTCTCCGTCAGGAAAGAATTTTCCGATTCGACTAAAACATTCCTGGCCATGCTTACGGTTTTCGCCGTGGCGACCGCTTTTTCCATAGTAAAGAGCGGAGCGGCTTTTGAACACTATCTGATCCAGGTTTTACCCTTTGCGGCAATTTTTTCGGCATTTTTCCTTGAAGGTCTTCTCCAAACTCGGTGGAAGCGGTTGGTTGTGGTGCTGTCCGCGCTCTATCTGCTCCTACCCCTTGGACAAATCGCTTCCGCCTACGAGGTCGTCCTCTCCAGGGCCGGGGCCGGTCAAACCCTTGTCTATGGGCCTTGTTATGAAATCGCGGCATATCTGAAAACGGCTAATCCAAAGAATAAACCGGTCTATTTCATGGGGGGGCAGATGGGCGAATGGCTTCTTGGCTTAAAGCCCATTTCCAAGGAGGTCACCACCCCGAGCAATATCGGAAGGGAATACATTTTAAAAGCGCTCGACGGCCCTTCGGCCACTACTTACTCCGTATTGGCGTCTATTTTGGCCAAAAAACCCCAATTTATTGTTAAGGAGAGCTCCGTGTGGTACCTTACAACGCATCCGAGAGCATCCGGGCTCCTGTCACAGGAGCTTTTCATGGACTATGAGCCGGTTCGAGAAATTGGTGCCTTTCTAATCTATAAACGTCTTTCATGAGGAAATGCGATGGTGCAAAAATCTGTCGACGAGCCGGCCGGAAACGGCAGTAAAAAGATTTCGGGGCTCGAGGCAAGGCTGGGTATTTTAACATGGTTTGCGCCGATGCTTGTAATTAGCGTGCTTGTTGCGCTAAACCCGCAGCACCGCACTTTGATCCCGCTCTATCGCTCCGCGGCCGGCGCATGGTGGGCTGGGAAAAATCTCTACGCCGGCCCCGGGGGCATGAACTATCTGCCCCAGTTCGCCGTGCTGTTTTCGCCGTTTTACTTCTTGCCCGTTCCCTTTGGCGATATCTTGTGGCGTTGGTGCCAAGCGGTTTTGCTTTCCGCCGGACTCTGGAGCCTGTGTAAAGAGCTAGCCGATAGCGCAATGGGGCAAACGGGGCCTTTAGATGCTCCCTGCTCCTCGCTTGCTTCTTACCGCATCTTTTTTTATGCTTCCCTCCTTACCATGCCGCTCTGCCTTGGGGCATTGCGAAACGGCCAGGCCAACGGTTTGCTCGCCGGTCTTGGGCTGTGTTCCACGGCGTTGCTTGCGCGTCGCAGGTGGTGGTGGGCGGCGGCCTTGATAGTTCTATCCATCGGGATTAAACCTCTTGGCATCGTGATGTTGTTATTGGCCGCGGCCTTTTATGCGCCTCTTCGTCTTCGTATTTTGACCGCGATCGGGGCTCTCGCTGTTTTCCCCTTTCTTTTTGCCCATGCGGGTTATGTGAGCGCGCAGTTTTATGCGTTTTTTGCAAATATTGGAAGATGCGCCGCTGTCCACCAGAATCGCTTCGCCGATATTGGCGGCATAGCGCGCGCCTTCGGTATCGAGCTGCCAAGAGCGATATCCGTTACCGCGCGCCTGGTGGCGGGGGGGGGATTTTTGTGGCTGTGGCTGGCGGGGGGCAAACGTTTGCGGGAGCCTTTTCGAGCTATGTGGCTTCTCACCCTGGTCTCCTCCTACCTGATGCTGTTTAACCCCATGAACGAGGCCAACAGCTATGCGATCTTGGCTCCGGCTTTTGGTCTTTGGGCTCCGGCCGCGTTTTCCGTAACCCTGAGGCGCTGGTTCGGATGGCTGACAGTTGCTATTTGCCTCTCCATGAGTCTTTTGCCCGCTTTGCTTCACCCGGTCTTCGGGAACTATTTCGCCCTGTTTTGGTGTCCCCTGATGACGGCCCTGTTTATCGGCATCCTGGCCTGGCTTATCCTGGCAGAAGACGAGGTATGGAGCGGGAAGACGCTTGGAGCCGGGTTTTGCGTGTCGCAAGCCGCTTAGCGCGCCTTTGCGACACGCAAAACAGGTCGGAAAGGTTTTTTATGTCCACGACACGTCCCTACGTAAGCTTTTTATTGCCTTGCTACAACGAAGCTCAGGTGCTTTCGGAAACCTATCGCCGCGTTAAAGCCGTTGCCGATTCTCTGGGCAAGACTTATGAAATCGTTTTCGTAAACGACGGCTCTACCGATGCGACACTGGATCGCTTACTCGAACTGAGCCGGGAGGATTCTTCCCTGACGGTGGTTGAGCTGTCGCGAAATCACGGCCATCAACTCGCCCTTTCCGCCGGTCTGCATTACTGCGGCGGAGACCGCGTGCTGATAATGGACGCAGACCTTCAGGATCCGCCCGAACTGCTGCCCGGCATGCTCGCTTTGATGGACGAAGGGGCCGATGTCGTCTACGCTCAGCGCCGAAGCAGGCCGGGGGACAGCATCCCCAAGCGGATTGCCTGCTCGCTTTTCTATCGTTTTCTTGGAAAACTCACCGAGGTACCCATCCCGGTCGATACGGGCGATTTTCGCCTCATTTCCCGCCGCGTGGTCGAAATAATTTTGCAGATGCCCGAGCGCCAACGCTTCATCCGCGGCATGGTGAGCTGGGTAGGCTTTCGGCAGGTTCCTATTCTCTACGACCGCGACGGCCGTTTCGCCGGTACAACCAAGTATCCTTTCTGGCGCCTGATGAAACTTGCCCTGGACGGAATCGTGGCATCCTCGGTTCGGCCCCTGGCTCTTGCGAGCTGGGCCGGGCTGGCCTTTGCCGCTTGCAGTCTCGTGCTTTTGGTCTATATTTTGTGGTCGTGGCTTTTTGTGGGAAAGACCCCGCAGGGCTGGGCAAGCCTTATGATGATCGTAACGGTTATGGGCAGTATCCAACTCTTCGTGCTCGGGATTATAGGCCAATACCTCGGGAGAATGCACGAGCAGGTGCGCGCCCGTCCTATTTTTATTGTAAGGGAAGTCTTTGGGCAGGGCGGCCGGTCCGGGTCGGGAGGATGGGAAAATTTTCCTGTATAAATAATGTGTAGAATGAAAAATATCTATTTAATCAAATGATTGTAGCTTATCGCGTGTATGGTCGACGTAATGAGGAAAGTTTTTTGCAAAATTTAATTTGACTGCAACGCAAAATTGTTATAGGCAAGGAGACGTAGCGGCTTGTGCCTGGTGGGGCAGTTTTATGGGTATGGGTTGCTGCGATTTACGCAAAAGGTTGGCGCTGTGGATAATGGCTTATGGGGCAATTCACCGTTATTTGCCAATGCGTCTGCCGATTCAGGGCTGAGAGGAGGTGTTGGTGGAAGCCGCCCGATTAAGAGTGCAGTGCGGAAATAATTTGGAAGGGTGCGATTCGCTTGCCCTGCTTTGGAAGATTGTTCGTTTATCTACTTCGAGGAGGAAGAGATGAAGAAGTTTTTTATGGCGGTTTGTGTTTGCCTCGCGGTTCTGATGGCTGTCAGTGCCGCATCTGCTGAAGAACTCTGGGACTGGCATCTTCGTGGCGCCGATGAAGGTTTGGCCGCTGGCGCTTTGCCGCCCGCAGGCTTGTATTTCATTAACGATTTCTACTGGACCGGTAATTGGAAGGCCTATGGCAACGCCGGTACCACAAACGCAGCTGCCAAGCTGAATAGCTATGTCGATGTGCCCATTCTGTTGTGGAACCCGGGAATGTGCCCCATCCTCGGAGCAACCTACGCTTGCGCCATCGCCGAGCCTTTCGATTACACGACTCTGAGGCTAAACGAGGAAGGTCCGCTCTCCCTCACCGGTTCCCAGTGGGGCGCGTACAATACCATCCTGGTTCCCTTCATTCTGTCCTGGGAAATCCCGTGCAACCTTCATGTGTCGGCAGCTTTCGACATCGGCATGAATGACGGCACGACTTCTCCCGGCAACAGCTTGGCGGCGAATAACCAAAATCCCGCTGATTTGTTGGCGAGCAAGAGGACCGTTGGCGGTGTACCGGCGAACGTCTACGCCTGGTCGTCCACCAATGCTTATTCCTTCACGCCTGTTGTTGGTATCAGCTGGCTCTATGGTGGTTGGAATGTCAGCGCCGAATTTCAGTATACCTTCTGGACCAAGGATACTGACTGCGATTACCAGAACGGTAACGAGCTGGCCTCGGACTACACTCTTACTTATACCATGGACAAGTGGACCTTCGGTCTTGGCGCTGAAGGCGAGATGCAGACTGGTAACGACAAGGGTATGACCGATTTGGGTTATACCTATCTTCCCGGTACCAGCGCTGTTAACTGGACCGCCGGCCCGATCGTAGGCTACAACTTCGGCCCCTGCAGTCTGCTCTTCACCTACAACTTCGCACTTCTGACGAAGAACGATGTTGGCGGCGACTGGGCAATGATGCGCCTCGTAGTTCCGCTTGGAGATCCTTGCGAGTGGTACAAATAGCGATCTCCGATCGTATGATTTAGCGGTTGCGCTCCCGGTCTAACGGGACCCTAACCGAAAAGTGCTCCGATGCGCCGCTGTTTAGACAGCGGCGCATCTTTTTTTATGTGCGCCCGTTTAAAAAAGGACGCCCTTTAAATTTTGCATTTCTGCATTGCGATATCCAATTTTTCTTCTACTGCATCCTGGATCGCTTTACTCCGGTTGGGAAACATCCGATCTTTTACCAGCCGATCAAGCCGGTGCACCGTAATCTCATCCGTAGTTATTGCGATCTTTGCCGAAGCCATTTTGCACCTCCGGTATGATAAAATGTCAGAGTGGGTAATAGGGCAAGCGCGAAAGAATCAGTGTGAAATGGTCAACCTGGGACACTCCCGAGGATCCCATACCATGGATGTCCCCTTATTGAGCGTCGCTTTCCAGCGCCAGATACGCTGGAAAGAGTCCTGCTGCAAAAAGAGAAAGTGTTGATCCTTGCCCACGACATTGATAACATTGACCCAACTTTATAGGACATTAAATTCGGAAATCAGATAGAGGTTTTGTCGGCGCGGCGCGCCGATGTCCGGGGGCTTGTGGCGGAAGCGCCTGGCGGTGGTCCTATGAAGCCCTGCAGGGGGACTTAAATGAAAACAGGTAAAAAAGAAACGAAGCGATTAGGAAAATCAACCAACGCTATTCACGCCGGCTCCCTTGAACACAGCATCTATGGAGAAGTGTCCGTTCCCATATTCCAAAGCTCCACATTCGCCTTTAAAAGCGTTGAGGACGGGGCGGCACGATTTTCCGGGGAAAAACCGGGCTACATCTACAGCAGGCTGAATAATCCTACGGTAAACGCTCTGGAAGACGCCATCGCAACCCTCGAGGGGGCTTGTGGGGCGGTTGCCACGGCTTCCGGCATGGCGGCTGTAAGTTCGGTCTACCTCTCGTTTTTAAGCCGAGGAGATCATGTGGTTGCCTCCAACTGCCTCTACGGTTCTTCTCGCGTGATTTTGGAAACCGAACTGAGCCGTTTCGGAGTGGAAGCGACCTTTGTGGATAGCTCGAAGCTTTCCGAGATCCAAAGGGCCATGCGCGCGCAAACCCGTATGGTCTTTGTGGAAACTCCCATGAACCCCAGTATGAACCTCACCGACCTTGCGGGGACTGCGGCGATAGCAAAAGAACAGGGCGCGCTTCTCGCGGTGGACAACACCTTTGCCAGCCCCTACCTGCAGAGGCCCATCGAGTTCGGTGCCGATATCGTCATTCACAGCCTGACAAAGTTTATAAACGGTCATGCCGATGTTATCGGCGGTCTGGTAGCTGCTCGGGATAAAGAGCACCACGAGAGGGTAAAAAAGGTGGCAAGCCTTTTTGGAAACACGATGGACCCGCATCAGGCATGGTTGATACTGAGGGGGCTTCGCACGCTGCCCCTTAGGGTCCAAAGAGCCCAGGAAAACGCCGCAAAGCTTGCGGGATTTCTCGATGCCCATCCTAAAGTCGCCTGGGTGAGCTATCCGGGTCTGTCCCAGCATCCACAGCATGAATTGGCCAAACGTCAAATGGACGGCTTTGGCGCCATGCTCTCCTTCGGGGTAAAAGACGGACTTCAAGGCGCCATCACCCTCATGAACAGCGTGCGGCTCATCGGTCTGGCTGTTTCCCTGGGCGGGGTCGAATCCCTTATCGAACACCCCGCTTCGATGACCCATGCCTGCATAGAGCCGGCAAAAAGGCGTGAGGCTGGAATCTTTGATGAACTGGTTCGACTTTCGGTTGGATGCGAGGATTTCGAAGACCTTCGAAGCGATCTGGACCAGGCATTGAACCGGATAGGCCAAAGGCAAAAGTAGAG
>JBMFHI010000079.1:0-17172 GCA_049976905.1 Syntrophobacteraceae bacterium | reverse complement strand
TCGCGGCAAGGGCTGTAAGTTCGGCTGAGGTGACAGCCCCCTGGCCGCCACGCCCATGAAAACGAATTTCAACCATAAGTAAACCCTCTTTTCCTTTAATCCTTTTGGGCCGCATCCAGCCTGGCCCACCCGACAGCACAACAGGAAAGGCCCAAATCAGCCGATCACTGCCAGGATATCCCCTTTCTGAACACTGTCTCCGCCCTTGCACCGGATTTCCTTGACGCAACCCGAGACATCGCATGTAATGGAGTTTTCCATTTTCATGGCTTCCAGCACCAGGATCACATCTCCCATATTTACCTTCGCTCCGGGCTCAACCTCATAGCGAATGATCATACCGGGCATGGGCGCTAAAACGGGTTTGCCGCTCGCGGCCCCTTGAGCAGCGGGGGCACATTGGGGCGCCGGGGCGGCCTCGACTTTGGGCGAAGCGGCCTTAACCGGTTGCACGGGCACACCAACGGCCGGAGGCGGGCCTTGAGCGAATGCGGCCGGCGCGATGCCCGTCAATACGGAAGTGCCGCCCGCGGGATCGACCTCGACCTGGAAATAGTCTCCGTCGACAAAAACATTGAAAGTCCTTGAGGCAGGCCCCTTGGGGGGCAGCTCCTTTTTGGGCTTCTCGATCAGCTGACCGGCTTTGGCCTTCTTTACCAGCTCGTCTTCGGCCTTAACCTGTTCCATGGTTTTGGCCTTGACCTCTGCGGGCATTTCCTCAGCGCCGTATTTCCACTGCAGAAAGCGTTTACCCGTTGTCGGATAGATGGCATAGGTAATGATATCGTCGAGATCCTTCGCCAGACCCTCGATTTCCTTTTTCGCCTTGTCCATTTCAGGCTCAAGAACATCGGCCGGCCTTGTGGTGATGGGCGTCTCACCGCGCGGATAGTCCTTCAGGGCCTTCTTTTGCACTTCCGGGTCGATGGGAATCGCGGTTTTCCCATAGAGCCCATAGCAAAGGTCCTTTACCTGCGCGGTGCACATCTTGTAGCGCTCTTCATCGGTATCGAAAAGGACGTTGTTTACGGTTTGAATACCCACGATCTGGCTTGTGGGCGTCACCAAAGGCACCTGGCCCAGTTCGCGCCTTACGATGGGAAGCTGCCTAAAGACCTCGTCGAGTTTATCCAGGGCGTCCATGTCCCGCAACTGGTTGACGAGGTTGGAGAGCATGCCTCCCGGGGTTTGATGAAGCAGCACATTGATGTCTATGATCGACATTCTTTGATCGAGCAGGTGCTTATACTTAGCTGAAATCGCCTCCATATGCTCGCTGCATTTGGCAAGCAGTTTGAGATCGAGCCCCGTGGCGCGGTTGGTTCCCTGCAATGTCACCACAAGAGGCTCGACGGCCGGGTGCGAAGTCCTGTAGGCCCATGGAGACAGGCATGTATCGACTATGTCCACGTTCGCCTCGATAGCTTTTAACAAGGACATGTCGGCCATTCCGGAAGTAAAATGGCTGTGCAGGTGGATCGGGATTTTGGTGGTCGCTTTAAGCGCCTTTACCAGGGTGTAGGCGTCATAGGGGTTGATGAGGCCGGCCATGTCCTTTACGCAAATCGTGTCGGCGCCCATGCTCTCCAGGGCCTTGGCCTTGTTCAGGTAATATTCCAGGTTGTAGACGGGTCCGCCCATGCGCGACTCGGTAAGAGAAAAGCAGATCGTTCCCTGGAAATGCTTATTGTTTTTTTTGACTACCTTTACCGCCGTTTCGAAATTGCGGTAATCGTTTAGCGCGTCGAAAATGCGGAAGATGTCCATGCCGTTTTCGCATGCCCGCTCGACGAAGGCTTCAACCAGATCGTCGGCATAGTTGCGGTAGCCTACGAGGTTTTGGCCTCTTAGAAGCATGGAAAACGGAGTTTTCCTGATGTATTTTTTAAGGGTCCGGATCCGCTCCCAGGGGTCTTCTCCAAGAAACCTGTGCATGGTGTCGAAGGTTGCCCCGCCCCATACCTCCATGGAGTAGAAACCGACTTGATCCATCTGCTCGGCGATTGGGATGAAATCCTCGGTTCTCCCACGCGTGGCAAAAAGCGATTGATGACCGTCCCTGAAGGTCAAGTCCTGAATCTTAAGAGGATTGGTTACCTCTACGGACTCGTCGTTACCCCTGGAGACCAGCATGCCGTGTTTTTCGTGCGTCATACACCTTTTCCTTCCAAGCTCTCAGTGAGAAAAAACCATATCTTTTACGCCCGCCTGCTCTTCGAGCAATTCCTTGAGGGTGGCGTCCATCTTTTCGCGTGAGAAAGCGTCGATTTCGAGCCCCTTTACCCTTTCATATTTGCCCGCCGTACAGGTCACGGGAACCCCGTACATGACCTCTTCGGGAATACCGTAGGAACCGTCGGAAGGAAGCCCCATGGTCACCCATTTGCCGTCGGTGCCAAGGGCCCAGTCGCGCATGTGCATAATGGCGGCGTTTGCGGCCGAGGCGGCTGAAGAAAGCCCTCTTGCCTGAATGATCACCGCGCCGCGCTTTCCTACCGTCGAAATGTATTCATCCCGGTACCAGGCCTGGTCCACCAGATCCTTTGCGGGTTTTCCATCCACCGTGGCAAAGCGAATATCGGGATACATGGTCGGGGAATGATTACCCCAGACCGTTATCTTTTCTACCGATTCGACAGGTTTTCCGAGTTTATTGGCAAGCATCGAGCGGGCGCGGTTGTAATCGAGGCGAAGCATGCAGGTAAAATTGGTCGAAGGCAGATCGGGGGCCGATTTCATGGCGATCCAGCCGTTGGTGTTGGCCGGATTTCCCACTACAAGCACGCGGATATCGCGTGAAGCCACCTCGTTCATAGCCCTGCCCTGCTCAATGAAAATTTTGGCATTTTCCATAAGCAGGTCTTTTCGTTCCATGCCGGGGCCCCGGGGCCTTGCACCGACAAGAAGCGCGTAATCGGTGTCTTTAAAGGCCACCTTCGGATCCCCTGTTCCAACCATCCCCGCAAGCAACGGAAAGGCGCAGTCATCGAGTTCCATCATAACGCCCTTGAGGGCCTGCTGGACTTTTTCTATCGGCAATTCAAGCATCTGCAAAATTACCGGCTGGTCCTTGCCAAGCATCTCCCCACTGGCAATGCGGAATAAAAGTGCATAGCCAATCTGGCCTGCGGCCCCTGTAACCGTTACGCGAACAGGACGTTTGGACATGTTGTCGCTCCTTTTAAGGTTTTAAGTTTTAGCAAAGTCAATCCGGTATAAAGCAACGCAAAAGCCGTGCATGCGCCAAAGGGCTCGCCTGTATCATGCAAAGCCAAAAGAAAACTCTACCCTGCCCCCTGAGGATCGGATTTAACGCTGGCCACTATAGAGGATAAACATAAAGAAGATAATTGGAGACTTATTGATTTTTGCGTAAGACTTTCCTCATTTGTTTGTAGGCATTTATCCTACACGGGCAATTTACACTGCATTCTGACCCCCTTGCCGGGCCTGGATCGAATCTCCAGTGCCCCCCCGGCAAGAGTGGCTCGCTCCCTCATTCCAGCTATCCCCAAGGCTTCGGATTCGTCAATTTTTCCGACTTCAAACCCAACTCCGTTATCGACAACGGTCAAAAGGAGCAGCTTTCCCCTTCGCTTAAGACTTACATCCACACGAGAGGCCAGGGCATGCCTGGCAACATTGGTAAGGGCCTCCTGAACTATACGATAGGCGGCCGTGGCGACAATGTTATCGACCCTTTGCACGTTTAGATGCCGAAAGACGCAGACTATCTCGGTACGTTTTTCAAAATCGGCGGCAAACCACTCCAGCGCGGCGATCAGACCCAAATCGTCAAGGACTCCCGGACGAAGCCGAAGGGCGATATTGCGCACATCGTCGATGGTTTTATCCACCAGGCGGCACATGGCCTGGGCACGTTCAGCCCCGGTTGCGTCATTACCCTGAAGCCTTTTTAGCAGCCACGCCGAATCCATGCGAAGAGCGGTAAGCACCTGCCCCAACTCATCGTGGAGTTCCCGGGCTATGGCGGTTCGCTCCTTTTCCTGACTGTTCATGATGCTTGCGGACAAAAGCCTCAGCTTATCCTGCACCTTCTTTAGCTCGGTAATATCGGTGGATATCCCGCACACGCTCGTGGGTTGCCCCTGTTCGTCGTAGAGCGGGAATTTGACAGAAAGGTAGGTGTGCAGACCGTCATCACGCGGGACAGCCTCCTCGATCTGGCAGGGACGGCGTTTGGCAAGAGTCTCGATATCGGAGGCGCGCAACCGGTCGGCGATTTCCGTGGGGAAAAGGTCGCGATCGGTTTTGCCGAACACCTGTTCGCCCTTTATATTGAATAACTCCTCAAAACGGGAATTTACGAGCGAATAACGCCCGTACTTGTCCTTTATGTATACCACCGAAGGGGTATATTCGAGTATACCGGTGATTTCTCGCGTCCTTTCCCTTACCTGACGCTCCAGGTTTTTGGAGTAGCGGCTCAGTTCGTCTCTTGCCGCCTTTAACGCCAACTCGCTGCGCTTTAGCCCGGATAAATCCCTTGCAACGCAAACGCTGCCGATCGTTTTGCCCATCTCGTCTTTAAGCAGGCTAAGCGACAGATCCATCGGAACGACACTGCCGTCCCTTTTTTTCATAAGGATCTCAAATTCGCGCACGAACTCGTTTTTTCGAAGCTCCTTGAGCATTCTGTCGAGTTCAGCGCCATCGGCATAGAGAACGAAGGCGGTCTTTCCCGCCAATTCCTCCTGCTCGTAGCCATAGATTTCAGCCGCGCGCCTGTTCCATAGAATGACTTTGCCGTACCTGTCCACTATGCCGATTGCATCGGCGGAATTTTCTATGACGTTTTCAAGATATTCCTTGATTCGCTTGAGCTCGATTTCAGCCCGTTTCCTGTCCTCTATCTCACGTTTTAGCCGCAGGTTGGCCTCTATCAGTTCTCCGCCGTACCCGGCCGTCGCAGCCTCGACTTGCTCCCCGCGGCCGCGCCCATCGCCTGGCGCTTTACCTGCTTCGCATTCCTCAAGGCGAAGCCGAAGCTCCTCAAGCTCATTTATAAGCTGTTGCTTTGTTTTGTTTTCGTCTTTCACCGGTCTGCTGCCTGCCGCCTCCCCCTTTTAGAGTTCGATGAGCTTGTTACGGATCGCAAAGCGGGTTAGTTCCGTGATATTTCGAATATTTAATTTTTGCATCAGCCGAAACCGATAGGTATTTACCGTCTTGGCGCTTAGAGAATAAGATTCGGCAATTTCTCGAACCGACTGTCCCATGGCCAGTAGTCTCAAGACCTGGACCTCTCTGTTGGAAAGAGTGTCCAAAAGCGATTTTTCCCGGTTGCCCCTGGCCAGTCGGAAGGCAACCGATTCCGCCGCCGATTCGCTTAGATAAAACCCGCCGGAGTAAAGTTTGCGTATCGCGCTCACAAGTTGTTCGGGCGCTGAACGCTTTGAAATATAGCCCTTGGCGCCCAAGCCTATGGCTCGAACCACATACTGTTCCTCTTCGTGCATGCTCAAAACCAGCGCGGGCACCTGGGGGTATTGGGAATGGAGCTGGGAAATGACTTCGAATCCGTCCAGAAGCGGCATGGAGATATCGACCACCACGACATCGGGACATTCGTCCTTTACCTTCCTTAGCACTTGCTTGCCGTCGGAGGCTTCGGCAATTACCACGATTTCCCCGCTTTCTTCAACGACCCGGCGCAGCCCGGCCCTCACAATGTCATGATCGTCAGCCAGGAGAACTTTTATCAAACCATCTCCTCTAGAAGTGTCCGAAGGGACACAAGCGCGCGTTTCGCGCCCCTGTCCAGATCCTCTTAAGTTTAAATCGACTCCCTGTCACCTGGGCTTCACGGCCCCAACGACACAGTCCATAATCTCTCCGCTGCGAAGCATCCTCGCGTCCTTAAAGCCCGCCTGCCCCAGCGCCTCTTCGACTTCCTTAAAAGTGTAGGTATCCCCGGCCCGGGTATTTACCAGCATGTTCACGGCAAACAGCGCGCCCTGCGGCGGAAAGGTGCGCTCCTCATTCATAATGTGGTCACGAATCAGAAGCATTCCCCCCGGGGCCAGAGCCCGGTAGATTTTTGCGAACAGTTCCACGTTCTGCTTATAACCGTTTTGGTGAATAATGGCGGAAAGAAGCGCAAGATCGCACCCCCCGGGGAGTTCATCGGTGTAGAAATCTCCCGGCACAAGTTCGACCCGTTCGAGCAACCCCTCGGATGAAAGCCGCTCGCGAGCCATCCCAATGACATCGGCCAGGTCGAATAAAACCCCCCGAAGTTGTGGATTTCGCCTTAGAAAGGCTAAAGTGTATGTCCCGGACGCCCCTCCGATATCGAGCAGCGACCTGTAGCCGCTAAGATCCAGGGAAGCCGCGATTTGCTCCGAGAGGTTCCTGCCAATTGCGTGCATAGCCCCGATAAAGGCTTTCCTGACATCCATGTCCATGGGAACGGGAGGCTTGGACTCCGAGTCCGGCCCATGCTTTACAATGTCGGTCAGGCCGCTCCAGGTCTCCCACAGCCGCTTCATGTGAAGCAGCATCGGGAGGGAAGACTCCGCATTTTTTGCCGAGTACGCCGCGCCTTCCTCTGTTAGCGAATAGCTTTTGCCGTTCTTTTTTAACAGCCCGAAGGTCACAAGACAGTCCATTAGCCTTTCGAGCGCCCTTTTGTCCCAGCCAAATTTTTCGGCTATCTTTTCGGCACTATCCCATGAGTCCTCGATTTTAGTGAAAAGGTCGAGTTCGGCAGCGCTAAGCACTATCCGACTTTTCATAAATCCCCTGGCTGTGGCCATGAAGTCGTCTTTTCCGTTCATCAGCGTCCCCCACAAACTTGAGTTTGACCATAATTTTTTATTCTAACTCAGCCGCAATTCCTTGGATAGTCAATATCGCTACAACTTTCCCATGCCTTCATCGGCTTCTTTTAGCAGCCATATCCTGTTTGCCGAAAAATACTTTAATGATAAGATTGTCTGTTAAAGGTCCGAAGGTAAAGGCTGTTGATCCCGGCCGGCCAATGGCGTTGGCTTAAGGTCTGCTTATCTCACGCAAAGCCGCGAAAATTGAACCTGTAAAAAGCGCCGTTTCGGACTGGTCTTCGAGGGCTAATTCAGGCATGGAGCGCTCAGGTGAATTCGGACACATTTCGTATTGTGTTTCTTTCATCTTTCCTTTCGCGCCTTCGCGCCTTCGCGTGAGCCGGAATCAATAACACTGCCCGGCCGGCAACACTTTCAAGCGACCAGAAAGGTAAGGTGATGGACAATGACATTATGGGTCGATGGTGATGCGTGCCCGGCAACGATCAAGGAGCTTATAATCCGCACGGCCCAGCGGCTGCGTATCATGGCCGTCTTTGTCGCCAATAAATATATCAGCCTTCCCGAATCGAGCTTCCTTTCCACCCGCAGGATCGGCGTAAACCCCGAAGCCGTCGACATGCATATAACCGAAAACGCCAAAGCGGGCGACGTAGCCATAACCCAGGACATCCCGCTTGCTTCCGCCCTCGTCTCCAAGGGCGTGATCGTTATAAGCACCCGGGGAGTACTCTTTACCGAGGACAATATCGGCGAGCGCCTTTCGATTCGCAACTTCATGCAGAACCTGCGCGAAGCGGGCGCCCTTACCCCGGGCCCAAAAGAATTCGTTCAAAAGGACGGACAGCGTTTCGCAAATGCCCTGGACAGGGTAATGACCAGGCTTCTTAAGCCAAAAGCCGGTTTTGAGGAGCCTTAAGCGATGAAAAACAGCGGGTATACCTACCGGGAACAGGTGGAAACCTGGGGCAAGGGGCTTGCTCTTTCAGCCTATCTGGCCGAAAAATACCCTCATTCCAAACAACCCGTCTGGCACGATCGGATCGAGGGAGGCGAAATCTTTTGTAATGGCCGCCAGGTGCTGTGCGAAATCTATCTAAAACCAGGGGAAAGCATCCTTTGGCGCCGTCCTGCCTGGGACGAACCGGACGTGCCGCTAACCTTCGACCTCTTATACGAAGATAGCGACCTGCTCGTCGTGGCAAAGCCTTCGGGGTTGCCTACCCTGCCCTCCGGGGGGTTTCTCGATAACACCCTGCTTGCCCTGGTGCGAAAAGACCGGCCTGAGGCAACGCCCGTGCACCGGCTGGGGCGGGGAACCTCCGGGGTGGTGCTTTTTGCCCGCAACAAACGTGTGCGCTCGCTGCTCGGCGCGGCCTTTCGCGATAACGAAATAATTAAAATTTACCGGGCTCTGGCCTCAGGCGTGCCAACCGCGAAAGAATTCTCCATTTGCGCCCCCATAGGACCCGTTGCCCATCCCAAACTGGGAACCCTCTACTCGGCGTGCCCAAACGGCAAAAAGGCCCTAAGCCACGTCAGGCTCCTCGAGCCCAGGGGAGACACTTCACTTCTACAAATCAGGATCGAAACCGGAAGGCCCCACCAGATTCGAATTCATCTGGCCTTCGCTGGCCACCCCCTGGCGGGAGACCCGCTTTATGCGGCAGGAACCGCAATCCGCAACCCGGATGCCCTTCCCGGTGACTGCGGCTACCTGCTGCACGCCCAACGGATCTCTTTTCGCCATCCGCAAACGGGATCGGCCATGGACATTGGCTGTCCTCCGCCCCCGGAGCTTCAAACGTCTTAAAAGGGTTTTGCTTATAACTTCAGGTCGCAGTGGCCATGACACAGCTCATCTCTTAAGGACGCAACCTCCGCGTCGATTAAGTACTCGTCAAAACCCATCGAACGATCGATGATGCCACCCGGGGTGATCTCGATTATCCTGTTTGCCACAGTGGATACGAACTCGTGGTCATGGGAGCAAAACAACAGCACCCCCGTAAACGCTATGAGTCCGTTATTGAGCGCGGTTATCGATTCGAGATCGAGATGGTTTGTGGGCTCATCCAAAATGAGGGCATTGGCGCCGGCAAGCATCATCTTGGAGAGCATGCAGCGCACCCTCTCGCCCCCGGATAGGACACTCGTTTTTTTAAGGGCCTCATCGCCTGAAAATAGCATTTTACCCAGAAACCCCCGGGCAAACTGTTCTCCCTCGGTAGGAGGGGAAAACTGGCCCAGCCACTCGATAAGATTCATATCGCTTTGAAAATAGGAGCTGTTTTCCTTGGGAAAATAGGACGGGGTGATCGTAACTCCCCAGCGAAAGTGACCCGAGTCGGGTTCGAGTTCTCCGGCCAGAATTTGGAAAAGCGTGGTTTTAGCGAGGCTGTTGCCCCCCACGAAGGCAATCTTATCGTCTTTGTTAACGTTGAAGTTAAGATCGCTAAAAACCGCCATGCCGTCAACGGCCTTGGTTAGTCCGGCTATTTCCAGGATGACATTCCCGCAGGGCCGCTCGGGCTTAAAGGCCACATGAGGGTACTTGCGTGAAGAAATCGGCATATCGTCCAGGGTCAGCTTTTCGAGCAGTTTCTTTCGGGAAGTGGCCTGCCTGGCCTTGGAGGCGTTGGAGCCGAAGCGCTGGATGAACTCCTTTAGCTCGTTTGCCCTGTCAACGTTTTTGCGATTCTCGTCCTGCCTTTGCCTGAAGGACATCTGGCTGGCCTGATACCAAAAGTCGTAATTGCCCACGTAGAGCTGTATCTTTCCAAAGTCGATATCCGCCACATGCGTGCAGACCTGATTTAGAAAATGCCGGTCGTGGGAAACCACTATGACGGTATTGGGAAAGCGCATGAGATACTCTTCGAGCCAGGTTATCGACTTTAAGTCCAGGTGGTTGGTGGGCTCATCGAGCAACAGCACATCGGGATTTCCGAAAAGCGCCTGTGCAAGCAGCACCCGCACCTTATCGCCCCCCTCGAGCTCCTTCATTTTCTTGGAGCGCATCTCCTCGGGTATCCCAAGCCCGTTTAGAAGCACCGCGGCCTCCGACTCGGCCTCGTAGCCGTCTAACTCGGCAAACTCCCCCTCCAGCTCGCCCGAGCGGATGCCGTCTTCTTCCGAAAAATCGGGTTTTGCGTAAATGGCCTCCCGCTCCCTCATCACTTCGTACAGCCGCGCATGTCCCATTATGACAGTGTTAAAAACCGTCTCCTCATCGAAGGCGAACTGGTCCTGGCTAAGAACCGCAATCCTTTTGCCGGGGGCAACGATGATATCGCCCTTGTCGGGTTCAATTTCGCCGGAAAGAATTTTTAGAAAGGTCGATTTGCCCGCGCCGTTGGCCCCAATAAGTCCGTAGCAGTTGCCGGGAGTGAATTTTATGTTTACGTCCTTAAATATGACTCGCTTGCCATAGGAAAGGGCTATATTCGATGTACTGATCATTCTTGGCTGCTCCATGCTTAAAAATGAAAAACCACAGGGATCGCCTGTGGTTGACAATTTATTTATATAAACTTTAATTTCCCCCTTGACAAGATAATTGTCCTACCCATTTTTTCCCCCACGCCTGCTGAATTTTCTTATCTTCGCCCGGAAATTGTGCTAGAAAACACGAAATAGTTAACCTAACACCTAAATAAGGTTAACGGTTCCGACTCCCACTCGCAGGAAGGTGCTCATCGCATGGCAAATGCCCAACGCAAAGCAATCAGGCAGGCGGCCAAAAAAAACGAACCGATATCGGCTGAGGCGGCGCTCCATATTTTGAAATCCCCGATAGAAGATCTGGGCGAGATCTTCGCGGCCGCGACCATGGTGCGCCAGAGCCATTTTGGAAACAGGGTCGGGCTTTGTTCGATCTTTAGCGCGCAAAGCGGGGCCTGTTCGGAGGACTGCGCTTTTTGCGCCCAGGCTTCCTGCCACGGCGCCGAGGCCGAAGTGCATCCGCTTTGTTCCAAGGAGGAGCTGGCGAAAAACTTCGAGGAGGCCGCAAGACTACCCATTACGCACTTTGGAGTGGTAACGAGCGGGGGCGCGCTCTCCGACGATGGAGTGGAGCGGCTGTGCGAGGCGATCGCGCAAAATCCCAACGCGCGGGTAGACTGGTGCGCCTCTCTTGGGTGCCTTGACTATGAACAGCTGTGCCGGCTTAAAAGTTCGGGTCTTAAAAGATTTCATCACAATCTTGAAACCGCTCCGAGTTATTTTCCCAAAATCTGTTCGACGCACAGCTACCAAATTCGTCTCGAAACGGTTAGAGCCGCCAGGAGAGCCGGTCTGGAAGTGTGCTGCGGCGGGATTTTGGGCCTTGGAGAATCTTTGGAGCAGCGGGTGGAGTTCGCCCTGGCGGTTTCTCGGGAAAATGTCGAGTCCATCCCGCTAAATTTTCTCATTCCCATCTCGGGCACACGGCTTGAAAAGGCAAAACTTCTAAAGCCTCTGGACATCCTGCGCATCATCAGCATGTTTCGGCTAACCAATCCCAGGGCGGAAGTAAAGGTTTGCGCGGGGCGCGTTCACCTGGGAGATCTTCAGTCCATGATTTTTCTTGCCGGGGCAAACTCGATGATGACCGGACACCTCCTAACGGTTGCGGGCCAAGATGTGGACCGGGACTTGAAGATGATTTCCGACCTCGAGGTCGAGCTATGAAGTCCGAGCTGTGGATAGAGGAAGAACTCGAGCATCTGCGCCGGAAAAGTCTGGAACGGCGCCTTACGGTTTACGGCCGCGCGGGCGCAAAGATTGAAATCGGCGGGAGAACTTTTCTAAACTTTTCCTCAAACGACTACCTTGGGCTTTCGCACCACCCGGAGGTCGTTTCGGCAAGCCGAAGATATCTCGAAAGTCATGGCTGCGGGGCTGCGGCATCGAGGCTTGTAACCGGCACGCTTGCCCCCCACGAAGAACTCGAGTCGCGGCTTGCGGGGTTAAAAGGCTACGAGGCGGCCCTGGTTTTTGGCAGCGGCTTTCTTGCAAACGCGGGCATTATCGCCTCCCTGGCGGGGCGAGGCGATCACGTTTTAGCCGACAAGCTGGCTCATGCGAGCATAATCGACGGGGCGGCGCTAAGCCGCGCCAACCTCAAGCGCTTTCGCCACAACGACCCGCAGCATCTCGAATCTCTTCTCAAACAATGTCCGGCTTCCGGGCGCAGGCTGATCGTAACCGAATCTGTTTTCAGCATGGACGGAGACATCGCCCCGCTTGCCGAAATAGCGAGCCTTGCCGCCCGCTACGACGCGATGACAATGGTCGATGAAGCCCACGCCACCGGGGTTTTCGGTCCGGGCGGAAGCGGTTTGATCCGGCACTACGGTTTGGAAGACAGGGTAAACGTTTCCATGGGGACCCTTAGCAAGGCGCTTGGCGGATACGGGGGCTTTGCCGCATGTTCTGCGCCTTTGCGAAACCTGCTCGTAAACCGGGCACGATCCTTTATTTACACCACGGGCCTTCCGCCCTCGGTGGTCGGAAGCGCTATCGGAGCCCTTGAGGTGATCGAAAAGTCGCAAAACCCCGGAGCGGAACTGCTCGGCCGCGCGGCGGTTTTCAGAAAGAGGCTGCGGGAGGGAGGCCTTGATGTTTCCAACTCCCAAAGCCAGATCATTCCGGTAGTTATCGGCGACAACGCGAAAACGCTCGCGGCGGCCGAAAAACTCAAAGCACGCGGGATACTCGCCGTCGCCATCCGCCCGCCCACGGTGCCGGAAGGGACCGCGCGGCTGAGGCTTTCCCTGACACTTGACCACGGCGCGCAAGATCTCGAATGGGCGGCGCGCGAAATCGTGGAGGCGTGCAGGTGAAAAACCACCCGATTCTTTTCCTCTCCGGCTGGGCGCACGGAGAGGAAGTTTTTCTTCCTTTGGCCGAAAAGATCGGCATGCGCGGGCCCGTTGCATCTCTTTGTCCTGCTTCGTGCGAACTTTGGCGCGACGGGGATGAAAAAATCTCATCGTATGCCCGCGCCGTTTCGGCTCATCTTGATAAATGGAGCGATCCGGCCTGTATAATCGGATGGTCCGCCGGAGGCGTTGCGGCCATCGAGACGGCGGCCCGATATCCCGAAAAATGTGCGGGCCTTGTTCTTCTAAGCGCCACCGCAAGATTTTGTTCGCAAAAAGAATACGCTTGCGGCGTTAGGCCGGCGGTTTTGCGCGCCATGATTGCAGGGCTTCAAAAAACCCCCGAGGCGGTGCTAAAGGATTTTATTTCAAGGGCTCTTTATCCGCTGGAAGCCGCGGAAGACCTTTTGGCCCAAAGAACGGAGGCCGCCCTTTGCGCTGGAGTCGACTCGCTTGCCTGGGGTCTCAAATATCTGGCCTCCGCCGATTTTCGCAGCGATATTTCTTCCATACCCCATCCTTGCCTCATAATTCACGGACAAAAGGACATGATTGTACCGTGGGAAGCAGGCCGCTACCTCCATCAAAATCTTTCGCGCTCCCACTTGGAACTGCTGCCTTCCGCGGGCCACTCTTTGATGGAACAGTGCCCGGAGGATATTTCCCGCCCTATCGCAAAATTTTTGGAGCAGTTGTGAAAAATCTGGCCTCCCAATCGATTTCAGCCCGTTTTGGGGCTGCCGCAAAAACCTACGACCTGGAGTCCGAGGCTCAGCGGGCCGTGGCAAAAAAACTTTCTGGCCTGTTTCCGCCTCCCGAGCAAATAGAGAGCATCCTCGAAATCGGTTGCGGCACCGGACACCTTACCGAAGTTTTGGCCGGCCGTTTCCCTCTGGCTACAATCGAGGCCCTCGACATATCGGCTCAAATGATCGATTCGGCCCGAAGGCGCATCGGCCAGTGCGGCAGGCTCCGCTGGCACGTCGTCGACGCCATGCGTTTTTCCCCCGGGAACCAATTTTCGCTTATCGCCAGCAGTTCGGCCCTGCACTGGATCACTCCGGCAGGCGAAATTCTAAGCAGAATCGGCTCGATGCTCATGGAAAAAGGCAGTCTTGTTGCGGCCCTGATGGTGGAGGGAACCCTCGAAGAACTCCACGAGGCAAGGGCTGGACTTTTTCCCCACAAGCCCGCATCCGTGAGACTTCCCTCCGTGGAGCAAATCCTTGAAGCCGTTTTAGCCGCAGATCTTAGCATCGATGAAAGCCGGGTCGAAACGCTTTGCCAGACCTGCGGCTCGGCCCGCGAATTCCTGCGAAGTCTAAACAGGCAGGGCGTTACCGCAAGCTCCGAGACTCAGGGCAACCGGCTTAACCGCAGCGAACTGCTCGAACTTACCGATTATTATGATAGAAATTTTTCAGCCCCCGGCGGGGGCGTTACCGCAACCTATTGTGTTCTATATCTTAGAGCGCGTAAAAAATGAAAGAGTTGGCAGGCTTAAGCCCACATAAGACATTGAGGACCCTTTATCCTCTAAATTCAGCTCGGGGAGCAAATATGAAGGCGAACAGGGGATTTTTCATTACGGGCACCGACACGGATGCGGGAAAAACCGTTGCCGCCGCCGCGGTGCTGATTTCACTTCGAGCCGGCGGGAGGGACGCGGTGCCCATGAAACCTGTTCAGACGGGAGCGATTAAGTCCCGGGAAGGGTTTCACAGCCCGGATCTGGACTTTTGTCTTCGCATGGCCGAACTAAGTCCGCCTCCCGAAGACCTTTGCGACATGGTTCCCTATATTTACGAGCCTGCCTGTTCTCCCCATCTGGCGGCGGCGCGCTCGGGCCGCGAAATCTCGATCGAGCGCATCGTGGAAGCTTTCCAAAACCTTCTACAAAGACACGACTGCGTGGTCGTGGAAGGCGCTGGGGGGCTGCTTGCGCCCCTTTCTCAGACTACCGCCATGCTCGATCTCATGACCGCCCTGGAGCTTCCCGTAATCCTTGTGGCGCGCCCCGGTCTTGGAACCATCAATCACACGATGCTCTCCGTAAGAGAACTCCAACGCGCGGGGCTTACTCTGCAAGGAATCATCTTTTGCCAAACCAAAGCCGGCTGGGGAGAAATCGAGCAGGACAACGTGGAAACCATCTCGAGATTGGCAAAGACGCCCGTTTTGGGGCAAATCCCCTACCTGCCCGATCTTAGCAGCGCCAAACTCCGTTCTTCCTTGCAAGCCGATCTGTTTATGCCCGAGGATCCTTCCAACGCGGGCCAGGACGGCGCGAAAACGTTTGAGAGCTACACGCGGATGGACCGGGAAAGCCTCTGGCACCCTTACACCAAACACTCCGCGACAAAAGAGGGTTTTCCGGTAATTGTGCGTGGTGAAAACGTCTATCTATACGATGCGGCGGGAAAGCGCTACCTCGATGCGATCTCGTCCTGGTGGGCCTGCAACCTTGGCCACGGCAACCCCAGACTGGTGAGGGCGCTAACCCGCCAGGCGAGCCAACTTCAGCACTCCATCCTTGGAAACCTCACACACCCGCGCGCCGTCGAACTGGCTTCATCCCTCGCGGGGCTTTTCCCCGACTCGGGCCGAAGGACGCTTTTTGCAAGCGACGGGGCGAGCGCTGTGGAAGCGGCGCTAAGAGTAGCGGTTCAATACTGGCATAATTTGGGCGAGACGGGCCGCACGCGGTTTGCCGCTTTTGAAGAAAGCTATCACGGCGACACCATAGGGGCTATGTCCGTGGGGTATCTGCCCGATTTTCACGCCCCCTACCGCTCCCTTCTATTTCCGGTCCACAAGCTAAAGACCCCCAACTGCCCGGATTGCCCCAATCAGCAACCGGAAACCGACTGCGACATGCAATGCTTTAATGAAATCACGGCCAGGATAACGGAGCACGCCCACGAACTTGCGGCCGTAATCGTCGAGTCGATGTGTCTTGGGGCGGCCGGAATGAAAATGTATCCGGCAAAGTGTTTGCGAAAACTATCCGAACTTTGCCGCAAAAACCGTGTGCTTCTAATAGTCGATGAGATCGCTATGGGCTTTGGGCGAACCGGCAGGATGTTCGCCTTCGAGCACGCAAGCATTGATCCCGACATCGTCTGTATCGGCAAGGGCCTTTCCGGGGGCTACCTGCCCATAAGCGGCGCTGTGGTTAAGGAAGAAATCTTTGATACTTTCGCCGACCAACCCCTCGATCACACGTTCTACCACGGCCATACCTTTGCCGGAAATCCGCTGGCCGCCGCCGTGGCCGTCGAATGCCTAAATATTTACAGGGAAGATAATATTGTTCTAAAGGCACACGACGGAGGCAAGGTTTTGGCCGAAAGTCTCAAGCCTTTAAGAGAAGTTGCGGGCGTAGCCAACGTCCGTTGCCTTGGAATGATCGCGGCTTTCGAGTTGACCGAAGACAAAAACATCTCCGGCCCGGAGCGCGCCAGGCGCATCTGCTTGGATATGCTAAAAAAAGGCATTCTCATCAGGCCGCTTGGAGCCACCCTTTATCTTATGCTTCCCCTCATAACCGATCAAGCGCTCATCGCAAAAACCGTAGATTCCTTGTTGGACTCGGTTGTTAGATAGACAGGCAGGTATCCCAAAAAGAAAAGCTCCTTTTAATTTTTGCGACCCGCATGTTGCTTTAGGACAAGACTATGCGAAAATCCACAGTACGCGACAGGCTCCCCACTGGAGCATCGGCGTCGCAAAAGCGATGACGAACTGCTTGTTAAACACCACGCAATGAGCTAAAACATTACGAAAAGCTTATCGATAAGGAACAAGCGTATGGAAGCGGTTAAAATTTCCCCCAAGTTCCAGGTTGTGATTCCCAAAAGGCTTCGCAACGCTTTGAAGCTTTTACCGGGTCAGAAGGTCCAAATGGTTGTATACGGCAATAGAATCGAGATGATTCCCCTCAGAAAGATTTCGGAAATGAAGGGGTTTCTCAAAGGAATTGATACCACCATCGAAAGAGAACCCGACCGGCTATGAACATAGTCGATTCATCAGGCTGGCTCGAGTATTTCGCTGACGGCCCCAACGCATCGTTTTTTTCGACCCCTTTGGCGAAGGCGACCGACCTCCTCGTTCCATCCATTACGATCCATGAGGTTTTCAAGGTGGTTTTCCGGCAACGCGGTGAATCCGACGCACTCCAAGCCGTAGCACTCATGCAGCAGGGTTCGGTTGTGGAACTCTCGGCGGAAATCTCGATTCTCGCCGCAAAAGTGAGCATCGAATTCCGTTTGCCGATGGCTGACAGCATTATCCTTGCGACCGCGCGAACGTATGGAGCAACCCTGTGGACTCAGGACTCCGACTTCGAGCAGTTCGATGGGGTCCAATATGGCGCAAGGAAAAACGGATAAGCGAATTTGCAGAACTTGACACACAGCTTCCGCCATCCGCCGTAAATCTCCTCGAAACGCATTTTCCGCACCTCCTCCAGCAGCTTTGTTCGATTCATCGCCCCCCTC
>JBMFHI010000078.1:0-17683 GCA_049976905.1 Syntrophobacteraceae bacterium | reverse complement strand
GTCGCTATCGAGGGGAACTCGCCAAAATTTCATTATTTATCCTCTGTAAAGATAGTGTACGCCATAATCAGACATTTTTATCAGGCAATTTTAAGAGCAAGTCAAGACAAATGATGTCGAACTTAGGTTAAAATAGGTCTTGGGGGGTTATTTTTTAAGGGGGTAAGGCAGATTTGGGCGAAAGTCGGTGCGATAAAATGGAGGTAATGGTTGAAGTCTTCGTTTTAAAAATCGAAAAAGTCTCTTTCTTTCGCCTTTAAGGCATTTAAGCCCTGCTTTTTAGGCGACCAAAACCTGGGGGCACTCATTTTTCTCCAGAAGCATTGATTCTGATTTCGGGGGGCGGCCAACGGCGTTGATTTAAGGTCTGTTTGTCTCACGCGAAAGGATGGAGGGCTAAAGGGGCAATTTTGGAGCTTCCGTTAATCTTTGATAGAGTGTATATGGCAATAAAATAAAAAGATCTCCACTTGCATGATGTGTGAAAGAGAACATGGTTATTCTTGGAATTGAAACTTCCTGCGACGAAACCGCGGCAGCGGTCGTAAGGGATGGAAAAGAGATATTGTCGGGTGTTATAGCGAGCCAGGTGCGGCTCCATTCCCCCTTTGGGGGAGTAGTGCCCGAACTTGCCTCAAGAAAGCACCTCGAATACATCGTCCCGATAATCGAAAAGGCCCTCGAAGACTCGGGTATTTGTGGGCGGGAGCTCGACGCGGTTGCCGTTACCCGTGGTCCGGGGCTTGTCGGGGCGCTTCTGGTGGGTTTAAGCGCTGCAAAAGCCATGGCCTACGCCCTTCGTAAGCCCCTCATCCCGGTAAATCATCTCGACGGCCACATTGAGGCAGCCTTTCTTTCCGAAAGCATGCCCCGGGAGCCCTTTGTCTGCCTTGTCGTCTCAGGGGGACATACCGCTCTCTACAGGGTAGAGCCCGACTCGGACAATCTCCTGCTGGGGGCTACCAGAGACGATGCGGCCGGGGAGGCTTTCGATAAGGTCGCAAAGATTCTTTCCATAGGATATCCCGGAGGCGTGGCCATCCAAAACCTTGCCCTTGGCGCAAACCCCAAGGCCATTAATTTCCCTCGTTCGCGCTTTGATAAGGATTCTCTTGAATTTAGCTTTAGCGGTTTAAAAACCGCGGCCGCCAATTTCGTGCGATCCAACCGCGAATCGGCCCCGGGAACGATCGGATCGGTAAGCCTCCAAGACTTCGCGGCCAGTTTTCAGGAGGCCGTGGTCGATGTGCTGGTGGAAAAGAGCATCCTTGCCGCAAAGCAGAGCGGTCTGTCAAGCATCGCGGCCGTAGGCGGCGTGGCGGCAAACTCGAGGCTTCGGGAAAGACTGGCGCAGGCCGCCCTGGCAGAAAATCTCCGCCTCTATTTGCCGCCCGTAAAGTTTTGCACCGATAATGCGGTCATGATAGCCGCGGCAGCCTACCGCACCTGGCAGCGTTTGGGTCCTCAGCCCGGAATGCTCGATATTGACGCCTTTTCGCGCTAGCGTCTTGTCCCTGGATGGAGAAATGGCCGATTTTCAAACACCCGCCGACTATTTTCAAAACCGCGAGGCTCGCCCCCTTAAGCATTTCGGACAACATTTTCTTGCACAGCCGGCAACGGCGCTAAAAATTGTCCAAAGCGCTCAAATCGAACCTTGCGATGTTGTCGTGGAGATCGGTCCCGGTCTTGGGGCCCTTACCCGTTTTATAGTCGGGAAGGGGGAAAGAATTTACCTGGTAGAGGTCGATCCGGCAATGGTGAAGTATTTGGCGGAACGAACGAATGAAAAAGAGACAACGATCTACCGCCAGGACGCTTTATCGTTTGACTTCCAAAGTATTTCCGCGAGCCTTAAAAAACGTCTCGTGGTTCTGGGCAACCTTCCCTACAATATCAGTTCGCCGCTGCTCTTTAGACTCCTTGAGGATTTTCCCGCGATCGACCGAGCGGTTTTCATGGTCCAAAAGGAGGTCGGCACCCGTTTTGCCGCCCCTCCCGGTTCGAAGGACTACGGTGTGCTCTCGGTGCTTCTGGGAGTTTACTCCCGGGTCCAAAAGCTTTTTGTAGTGGGCCCCGGGCAGTTCCACCCGCCTCCTAAAGTAGATTCGATTGTCTTGCGAATAGATTTTTTTAAAACAGCTCCCGAGGGACCGGGTTTTGATTTTTTAAGAAAACTCGTAAGCAAAGCCTTTCAGCAGCGACGAAAGACCCTGGGCAACAGTCTTTGCGGCGTCTTCGGCCTGTCTTCGGAAGTGTTGAAAAGGGCTTTTGAAGCCGGCGGAATCGACCCCAAAAGGCGTGCGGAAACGCTTTCACCCGATGAATTCCTTGTTCTTGCCCGGTTGCTCGCCCAAGCCTTTTAAAAAGTGCGATTTAGTTTACCTTCTTATTTTTTCGCGGCCCGGGGAGAGAAAAATTTACCACGCCCTCTTAGAGCGCAAGCAGTATCTGAATATCACAGACGTTGGTCTTGGTCGGGCCTGTTCGAACCAATCCGGCGCAGGAATCAAAAAAATGATAGGAATCGTTGTTTTTGAGAAAGACCTCGGGATTAAGGCCGGCAAGTTGCGCGCTCTCAAGGAGTTTTGAGGACGCAAAGGCTCCTGCCGCGTCTGTTGGGCCATCGGTGCCGTCGGTGGAAGCCGAGAAAAACAGCAGCGACTGCGCGTCTTTGGGCGAGCGTTGGAGTGCGGCAAGAAAGGCCAGGGCCATTTCCTGGTTGCGCCCGCCTTTGCCGGTTCCTCTAAGTGTGACGGTGGTCTCACCGCCCAGCAAGACGCAAGCCGGCCTTGCGAGGGGAAAACCCCAGGAAGCGATGTCCTTGCCAATGGACAAGATCATGAGCGCGGCCTCTTTTGCCTCTCCGGTAAGCCTTGAGGTTAAAACAAGGGGCGCATAACCCAGTTGCCGCGCGCGGGCCCTGCCGGCGAAAAGCGCCTGTCGGTTGGTGCCGATGAGCAGGTTTTGGGTCCGGCTAAAAATTGGGTCTCCGGGCTTGGGTGTTTCGGGCTGCTTTCCGGCGGCTCCCGACCTCAAATAATGCAAAACGTTTGGAGGGATTCGATTTTCCAACTCATAGCGTTGGATAACTTTGATGGAGTCGCTAAAGGAGGTTGGATCGGCCACCGTAGGACCCGAGGCTATCGCGTCCAGGTCGTCTCCGACAACGTCTGATAAAATCAGCGAGACCACGGTTGCAGGGGCCAAAGCTTTAGCCAGTTGCCCGCCCTTAATAGCCGAGAGGTGCTTTCGCACGCAGTTTAGCTCCTGGATAGTGGCGCCGCAGGAGAGAAGTACTTTTGTGGTTTCCATCTTTTCTTCCAGCGAAAGCCCCTTGCGGGGTGCGCAAACGGCGGCCGATCCACCTCCGGAAATGAGAACCAGCGCCAGTGTCCTCTTATCGAAACCTTGTGCCAGGGCTAAAAAACGTTCAGCCGCAATTGTCGAGCGCCGATCGGGCAGGGGATGGCCGCATTCCAGGACTGAAAGTTTGGAGAGGTTTTCCGCGCAGCCTTCCTTGACGGCGACAAGGCCTTGGGTTATGCGCTCGCCCAGCGCCTGCTCGACCCCCAGGGCCATTCGGGCGGCCGCCTTGCCCATTGCGAAAACGCAGATCCGATCGAATTCGTGCAAACAAATCCGCGCCACTTCATAGTCGGTGCGGAGGACAAGTTCCGAAGCCTCTACCGCGAGGCAGCGGCCCAGCATTGCGAGCGGATCCACGCGGTGGAGGGCTGCCAGAAAGATTTCATTGGCGTCGTCTATGGCTTTTTGCCAATTTATGTCCACGTTTTAACTTTCCTTGGCGGTTTAGTTCGAAACATTGTGAGAAGAAGCCGTATAAATGAAATTTTAATAAAAGTTTTTTATGCTAAGGCATTTATGGACAATAAATGTTGCCTTTTGATAATTATGGTGTATGTAAAGAATCCCAAACCGTTATTATATATACAATTGATACAGATTTTAAATGAGGGACCAACGTGCGACGGAAGATTTTATGCGCGATTGCGCTTTTTGCCTTTTTTATTTTTCCACTCTACGCCCAGGCAGTTGAGCTTACGTCCCTGGAGCCGCTCATAACCCGTTCGACCCGGCTAATGATTTTTTCTCCCCACCCCGATGATGAAACCCTTGGAGCCGGGGGCCTTATCCAAAAGGTTCTGCGGGCTGGGGGGAAAGTAAAAGTAGTTTTCATGACCAACGGCGATGGCTTCCCCGAAGGTGTGGAACTCGAAGACCACACAGCGCATCCGACTGCATGGGACTACAACAAATACGGGCAAATTCGCCGTCTGGAAGCCTTGAGCGCACTTACCACCCTGGGAATGAAGACCCGCAACGTGATTTTTTTGGGTTACCCCGATGGAGGATTGACCGCTCTTCGTGTAAAGTCCTGCGTTCATGTTGAGCCATACCGGTCGCCGTTTACCCGAAAATATCGTCCGCCCGCCTTCGAAATGGTTGTCCCCCGCGCCGATTACTGCGCCCGGGATCTCACTAACGAAATGGAAAGGGTTATTTTGCGGTTTCGTCCAACTATAGTCGCTACGACCGGTCCCCTGGACCAGCATCCTGACCACAATTCCACTTATTTTTTCCTCGAAAAGGCGCTGGATCGGTTCAGTATTAAATATCCCTATCTTAAACCCATTATCCTTACCTTTGTGATACATTTTAACGGGTGGCCCGTTAATCAGGACGCTCGCTCCGGAAACCGCCTCGATCCTCCCGATGGTTACCCTGACCACGGGGCAAAGTGGATTGTACTCAATTTAACCCCAAGGGAAGTTAAACTTAAACGCAGGGCTGTGCTTAAATACCACTCTCAGATGCTCATAATGAACCGTTTTCTTTTAAGCTTTGACAAGTCCGACGAGCTTTTTATGCAGGATCGCGGACCTGCCGCCGCCGCCGCCGGTTTTCAGATGAGCCAGCCTTAGTGCGTTGTTTTGCAGTCTGTGCTTGCTTTGATTCCCATCCGGTGCTATTATAAAGGCTTAACATTTGCGGTGGGTGTAGCTCAATTGGTTAGAGCACTGGGTTGTGGCCCCAGAGGCTGGCGGTTCGAGCCCGCTCACTCACCCTCAAGGTAAATCAAAAGAAGACGCCAACTTGCAGATATGCGGGTTGGCGTTTTTTATTGCTAAAGACTCTCCTGGTCAATGACCTGGCGGGCGTCGTCGGTAGCGATTGAGTTGTAAGGTCGAAAGATTTGATCGGTGCTGTGTTGGGTTATTTTTATTATCACGGACTGAGCCTTGCCTGCTTTGCGCATGCAAGTAGGGAGGCTGTGCCGAATGTCATGGAAGAAAAAGCCGTCTTTTTCAGACGGTTGTTTTTCAATTTGCGGCAAGTCGTTGGAACGTTGGGGTCATGGTGCTTAAAGGTAGTTTGCTCTCAAATGGGGCGCGGATAAACTTCGCTTCGCTCCTCGTCTACTCCCGGGCGCGGTTAACACATTTTAGGGCAAGCACAAACAGCGCCGCCCCCAGGACTGCGAGCAGAACAAAGGACCAATAAACGGGTCTTTGCCCAAAGGCTGCGGCCCGTATGGCTTTGCAGGCATGGGTCAGGGGCAGGAAATGCAGCACGTACTGGACCCATCGGGGCATCGAGGCAACGGGGAAGAAAGTGCCGCCCAGGAAAGCCATTGGCGTTATGAAAAAATTGCTCAAAAGCGCCTGGTCGGAATGCGACTTTACCAGCATCGCCAATGCGACCGCAAGTGACGAGAAGACGAAGGCGTTCAACATAACTGCCAGCCAAAAATAAAAATTGTAAGAAAGCGTCACTCCCGACAGGGCTGCGATCACCAGAATGACGACAACCGAAAAAAAGGCTCTGGTGATTCCGGCCAGCACCTCGCCGCTGACGTAAGACAGGTTTGCGATCGGCGCGGCCTGAAATTCTTCGAATATATGCCAGTAAAACCGCGCGATGTTTATCTCGCTGGACATGGCGAAAGCCTGCGTCATACTGTTCATCGCGACAAGGCCCGGAATCAGGAACTGCAGGTAGGAATGGTCGCCGACCTTCACGTGTTTGCCCATCCCGAATCCGAAGGCTACCAGATAGAGGAGGGGACTGACCGAAATGGCGGCCAGTTGCCTGAAAAACCTCTTGCGAAGGATCAGCATCTCTCTTTGGTAGATCGCCAGCATGGGGCCCATTTTATAAACCGCCTCTCTCGATGTTCATCAGCACTTATTCCCGGCTCACTTTTTGGCCGGTAAGGGAAATGAAAACGTCTTCGAGGTTAACGCGACGCAGAGAAAAGCCGCCTTCATGGACAGCTATGTGCCGGTTAGCCTCTTTTCTATCGCGAAAATAAATCGTTTGCATCCCGCCGTCGGCGACCTGGTCGAGCGCCCAGGCTCCAATGTCGTCCATGAGCTTTCGCGGGGTGTCAAGGGCCACGATTTTGCCCTTTTCCAGGAAGGCTACGCGGTCAGCCAGGAATTCGGCCTCTTCAATGTAATGGGTGGTCAAAAAAATGGTCGCGCCGCTTTTCTGAATACTTTTTATAAGAGACCAGATACGGCGTCTAATGGCCGGATCGAGACCGGCCGTGGGTTCATCGAGAAAGAGTATTTTCGGCGAATGCATGAGAGCCCTGGCTATCATCACTCTTCTTTTCATGCCGCCGGAAAGCGACTTTACGGTGCTGCCCAGTCTGTCGGACATTTCAACGTATTCGAGAAGTTCGGCTATGCGAGCCGCCCGGTCCTTTCGGGGCATGTGAAACAGTTTCCCGTGCAGGTGCAGGTTTTCTCCCACGCTCAGTTCGTTGTCAAGATTGATATTTTGGGTGACAAGGCCGCATTGCCGCTTGGCCTCCACGCTTTGCTTGCCGATGTGAAACCCGTGAAGCCATGCGTCGCCGGAAGTAGGCACGGCAAGACCGGTAAGAATTTTGATTGTGGTCGTCTTGCCCGAACCGTTGGGTCCGAGGTAAGAAAAAAGCTCTCCCTCTCCAACCGCGAGGCTTACGCCCTTTAGGGCTTCCGCCCTCCCGTAGCGCTTGCGCAGACTTTCGAGTCGAATCATGTCAGGCTGTTGTGCTCCCCCGTTTCCGCAGGCCCAAGCCCGCGAAGAATGTCAAAACATTTATGCTATTAAAAAATTTCCAGATTGGAAAGACGCAAATTCATGGTTTGGGCTTTCTTGCCTCCGGGCTGAGGTTTTCTGATGAAATTAATTTTTACTGCAAACAGTGGTGACGCACAACTGACAATGTTGCTGCAAAACGGTGGATGGGATGGAGTAAAAAAATATTGTGCCGCGAAATGTGGCTAAATTTGCAACACGCCACGGAGCCGATTTTGTCCACAGGCCCACGCCGACTCTGAAATTGGTGTAAAAGAACTGGCCGGGCTTCGAAATTTTAGAGCATGCTTTAGCTCTGGACTGCAAATTCTACGATTGACCCTCGATTAGCAAGGTTGTAGATTGAGCGCGTTTATACTGTAGCGTCAGGTGCTATCGAGTTTAAAAGGGAATCCCGTGAAATTCGGGAGCGGTCCCGCCGCTGTAAACGGGGACGAAATCCGGTTTACCACTTTCTTGCGCGAGCAGGATGGGAAGGTTCGGAGAGTAGGCTGATCCGTTAGCCAGAAGACCTGCCTGACGCGGTTTTGCGCCCCGGCACGTGGCGATGCCGGTTAGCGCCCTGCCAAGGATCAAGTAAAGCGGGTGCAGTCCTTGAATTCCAAGTTGTTTGGAATCAAGGGCTTTTTTTTTACATGGAAGTCGAAGAGAGCGAACAGTGCCCTGTGACAACGAGGGGCGCAGAAAACGCCATCGCCATAATCGGCTCACTTTTGTGATTGGAGTTACTTATGTTGGGCACATTATTCGGCATCGGAGTCGGACCCGGGGACCCGGAACTGCTGACCATCAAGGCGGCCAGAATTCTCAAGGAAGTTTCGCACGTCTTCGCCGCCTCATCGAGCAAGAACGATTACAGCCTTGCCTACAGCATCGTTTCCCAACATCTGAGGGAGGGAGCGACGGTAGAACAGCTTGCATTTCCCATGACTTTCAAGGCCGAGCAACTGGAAAACGCCTGGCGGGCCAACTGCGAAAAAGTTTCGGCAATACTGGAGCAAGGCCAAAACGTCGCCTTCCTCACCCTGGGAGATCCTCTGATCTACAGCACCTTCGCCTACCTTATGCGCAAGGTGCGCAACCGGTTTCCCCAAGTCAATATCACGGTTGTTCCCGCCATCACGTCTTTTCAGGCTGCGGCGGCGTGCGCCAGGGAGCCCCTGGTGGAAGGCGAAGAAACCCTGACCATAGTCTCGGGCGCCAAGGGGACAAACAGGCTCGCGGGCGCTATTGATATGGCTGAAAATGTTGTAATTATGAAGACGTATAAACATTTTCCGCAGATTCTAGGCAAGCTTCGCGAAGAGGGGCTGGAAGAGCGTTTTTGTTTCGTGAGCAGGTGTGGGCTGGAGGGGCAAATAGTGGAGCACGACTTCACGAGGCTCGCGGCTATGGAGGAACCGCCCAATTACCTGTCCCTGATGATTATTAAGAAAAACGGGATGTGTAAGTAGGGCCGTCAACCCAAGAGAACAACAGAAGATTAATCGTCGAACAACCTCTCGCTTTCCAAAACAGCGGGTTTGCCGTTTTGGCCGCCGGCTACCCCCAGCTTTGATGGCGCCGCGGGCGGCCATGATAAGTCCCGCCAGCCAGGAGGCGTCACGAACGGGCCTGTTTTTTAAACGCCACCTGGAGGGTCTGGCAATAATCGTTGTAGGCCACATTTGCCCGAATCTCGAAGACCTCTTTTAACACCTCCCGTGTAAGAACCTGCTCCAGCGGACCACCGGCCACTACGCCGCCTCGGTTAATACATATCAGGCGGTCGCAGTACATGGCCGCCAAGTTGACGTCCTGCATTACGGCAATGACCAGGGAATCCGCGGAAACCTTTGCCGCCACCAGGTTCAGCATCCCCAGCGTATGGCGCATGTCAAGACTTGCCGTGGCCTCATCGAGCAAAATCACGGGCGTCTGCTGGGCCAGGCAGCGAGCGAAAACCACCCGCTGGCGCTCACCGCCGCTCAGTTGGTGCACATAGCGGGACTGAAACCCCTCCAGATCGGCCTGCCGGAAAACTTGCTCCACAATCGCCCGGTCGGCCTCTGCGGGTTGAGCGAACCTCGGGATATAGGGATAACGGCCCATCATGACGATCTCCCGGCAGGTAAAAGGAAAGTTGATGCGAAAATCCTGGGGTACGATTGCAATGCTTCGGGCGATCGTTTTGCGGTCAAGGCGATGCAACGGGCGGCCCTTCATGCGCACATTGCCCTGGTCGGGCCGCACGTGAGCGGCCAGAAGATCGAGCAGGGTGCTTTTACCGCATCCGTTGGGGCCGATCACGCCGTAGAAATGGCCCGCTTCAAACCTCAGGCTCAGATCCTTAAAAACAGACCTCTGGCCATAGCCAAATCCGATATTCTCAAGCTCATACATCACTTGGCCCGCCGGTTTTCCCGCAACTGGCGTCTGCGGTAGATATAACAGAAAAAAGGCCCCCCGATCAGCGCGGTAATAACTCCGATCGGAACTTCCCTGGGCAAAAGGGTCCGGGTTACGGTATCTGCGCACAGCAGCAGCAGGCCGCCGAACAGGGCGCAAACCGGAAGCAACCGCCGATTGTCCGGGCCGGTGACGAAACGAACCATGTGGGGCACCAGCAATCCGACAAAGCCGATTATGCCCGAAACCGCGACACAGACCGCGGCTGTGAGCGAAGCCATGGTCAACAAAAACAAGGAGATCTTGCGTGGCGAAATCCCCAAGGAACCCGCCGTTCGGTCACCCAGGGCCAAAAGGTTGAGGTCGCGGCCGAAATAGAAAAAAACCGACAGCCCCACGACCGTCGTTACGGCCAGCAGGCCCACCTCCGCCCAGGTCCTCGAGGCGAAACTGCCCATAAGCCAGAAAATGATGATGCCCACGGAATCGTCTGCGAGATATTTTATCAGGCTCACTGCGGCCGACAAAATGGCGGCAACGATTATACCGGAAAGAATCAGGTTGCCCGAAGAAAGCTCACCGCTTCCGGCCGTCAGGTAGATAACCGCCAGGAGTGTCAATACCGCTCCGGCAAAGGCAAAGGCCGGCGTCGACCAAAGGCCGAGGAAGGTCAAATTCAACAGCAGTGCCAACGAAGCCCCAAAAGCCGCTCCTGCCGATATGCCCAGGGTGTAGGGCTCCGCCAGTGGATTGAGCAGAATCCCCTGGAATACCGCTCCTGAGACGGCCAGGTTCGCACCCACCAAAATCGAGGCGAGAATTCGCGGCAACCGCACTTCCATGACCACTGTCGGCGCGATATGACCCAAGCGGGCGATAAGCTCACTATTTCCCGTTAGCTTCGCGGCGACGATGCGGACCACTTCCCAGAAGGGAATCTTCACATAACCCGATCCCGCGGCCCAAACCGCGGTCGCCGCCAGTGCAATCGCCAGTACGGTTGAAACCACACTGGCCGGCAGTCTTTGCGCCGCATCCCCCTGTTTTTTGGCTGACGCCCTCATAGCCCTCTACCTGTTATGCCTTGTAGTCGGAAAAAATTCGCGGGTTTTCACATTGTCCTGGAAAAAGAGCCGGATCGCTCCATACTCAATCCGGGATATGCCTTCCACCTCTGCGGGAAATCAGGAAGGTTACCTTGAAACTTTTCTCTACCGCCTCAGTGTGTCCAAGGGAGGTTAGAATTTTTCCCGGGGAGGGTCAAGAAGAAAAACCAGACTCCATCCACCGGAAAAAATTGTGAAAGTTTCAAGGAAGACATTGCTTTGCCTGGCAGATTTGTGTTTTCTATAATTTTATTTGACATTTTCTGAATTCGGTCTAAGCTTGCCTGCAATCGTCAAGGCGCTCCTTGGGAGCTTAATAGGGAACCCCGTGTGATTCGGGGACGGGCCCGCCGCTGTAATCGGGGACGAAAGCCGTATTGAGTCACTGTCTGTTTTTGAGGATGGGAAGACACGGCCGGTAGGATGAACCGAGAGCCAGAAGACCTGCCTGGACGTATGGGGCTGCGGTTGCGTGGACGGCGCTGCGCCTGAAAACCTAATCTGTGGATAAAAAAGGGACATCCCGGATCGATTTTAATCGGTCCGGGATTTTTTTTGCCCGGACCTCCTCGCCCTTGTCGGATTACGGAAAGTTTGGATTTTCACGATTGAGGAGAAAAAAATGAAGCGAGAAATCATGCGAAAAATTTGGATTCTAACCATGCTGCCGACCCTGGCCATCGTATTTTCCCAGGCCGCTTTCGCAATGGCGATGGACAAGATGCCGGACAAAAAGGCAATTGTCCTCGCAGGATTTGGCACCACCTACCCTTCAGCCCTGGTGTCCTACACCAACATTTTGAAGACCGTCCAGGAGGCTTTCCCCGGTGTAGCGGTCCGTGTCGCCTTCACGTCCAATATCATAAGGGACATCTGGCACAAGAGGCAGAATGATCCTCACTGGTTAAGCGAACATAAGGATATCCCCAAAGACTTCCTCTACGTCAAGGGGCCTCTGGCGACCATCGCCGACCTGCAGGACGAAGGATTTAGAACCATTATCGTACAGCCCTGCTATGTGTACGCGGGGGAAGAGTACCACGACGCATGCGATTATATAAGAAGCCTTAGCTCCATTACCACCGTCAAGAAGCGGTACGCGCCTTTTGTCAAACTGGTAATAGGCCGGCCGGTTTTAGGGAAACCCGGACCCGAGTACGACTACCACAAGGACATGGATATCGCTGCAAAAGCGCTTTCCTCCGATGTCAAGCTGGCGGCGCAAAAAGGCGACGCCCTAGTCTACATGGGACATGGGAATGAATTCTACAGCTCGGGCATCTATGCGGAATTCCAGCAGGTGCTCCGAAAGGCCTATCCCGGCGCTCAGATATACGTCGGCACGGTCGAAGGATTTCCTTCCCTTAAGGACACTGTTTCGGCGGTCACTCAGGCACACATCAAAAAAGTTATGCTCAAACCCTTGATGCTTGTTGCAGGCGACCACGCCAATAACGATATGGCAGGCAATGCCGATGACTCCTGGAAAAACACCTTCAAAAGAGCGGGTGTTCGCTCCGATTGCATCATCCACGGTCTTGGGGAGAACCTTTCCTGGGATCAGATTTATGTCCAGCATATAAAGGATACGGCAAAAGACGCCGGTATCAACCTCTTGGAACCGCTTCCGGGCAGGGAGAAAAAATAATGGGAAAGATATTTAAAATTTTGTTATTCACCCTGCTTGCTCTTTCGGCTTTTGCCGGGTCGGGCATGGCGGCGACAAAGGTTGTCACGGATCAATCGGGCGCCAGAATTGTGGTGAAAAAACCGTTTACAAGGATCATCTCCCTCTACGGCGCCCATACCGAAAATCTTTTCTCCCTGGGGCTCGACAAGGAAATAATCGGGGTTTCGCCCGACGAAGCCTTTCCGCCCCTAGCTCTGAGCAAACCCGTGTTCAGCTATCACGACGACGTTGAGAAGTTCATCGCCGCCAAACCGGACCTTGTGTTGGTGCGTCCCATGATCGCCATTGGATATCCCAATTTCGTCAAGGCGCTGCAACAGGCCGGGATTACGGTCGTTTCCCTCCAACCCAGAACCATAGGGGAGGTTTATGCGTACTGGCGGGACCTGGGCGTTTTGACTGCCCGTGAGACTCAGGCGGAAGACATGATCAAAAAATTCAAGGCCGGCTTGCAGGAAGTCTCCGCGATCGTCAGCACCGTCCCGGTCTCGAAAAGGAAGAGGGTCTTTTTTGAAGCCATACACAGCAAATTCATGACCTTCGCTCCTTCTTCGATCACCATGTTCGCCCTTAAATGCGCCGGTGGAATCAACGTGGCCAAAGACGCCACGGCGCTAAGAGGCGCCAATGTCGCCGACTACCGAAAGGAACGCATTCTTTCCCATGCCAATCAAATTGATGTTTTGCTTGCCCAAAACGGCGCCATGAACCATGTTTCCGCCGAGCGGATAAAAGAGGAAGCCGGCTTCGAGATCATAAAGGCCGTAAAGGATGGACAGATTTATGTCGTGGACGAAAAGATCGTTTCCAGGCCGACCCTGAGGTTGCTCGACGGTATCTATGAAATCGGAAGGTTTCTCTATCCCGACAAATTCAACGACGTTACGGCTTTCAGGAAAATCCTGGTTCTTTCCAGGGCGCAGTTTGCCGTAATGTTATGCAAAATGGACGATATTGCTTTGAAAACTCCCAATTATTATAAGGATATCCTCAAGAGAAGCTCCGAACTGCACAAGTATGGTACCTTTGAAGATGTCGACTATACAGGCGAGGACTATAAATTTATTGAAACGGCCGTTTACCGGGGTGTTTTCCCCAATATCCAGGGAACAGAGTTTTTTCCTAACCGGCCCATAACCAGAAGGGACCTTGCCTATGCTCTTTTTATCTGTTTCGATCTTCCCGAGGTCAAAAAAACAGTCTCCATAAAGGATGTAAAAGACAGCGATCCGTTCTTCGAACAAATAAGCACAGCCACAGGACTTGGACTCATGGGTCTATCGCCGGAGGGCTTTTTTAAACCGGAGGCGACCGTCTCCGGGGAGGAAGCATTTCGGATCATTTCCAGGGCTAAAAAAGCGGCCGTCCAAACCAATAGCTGAGCGCTCCTTTTTATGCCCGTAACGGCGTCTACGCCAATCGGATAAAAACGGAAATGTTGTTGCTTTAGGCTCACGCGAAGGCGCGAAAAAAAAGATGAAAGAAACACAATAGGAAATGTGTCCGAATCCATCTGAGCGCTCCAGATCTGAATTAGCCCACGAAGACCAGTCCGAAATGGCGCTTTTTACGGGTTCGATTTTCGCGGCTTTGCGTGAGATAAGGAGACCTTACTAAGACCGTCATTAATTACCGGACATATACCGTTCCCACAAAGCATTGGTGGGCAAGGCTTCGGCTTTTGCCCACCAATGGAATATTCGGTTATTTATGGATTCCTTAGTATCATGATTTTCACTCTCGCGCATGATTGGTTGGAACGTCTGTGGGTATTCTCATGTGTGCATCCATCCGTTATGAGAATCTTCCCAGATATGGGTATGGATATTGGTATGCTCATAGGCGCGCAGATTCTTGTGTTCGTGTTTCCCTTTTGTCCCATGTCCTCTTTTTATAAGGAAAAAGTATTTAATCTTGACGTCCTTGACGCTCTTCCTCTATATTGCAGAGCACAATGCGCGATAGGGAATCGCGCCTCCAGTACTTCGTTAAGCTTCAAGAACTCTGAATATTTAAGTAAAGTCCGAGCCAGGAAGGCCGGTGCAACGGGTTTGTGCGTTGCCTGCCTTACCTGGCTTTTTTTTGCCCCGTTTTGCAATCGATGGGGCCGCTGATTTTAGCAATCAGAAGGAGGATCCTGATGAAAAGAACGGATTATCGCAGAGAGAGTAACAGCCTGACCGCTTCCAGGCCCGAGGGAAGCGCCATCACAGGGCAATGGTCGGCCGGCAGCCGGAAAAACCCTGGAATGCTGAATATATGTCTGTCCCTGCCGGGTCTTGTCATTGCCTTTGTTTTTTCGTTGTTTATCTGTTCTCCCCTTCCGATGGCCCAGGCCGACGACGCGGATTCGTCCGAAGCTGTCGGCCTGTGGGAGCGAAGCAACCTGCTGGGCGATATGGGCGGATTGAGGAGCCTGCTTGGACACTACGGAATAACTTTTGCTTTGAGCGAAACGAGTGAAGTGCTGGGGAACGTGACCGGAGGCTTGAAGCTTGGTTGGGACTATGAAGGGGCCACCATAATGAGCCTTAGCATGGATACGTCGAAAGCTTTCGGGTGGAAGGGCGGGACTTTTTTTGCCAGTGCGCTTCAATTGCACGGACGCGGCCTTTCCGCCGACTACCTCGACAATATCAATACGGTGAGCGGTATAGAAGCCGAAAGAACGACCAGATTGTGGGAACTGTGGTATCAGCAGTCCTTTGCGGGCGGCAAGGCCGATATCAAGGTTGGACAAGTCGGTATCGACCAGGAATTTATCGTCAGCCAGGGCGCCTCCTTGTACCTGAACGCCATGATGGGCTGGCCGGTATTGCCGGCCAGCGATCTCTACGCGGGCGGCCCGGCCTTTCCGCTTTCCTCTCCGGCTGTAAGGTTGCGCTATCAACCGGAGGATTCGGTGACGATGCTCGTCGGGGTTTTCGACGATAACCCTCCGGGAGGCGCGTTTGACGACGATTCGCAATTGCGCGGCTCGGAAGCCTCCGGTACGCGCTTCAACATGGCGACCGGCGCCCTTTGCATAGCCGAAATGCAATATGCTATCAATCCGCCCGCGCCCGGGGGCAAGAGCACCGGACTGGCCGGAACCTATAAACTTGGTGCCTGGTATGATTCGGGGAGGTTTCCGGATCAAAGGTTTACGGCCTCCGGCCTCTCGCTTGTCGACCCCGAAGGCAATGGAATAGCCCGCATGGTCAACAATAATTACAGCATCTATGGTGTTGCCGATCAAGCCATATGGCGCCAGGAAGGCGGAGCGCGCATGGTAAGCGTGTTCGGACGGCTTATGGGGGCGCCCGGGGATGAAAACCTCATCGACTGGAGCCTTAACGCGGGGATAAACGTCACGGGGCTATTGCCCGGACGCCCCAACGACGTCTGCGGCCTGGGCTACGGCTGGGCGCACATAAGCGGGGCGGCCGCCGACCTCGACAGGGACACCTCTTTTTACTCCGGCGCCCCGTATCCTGTGCGCGGCACCGAATCCTTTATCGAACTTACCTACCAGTGTCAAATAACACCCTGGTGGACCATTCAGCCCGACCTCCAGTACATAATGGATCCGGGCGGCGGAGTCCTCAACCCTATGCATCCATCGGGGTTGATCGCAAACGAACTGGTTATGGGCTTGCGCACGGTTATCAACTTTTAGGTTCTGCGCGCCAGGATAAGCGAAGTCGCGCCGGATATCCCGCGCTGTTTGAAAGATCTACCGGCATCCCCTGGATTCCAACATTTGGAAAACAGCGACTTTATCCTGGCGCACCCTGGTCAATTGCGACGATAATTCATCCGCTTTCGACCCATTTAAACCCGTAAAAGACGCAGTGCGGGCCAGGTGAAGGCGTTGGGGCATCAGGGAAGTTTTTAACTGGTATTCCTGACTTTTTAAGGCGTTTAGTTCCGTTTTTAAGTGCGCACAGTCCGTTTTGCCGGTATAGAATCCGGAAAGGGGAGTTTTGGTACTGTCGGCGGGATGGGCCTGAACGCTAACGCAGTATCCGCCAAATAGCATGGCCGTTGCAATGGCCAGAATTATTCCTCTCAGTTTTTTCTTCATGGATTTCTCCCTTCTGCAGTAAATCGGCCATGGTCGGAAGGTCCAGCTTGAGATCATCGTGAGAAACCGGAATATCTCCTCCTGGTGCTCCCGCGTTTTTCCCCGGCTGAGATCTCCAAAAGCCTGTACCTTAGCGGTACATTTATTCCAGTTCATCCGCCTGGAAGTCTGTGTCACGACGAAGCGCGGTATCTCCATGTGTCCAGCGTATAAGAGAAGATAGCAAGAGCGGTCGATCCTGGCAAGGTCCTCCATTCCCTGAGTTGCGGGATGCCGGGGCCGCGCGGCGAGATGGAGCGGAACAGGCTGTCGGTTCGAGCGCGATGAGCGACCTCTTGCTATTGAGGTAAAGAATCCGGCTAAGATATGTTGCCTATAAGGACTTGTTTTGCAAAAGTCTTTCCGTAAGCTTTTTTGCAACCCCGTCCGGCACCAGTCCGGACACATCCCCGCCCGAGCGCACCACTTCCTTTATAATCCTCGAACTGATATATATCCAGCGCATCCCGGTCATTATGAATGCGGTTTCGATTTCGGGGTTCAGCTTGCGATTCATAAGGGCCATTTGGAACTCATATTCAAAATCGCTAACCGCCCTTAAACCCCGCACAATAGTCGTGGCGTTAAGGGATTGGACGTAATCGACCAAAAGTCCGTTAAGAAGTTCGACCTTGACGCGATCTCTCAGGGGATGGTCCAAAAGGGACTCCTGTATCATCTCCAAGCGCTCCTGGGCGCAAAAAAGCGGCTCCTTGCCAACGTTTACCGCAATGGCGATGATAACCTCGTCAAACATCTTCAAGGCCCGCTCGAGCAGGTCGATGTGGCCGTTTGTGATAGGATCGAACGATCCGGGATATACCGCTACACTGGACATCTTTTCTCCTGCTCCCTTTACCTTTACTCCCGAGACCCTGTATAGATCGAGATCAAGGTGTCTCCGTATCTGCGCTCGCGGTAGACTTGCCACGGCGAAAGCAAAACGGGATCGTGTAAGTCTTTGACGTGGCGTTCGGCGATCACCAGTGCGTCTTCGCCCACAACCGGGCTGATATCGGTTAAGGTTTCCTCGACATATCCTTTCCCGTAAGGCGGGTCCAGGAAGACGAGGTCGAAGAGTTGCTTTTCGGCTTTGAGCCGTCGCAGAGCCGACCGGGCGCTCGCCTGGATAATGCGGGTTCCAGCCTTAACGCCGCACAGTTCTATGTTGGCGCGAATGAGGCCCAGGGCTTCCGTGCCGTTATCGACAAAGCAGCAAAACCGGGCGCCGCGGCTAAGCGCTTCCAGACCGAAAGCCCCGGTGCCGGCAAAAAGATCGAG
>JBMFHI010000077.1:0-17936 GCA_049976905.1 Syntrophobacteraceae bacterium | reverse complement strand
CTAAGAGCCGTGACAGGATTACAGGATTAACAGGATTTAGAGGACCTTCTTTTTCTTAATCCTGTACATCCTGTAATCCTGTCAAAAGTTTTTCCCTCCGTGCCGCCAAAAATGCTAAGAGCCTTGACAGGATTACAGGATTAACAGGACCTTTTTTTTCTTAATCCTGTACATCCTGCAATCCTGTCAAAAGTTTCCCCTCCGCGACATCCTTTTCTTGAGAAAGACAAGAGAGCGCGGTATTTTGTCGAGGCTTTTTAAAAACAATTTCCACGACCCAAGAGAGAGAGATGAGAGAAAAATCCATTGGCGTCTTTGATTCGGGCTTTGGCGGCCTGGACATTATGAAGGGGATCGTTCGGCAACTGCCCGACTATGATTTCGTCTATCTTGGCGATACGGCCCGCATGCCTTACGGGACAAGATCGGGTCAAATCATTTACGACTTTGCAAAAGAAGCGGTGGATTTTCTTTTCAGGAAAAACTGCGAACTGGTGATTTTTGCCTGCAATACCGCTTCAAGCGATGCGCTCCACCGGATACAGGTCGAACACCTGCCCCAAAACCATGAGGGCAAGAGGGTGCTTGGCGTACTCATTCCGGCGGCCGAAGTCGCGTGCGAGATGTCGAAAAACAATAAGATCGGAGTCATTGCCACCGCAAGCACCGTGAGATCGAAGTCCTTTATCAGAGAAATTACAAAAATAACTCCCGAGATGAAAATCTACCAAAATGCCTGCCCCCTCCTGGTGCCTCTTGTGGAAGCCGGAGAGCAAAATTCGCAGATGGCCGAGATAGCTCTGAGAAAATATCTAAAGCCCCTTCTGGCTAAAGATATAGACACATTGATTCTAGGCTGCACCCACTACGGGATTTTGGAAGCGAAGATAAGAAAGATCGCGGGCAGAAAGGTCAAGATAATTTCGGAATCCAGGATCATCGGGAGCAAGCTCAAAGATTATCTGGAGCGTCACCCGGAAATCGAAACCAGGCTGGGCAAAAACAAAAAACGCATCTTTTATTCCACAGACTTGACGGACAATTTCAGAAGGCTTGGGAGCAAGTTTTTCGGCGATAAAATCGAGGTGGAGAAGGCCGAGCTGAGGTGAGGTTTGCCCCAGCGCCTCTTGGAAGTGGTGGAGTCTTTATTCTCTTTGGTCCGGTTCCTTGTGCGGGGAGCCCAAAGAACGATCGGACCGGCAGGGGCCTAGAAATCCCACCCCCTTCTGAAGCTCGCTGTCGAGGTAAACCTGTAGGTAGTGCCCCTCGGAGCAGGCGGGTACGTTTATTACCCGCACGATGGGGTTTGCGCGAGCATGCGGGTCGACAGAGGCGATAGAATCGGGAGAGTTCTTAAAAAAATCCTCTCGAAACACTGTGCCGGGGCTGTCGGGATAGATCGCCACGGGAACGATGTTTGCCTCCACGAGGTCGTTAAAAAAATGGGTGCCAAAGGAGGGCTCAGGGCTTGCCCCGACATCCCGCGCCGCTATTTCGGCAAGCACCCTGGTTCGATTTATATCTTCGTAGCTGATCTTTACACCCATCTTTACGTCGTTTGTGCCCCATCTTCCAGGCCCGAAAAGGGCGTAAGTCCTGCCTTCGAGCAGACGGTTGATTTTTCCCACGGCGTGACCCACGGCCAGACGCTCTTCGAAGGTCGCAAGGCCGCCATAGGCCTTGGGATCGACGTAGACGATATATTCGATGTCTTTTACCTCGCTGCTAAAAAGCGCGCTTGAGCAGGTAAAGAGCACCTTGCGCGGGTCGATTTCCTCGGGAATCGAAACTTTTCCCACAAGAGCGCTCGCTGCGAGAGCGCGGCATTGCAGCAAATAGAGCATGCCCTCATCCCAGGCGAACTCCACTTCAACCGGGCGGCCGCAGGCCTGTTCGAGCCGGTGGAGAATCCTCTTTAGAAGCCCCGCGATCACGGTTTTGGAAAGAAGGTTGTCAAAAGTGACACAGGCGCGGAGTGTGTCAATTTTTTCCTTTTTAAAAAGAGGCGGTGCGAGGTGGCCCTCTTTTTCCGCCGACACGGTGTAGTAGAGGTCCTGGCCATTGATTGATTCAAAAAGCTCGGTTGCCGGAATCGTCTTTAGGTCGTTTGCTTTAAGGTCCAGAACGTCTGCCAGTTTCTGGGAATATTTCTTTATATCTTCCCCGCTCACTTCAGGGCGAAGAAGAGGATGGCTCAAGGGAACCATCCGTGGATAGTCGGGTCCTATGCGCTCGACTGCCCGCGTGCCAAGACCGAAGACCATCCTCAGAAGACCGTCCGATCTTACTATTCGCGGCGTCCAGCCGTACATGTTCTGCGAATAGGCCACCCCGGCCGCGGTCGGAAAAAAGTAGTCTCCATATCGCCTCCCGACAACCTTTTGGACCAGGATGCTCATGCGTTCGTCGAAATCGAGCAGGTTGTGGTCCTTGCGGTAGAGAATGGCCCTGGGGCTGAAGACGCTTGCGAGCACCTGCTTTAGGCCGGTACTAAATTCGGCCGTGCGCAGCTCCAGATCACCCTGGTTGGCGATGAAAACCGAGTCGTATTTGCCTGAAAAAGTAAAACCCACGTTATCTTCGAGCAGGCTCGAAGAGCGGATTATGAGAGGGTGCTCGCCAATTTTTTGCAAAAAATCCCTAAACTGGGCGACCACGTCGCCAGGAAAGGACGCCCTTTGGATAGTTTCACAAATCTGGGTGAATTCCTCCTCGAGGGTTTCAAGGTTTTTATATTTTTGCGAGTGAAGCCAAAAGAGGTTGTTTGAGTCTAGAAAATCGGTCAAAAAACCGGAAGTGAAATAATAGGATTCGGGGATTCGGACGTATTGTTCAAATTCGGAGTCTCTATCGACCAGGGCCGGTAAAATAATCTTATAGGCCAAAAACATGCCTGCGGCTTTGCCGCCGATGCGTCCTTCCCGGCGGGGGTTTCGGATTATGCGATCCATGAGTTCGTCGATGTCTCGCATGGCGATATGGTTTTTAGCCACTCCCAGAAATGGGAGCTGATCGGAAATAAAGCGGCTTAGCAGGCCAACGCGCACCCCCATCGATTCGCCGGGCCTTATAAAAAGGCTTCCCCTGGGAATCGCGCAAAATTCTTTCAGCGCTTTTCCAATCCGAGCCGATGTGGCCCCTTCCGAATTCATAAGCCGGGTAAGGGTCCTGAAGGCCTCGCGCTTTCTTACCAGATTGATATGGTTTTCGACGTCCTCCCAGGAAAGATGGTGCGCAAAATAGACGTCGATGAGTATGCCCGCGATCTGTTTTATCGCCTGTTCGTCGGCGCGCTCGCCAAGGGCGTCCAAAAGGAGCGCGGCGTCACTGCGAAGCGACTCCGCGTCCAGGAGGTCGCGTTTTTTCAACACGGAGAAAAAAAGATCGCGGATCTCACCAATCAGGTGAGGATATTTGAGCATCTGCTCGTGGAGACGATAAGCTCGCACAAGGTCTGTCGGGCCGATGTTTTGCGAAGAAAACCCCTCTTTTTGCTTCTGCGCCATGTAATTTTAAACCCAGCCCCGCAGTTTGCATGCCTCGGCCACTCTGGCAATGGCAACGAGATAAGCCGCCTCCCTTAAATCGCTTTTGTTTCGAAGGCTCATCTCATGAACGCTCGCAAAGGCCTGAGTCATTCTTTTGTCGAGCCTCCAGTGCACTTCCTGGAGTTCCCAATAGAGGTTATAGGCATTCTGGACCTGTTCGAAATAGGATACGGTAACGCCTCCGGCGTTGGCAAGAAAGTCGGGCAATACGATTATGCCCTTTTGATCGAGAATACGGTCGGCTTCCGGGGTGGTGGGGCCGTTGGCAAGCTCGCAGCATATCCTGCACTTGAGACTTTCCGCGTTATCGGCCCGGATTACGTTTTCAAGCGCCGCGGGGAAAAGCACGGTTACCGGAAGTGCAAAAATTTCATCGTTTTTTATTTCGTCGGCATCGGGGAAGCCTTTAACCGCGCCGGTTCTAATTTTGTGCTCAACCAGAGCCGCAGCGCTTATGCCTTTTGGGTTGTAGACGCCTGCCTTGGAATCGGAGGCCGCCACAAGCTTCAGGCCGAGGATCTCCTCACCCAAAAGAGCCGCGTTCATCCCCGCGTTGCCAAAGCCCTGCACCGCCATTGGCGCGCCTTTTAAGTCGATTCCGGCCACCGCGGCGGCCTCGCGCGCGACATATATGCCGCCCCTTGCCGTTGCATCCTGGCGGCCCTTGGAGCCTCCCAGGGCAAGGGGTTTTCCTGTTATCACCCCGGGATGGTTTTCCCCCAAAATGGTCTCATATTCGTCCATCATCCACGCCATAATCTGGGGGGTGGTGTAGACGTCGGGAGCCGGAACGTCCTTTGTAACGCCTATCGACCCCGCCATTGCCCGCACATAGGCCCGGGCAAGGCGCTCCTTTTCGGTTTCGGAAAGTTCCTTTGGATTGCACACCACCCCGCCCTTGCCGCCTCCAAGAGGCAGGTCCACGACGGCGGTTTTCCAGGTCATCCAGGCTGCCAGAGCCCGCACCGTATCCATGGTCTCCTGGGGATGCCACCTGACGCCCCCTTTTGCCGGACCGCGCGCGGTGTTGTAGCGGATTCTAAACGCATGAAAAAGCCTGGTTGAGCCGTCGTCCATCTTTACGGGCAGGGTCGCCTTCAACTCGCGCATCGGCCAGCGGAGCAGTTCATGGGTCGCATCGTCTAGTTCCAACTTCTCGGCTGCCTGGTCTATCTGCTGCTGGGCAATTGCAAAGGCGTTAAACTGCTCTGTTTTCATAGTTGCTCCTGTCTTATCCACGGTTACTGGTATTGACGCCGCGGGCCCCCTTGCACAAAACAGCCTTAGTGGGCAAGCCGCCAACCAATGGCGCAAAAACCGGCCAGGATCAGCACCATTTCAATTAAGACCTCGTAGATGGGCTCCTCGCGGAGCTTTCTGGTAAAACCCAACTTTAAAAAGATCCCGTAGATGGCCGCTGGAACGATGAGAAAGTAGGAAAAGCGCGAGGAGATGGAGGCAAGAGGGCCGGAAACGGCTGTCAAGACAAGGGCCAGAATGACTGCGACAACGAAAAGGATCGTATTTCTTTCTCCCGCGAGCACTACCAGAGTTTCCTTCCCAACGAGCCTGTCGCCCTGGATGGCAAGCAGGTCGTTCATCGTGGTTCGTGCCAGAACAAGAAGGAAAATGGCCCATCCCGCGTAGGCCACCCGCAAAGGATAGTCGCTTGTAAAGTAGGGCAAAACACATACGGAGGCCCAGGCCATCGGCACCAGAAAAGTCTTGGAAGTCGGAATGTCTTTTATCTTTACCGGAAACCTCTCCCAGACCGCGGGCAAAAAGAGCCTCACGCCGTAAAGGATCCCCAGCAGGATCAGCATGGACATGGCCAGAAAGTTTGGAAATCCTATATCGTAGGCCAGGGCCAGGGTAAGGACAAGAGATACGGCGCTTGCGGCCATGAAAGCCGGTCGCCATCTCATGTAAAAGGCGGCCCTGCCCGGATCGTTTAGTTCGATGGAATCCTGGTCCAGGTAAACGTTTAGCGAATGCATGGCGAAGGTATACCCCGCGGCCATCAGGCTAAAAGAGGCTTTGGCGGGCAGGTTGGCAAGAACCGCGGCCATCTGGGCAAGAAGGGCGGCCGCCAGGGCGATATAAAAGTTGCTATAGGCAAGTCCGTCCAGGAGGTGCCTTAGTCTGAATCTTTGTCCGGCGCCAGGCCTTATCTCCTCGAGAAAGTTTACGATGTTGCGGATTATCCAGTTGGGAGTGGACGCCCCGGCCGAGACGCCCACGCAAGAATAGCGCGACATTTCTTCGGGGTCCAGTTCGGCTTCCGTTTCGACGTGAAAGGTAGGTATCCGGCACTCGCGGGCAACTTCGGCCAGTCGCAAGGTATTGCCGCTGTTTAGCCCTCCTACGATCACCATCGCCTCGACTTTCGAACACATCTGCCTCACCTCGGCCTGGCGCTCCTGGGTGGAATCGCAAATCGTGTTCTTTACCACTCCGTTTGGATACCTTTTTAGAAAAGCTTTCTGAATCTCTCGGAAAACCTCCTCGTTTTGGGTGGTTTGCGCCACCAAAAGCACCTTCTCCAATTCGGGGGGGAAATCCTCTATCTGCTCGGGGCGGTTTATCACGGAGCCTCGCCCCTCCGTGTAGCCTAGAAGCCCGATCACCTCCGCATGGTCGGCATCCCCCACGATTATCGTGTTATATCCCCGCCTGGCATGGATTTTTATCGCCGCATGAACCCTTGCCACCCGTTTGCATGTGGCGTCGAGGATAATCGCTCCTTGCTCATGGAGCTTCTGGCGGCTGTCTGGAGGTATACCGTGCGCGCGGATCACGACCTTTTTGCCCGCGCAGCACTCTATGCGGCTTTCGTCGACAACCCCTTTTTTCGCAAGCATCGAAAGTACCTGCGAGTTATGGATGAGGGGGCCGAAAGTGCAGATATCCTCGCCTTTCTGACGCTCCTGTATGGCGTTCATGGTAATCTCGATAGCCCCACGAACCCCTTTGCAAAAGCCGGCTGTCTTGGCGATTACAACTTTCATTATTTTTTCTTTCCAGATGAAAAGGGCAAACTCTCCGACTACATTTACCAAAGCACCCACATCCCAGGCGGTGCCCGAGCGTGTCTTTTAAAGATACAATACTAGCAAGTTTGGAAAACCAGGGCAACAGAGGTTAAACCGGAGCAGGCGAGATGACAAGTACTTTGGAAAAGATTGGAACCGCACTGTCGGGGCGGCAAAAATTTGGGTTGCGCCGCACACGCCACCCAAGTTAAATTAAATAAAGTTTTACTCTGGCTTAAGATAGTGACACATCAAAAAATTGTAGTGCACAAAGATTTAAAATCAAGATAAATTACGGTTCGGACAAGTCCATGCAAAGAGTCGATCTCGCAATTCTTGGAGCAACCGAGATGGAAATCGCCCCCCTGGGCGTCTTTAAAAAGAGTGGGACCCTCAGGTTGGCGGGGCGCGATTTTTCCCTTTGTACCTGCCGGGGGCTGCGGTTTTTGAGCGGAACGACCGGAATTGGAAAAGTGAACGCGGCCGCAACCACTGCGGCTGTGCTTTCAAACTTTCAGGCGGGTGAGGTTTGGAACGTAGGCTGCGCGGGCGCTTATACAGGTTCGCGCATGCGGATTGGAGACGTCCTTGTTAGCGATAACTGCATGTGCGCGGATGAGGGAATTCTAAGAGTGGAGGGGACCGCGCCTCTAAGCGAAATCGCAATTCCGCTTGTGGTTAAAAACGGCGTAGCCTTTAGCGACTCTTTTCCCCTTGAAAAGAGTCTTGAACGCGGCAAAATCCGCTCGATTGCGCCCGAGGGAGTCTACGAAGAGGGCGGCTTCCAGGTTCTATACGGCTCAAGCCTTACGGTGGGCATGACGAGCGGAGACCGGCCTACCGCTTTGGAGCGTTTCCGCCGCTTCGGCGCATTTACGGAAAACATGGAGGCAAGCGCGATTGCCCAGACCTGCCTTCTCTTTGACGTCCCGTTTCTTGAAATTCGCGGCGTAAGCAATATTGCGGGCGATCGGGACAAGGCCCGCTGGGATCTGAGCGCTGCAGTCGATCACTGCCTTGCGATTGTGACGCTTTTGCTCGATAAACTCTCGCAGCGTCCCCTGGAGTAAAATTTGAAAACATACACACTCGGTTATTCTCCCTGCCCCAACGACACTTACATCTTTCGCGCCATCGCGGAAGGAAAAATCGATCTTCCCTTCGGCCTGGACATAACGCTTGCAGACGTTGAGATGCTTAACAGGCGCGTATCGATGTCGCTACTCGATATTTCAAAGATCTCCACAAGCGCTGCCCTTAACATCGCCGGCAGATACTGGCTGCTCCGCTCCGGGGGCGCCATGGGAAGAGGCTGCGGCCCCCTTGTCGTATCGGCCCGGCCGGCCACGCTAAAAGACCTTCGCGATGCAACGATCGCCACCCCCGGGGATTTGACCACCGCGAACCTGCTCCTGCGGCTGGAGGGAACTCACGCGGGCAAACGGGTCCCGATGCAGTTTGACCAAATAATGCCCGCGATCGCCGCGGGCGAGGTCGACGCGGGAGTAATAATTCACGAGGGCCGATGGGTCTACGGCGAATACGGACTTTGCGAAGTCCTCGACCTTGGCAGATGGTGGGAGGAACAAACCTCACTGCCCCTTCCCTTGGGAGCGATTGCTGTGCGACGCGATCTCGGACGCGATTTTGCCGCCGAGGTGGAAGAAAAAATCAGGGAAAGCCTCGAGTTTTCGATAAAAGATCCCGAAGGGGCATGGCCCTACATGGAAACATACGCCCAGGAAATGTCGCCTGAAGTGATCCGTCTCCATCTGGATGCCTTCGTAAACGAGTTTTCCCTCAACGCGGGCATCGAGGGCGAAAAGGCCATGGAAAAACTTGTCCGGGCCGCATGTGAGCTGGAAAACAGGCCTTTCCCGCAACAGGGGCTTTTCTGGAGCTGATTTAAACACAGGAAGAATCGACAAAATGGACGAAAACGACAGCTTGAAGTATCTTCTTTTTCCGCACCTTACGCTTTTTCCCAATGCAGCCGAAAATCTAAGCCTGTTTCTGCCCCGCCTTGGCGTTTTGGAAATCTTAAGCCCTGCCCTGGTCCCGCAATGGGCTAAAAACTGGCTTTTCCCCCACCCGGTTATAAATGACTCCGAAATGGCCTCCCTTATCGGCGCGGGTCTTGCCGCCTACCGGGAATTCGCCACAGTTCATGAGGGCCCCGGAGGAATCCTCGGTTTTATAAAGCAGTCGATGGAGGAAAGCGAGGCGCCCCGATACCGCATCCAGGAACAACTTAGGGGAAAATCCCCCTTTTCCCGGGAAGGAGAAAAAAACGAAATTCTCCAGGCTTCGCTTCTTTTGGAGATGGCGCGCGAACTAGACGACAGGCAGCTTGAAATCGCAGCGGGCTTTGAGCGCTCAAACACCATCGAGCAGGAGTTCCGCGATATCCTCGGTATAGAAGATGAAGAATCCCAACTGGTGGCGACAAACCTCTCATCGGCTCTTGTAGCCGATGAAAACAGCCTGCTCTATATGCTTGAAAAACGCATCCAAAGCTGGTTTAAGGTAATGTCGGCGGCACCGGCCCCAAACAGGCCGGTTTTCGTTTCCGGCTTTCCCGAGGTGGCCGAAGACATTCTGGACCGTATCGCGGCCGGATGCGCAAGAAACGGGCAAGATTTTACAACGGACTCCTTCGAGCTGGGGCCCGTTCCCTGGCCGGCCGGGGGAACGGCTGCACTCCTTACTGAACCCGGGGTCCGCGAGCTTGTTGCAACGTGCAGGCGCGGGCTAGACGATTTCCTAAGGAACGCCGCCCAAGGTGCAGGGCCGGAGCAAACGCAGGGAAAACGCCTAATTTTGCAAAGCTCTTTTGAAGAGCTTTGCAGCGGGTGCGGCGTCTCTAAAGACGCCAGGGCAACTATCTGTGTTACCGTGGTTAAAAATGTGGTGGTTTCGGCTATTCCAGGATTTCCTCCACTTGGCCCAAATGCCGAGGTTGGGACCTGGCCGCCGATTTTTTTGTGCGTGGATGCCGGGCGCAAAAACTGACATTGTCCGCGGGGCCGTGGGGAAACGGCGCGGCCCTGCCGCCGTAGAGCCTTTGGCCTATTTTCTTTTTTTTCTCCACAGCCCTTGCCGTTGCCAGTAGAGGCTTATCCCGGCTGGAGGTTTTTGTCCGCGCGGCCCGTATAAGCTGTTTTCTCTTAAGATCTCCATATTTTCCAAATCTTGCGCTTCCAGCCATCCGATAACTCCATAAAACCGTTTTTTTACACTATAATCAGCGGCTCGAAGCGTTACCACACTATAAAGGAGCCATTCTTGAATCTTGGGCCTCCCGGATTTCTTTTCACCTGGTCCTTTTACTGGGACCTTCTGACCATCATGGCCATAGACCTTGTGCTCTCGGGCGATAATGCCGTCATGATCGCAATGGCCATAAGGGGGCTTCCGCCTCAGGTCAGGAAAAAAGGCTTTTTCCTGGGTATGGCGGCAGCGGTCGCGGGGCGCATAGTTCTTATAATCGCCGTGGCAAAGGTGCTCGAAGTCCCCTTTGTCAAGCTTGCAGGCGGGGCGACGCTTTTGTGGATCGCGGTAAAACTTTTTGTCCACGGCTTTCCCGGCGAAAAAGAAAGGGAGGCGACGACTCTTTCTCAGGCGGTCTGGATCATGCTGGCAGCCGATGTGACTATGTCTCTCGACAACGTGTTGGCCATCGCCGGGGCATCCCACGGCAACCTCTTGCTTCTGGCCGTTGGGATCGGGCTTTCGATTCCTTTGGTACTATTTACGAGCGGCCTGCTGTCGATGCTCATGGACCGCTATCCGGCAATAATCTATTTTGGAGCGGCCCTGCTTGGAAAGGTCGGGGCGGGGATGATCGCCGCAGACCCGCTGGTTTCTCGGTTGGTGCATCCGCCGGCGCTCGCCCTCTATGGATTCGAAACGTTTTGCGCGCTCGGGGTCCTTGTTATCGGTAAAATGTTGCTTAAGCGGGCAAAGGATGCCCCCAGGCAGTAACAAGCTCCGGGACAAAGATAAGTAAGGAAGCGAAGCCGCAGGCCAACTTTACGGTGGATTGCAGTATTCTTTGATCATAGGGTTGCTGGGGGACCCTGGCTGTTTTCGCTGATAATAGAGGCTATTTTTTTCGTTAATTTTGTCAACGCTTTGATTTAATTGGATATGTAAGGATTGGAAGCCTCAAATAACAGCGCGGAAAGGGTGGCAAACAGCATGAGAACAGCGGGAGGGAAATGGCTTGGCGGCAATTGTAAGACCCGGGTGATATCTTATTCATTTTTGAAAGAGCAGCGCAGCCGCGCGAGGTCCGCAACAGGCTGGTCAAACGATGACGCTCTGGTCCCACTGGGCTTGTAGCATGATTTTTTTTGAGGCGCCAAGCGGCAGCTAAAAGGGGCAACCAGGAGCGGAAACCAGAAGAGGCAATAGAAGCGGCGATCTTGGAGCTTGCCAGTCGCAACCAACCCGAACCATGGAGCACCGTGTCGCAGATGAACACGAGAATTAGTGAGCGTTTAGAAAAGCAGGGGGATCGACCGGTTAGCGTCTTCATGCATTTGACGTTCTACCTTTCGACACATTTGGAGGCCCATGTTTAGCTTTTTTACGCGCGATTGCTCTGCGCACGGGTCAAATCACCCTAGATTACTCAAACATACAGTGCTATACCCCTTCTTTGAAGGGGCTGGATATTCCTCCTGGTTGCGAGATATCCCGCTCTTTTGCATCACGCCACACCCATGGGTAATTGGTCAGCAACAGACACCAGCGTACCGTGGGAAACTCCATCAATTTGGTAAATATCAATCAAAATGCAAGGCGGCGAGAGAAAATGCTTGGATTAAAACTTCGGGACGAGTTCCTCCAGCCTCACATGCAGGGCACTGCAATTTCGCTTCGTACAAGCGATAATCAAGGCGCCGCACAAAAGTCTGCCGCCCAGATTTTATCTATCACCTACCCGACTAATGATGTTCGTATCGCGCTCAAGGCGCTAAGCGTGAGTCAACACGGCCCCCCGATACTATTAATGGGAGACCGGGGGCGGGGTAAATCGCATATCATGGCTGTTATGCACCACGCCATCGAGTCTCCAGGCATCGTGGAAGACTGGCTCAAAGACTGGGGCGAAAGATTAGGCAGCCCTGAGCTGAAGTCAATCGAACTGGTAAAAGGATATGTCCCGATCTCCGAGCCGGTTCACAATTACGAATACTTTCTGCTTTGGGACCTGATTTTTGACAGGCATCCGAAAGGCGAGTATTACCGTGGTCAGTTCGAAGGCCTGTCCCAGCCTTTTCCTCCCCGAACACTTCTTGAGAAAATGTTCGAGGAAAAACCCACTTGCCTCATCCTGGATGAATTTCAGACATGGTTCACCGGACTACCTGAAAAAGATCCAAAATCCGGGCTTTTTATCAGAAAGTATGCCTTCAATTTCGTGCAGATTCTTTCCGAAATAGCCAAGGATCGCCCGGATACCCTGATTTTTGTAACTTCGGTTCTCAATAATCAAAATGATGCTTTTCAGCAGATCCACCGCCAGGGGCCGTTCATTATCGACTTTAGAGGTCCCCTTGCCAGACAGGATAGACAAAAGCTTTTGTCGCACCGACTTTTCGAAAACAGGGGCAATATCCGCGATGGAGATATCCGAGGCGTAGCGGGGGCCTATGGTGCTGAAAGATTTCGGCTGTTGCACTCGTCAAAATCCGAGACCGAAAAGGAGCGAATCCAGAGGGAAGTTGTCGACTGCTGGCCTTTTAGTCCTGAACTGCTCGACCTTCTTGAACACCATATTCTGCTTTCGCAGGCGGCCCAGGAGACGCGGGACATGATTCGCATTCTCGCCCAGGTATTCCGAACGCGCGGGGACAGGGCGCCGATCATTACTCCGTCCGATTTTTTTGTCGATGGAGACTCCGAGGAGGTTCAGACGCTAGTCGATTCGATTGCGGTCCAGGCCGGCCAGGAAAAGCTGCGCCAAATCGCTCAGGCGAATCTGAAAACCGTCTGGGATTTGGGCGCCGACACTCCAAATGCAAGAGAGCTGGTAAGCGCGATCTGGATGAGGTCGATGTCGCCTGGCAAGACGGTTGGAGGCACCCCCGTTCAGCTCCACCTTGACATAACCAGAAGCAGCGCCATAGACGATAATGCATTTCAGGCCGAACTCGCCCTGCTCATTGAAAACAGCGTAAACATCCATGGCGACGAGGTTGCAGGTGGACCACTCTGGTTTGGCGTTGATGAAAACCCCAGGGCCAAAGTAAGAGCCTGCGCCAAAAACGATAAACTCTGGAGGGCGGGGGCCGTTTCCACGGGCGGCCAATCGGTCTATCCCCTTAGAGACATTGCGCACATCAGGGCCACTTTACGTCACATCCTGGTCTCGGAGACCATGCAATCTCCCTCGAGGGTGCTTGTCCTGGGCCCCGCCTGGAAAGACGATCCGTGGAACGATGTCGACGAGGCGGACAGGCCGCCTAAATGGGACAGGCCGGTGCTTCTGGTGATCCCTGACAAAATTGAGGGCGGGCAGGCAAATATCAACTCCTGTTTAGGAACATGGCTGGCAAAACACGTAGTCAAAAGGCGCAATACCATCCGTTTTCTGCTTCCGAGCGGCGAGAGCGGCGGAATTTTCACCGACGCGGAACTACTCTACACCGCGCGATGCAGTTTTCTTTGCTCCCGTGAGGCCTGGGGAGGGGATGCCACCTACAGGGCTTTGCACCAGGACTTCGATCGTCCGCTACGCCAATCCTTGAAGGGTCGTTTCAGCCGATTTGCGATTTTGCAAAAATGGGATTTCCAGCAACCGGCAAACTGCGTTTTCGACGTAACAAAAATCAGCGCGCAGGGCAGCGATATTCCTGGAGCGGTCGAAGCTAAAATATTCTCAGACCTTTTCGATCAAGAAGAGTTTAAGGCTTTTGTTTTGAAACGAGCCAAGGATTCAGATTTCGTCGGCACCCTAATGGAGGACCTGATTGAGCCGCCCCCGCCAAATTCGGGGGACGCAATTCCTTTCCCGGGGGAGACGAAGGCTTACGAAGCCGTACTCGATATCGCGGCCGAAGGCCTGTTGGTTCTAAATGTGAGTGGAACCTGGATAGGAAGGCGAACTGAGGACGCCACCCAGGAAGAGGCCAGACGCTACATTAAAGCAAAAGCCTTTCGGACAGGACAGGAAATGCGTAAAGTGCAGCTTGGCCTGCCCGAAGCTTACGGGGGTGGAACAGTCACAGCCGAAAAAATCGCCTCGGGCGGCAATGGACAGGGGGAGGGTTGCATCCTCGCACCGGGCGCCGTCGCGCAACCGGAAACGGGCGGCAAAAGCGGAGAGGTCCATTTTCCATCAACCGAGGAGGTTAAGGGGGCAGGGCAAGGCGATGGAGCGGAAAGCCCGCGTCCAAAGCCCTTAACAAAGGTCCAAAAGACCGTAGAGCCCGCAACCGGGATCAATCTTTCCGGAAGTTTCGAAGCCTGGGGAGTCTCTTCAAGCCAGTCCATCGAGAAAGCGACAATTGAATTTACCGGTCTCACGGTCCAGCAGGTAAAACAAATCCTGCAGCGCATCCCTTCGGCCTTCAAGGCTTCGCTGGAAGTTGAGTACAAGGAAGGAGGCGAGTAATGAACGCGGATTGGCTCCGATTGATCCTCGATTCAAAATCCCCCGAAGTCGTCTGGACAGAAATATTCGCTTCTCTACTGGAGCTGGCTGGGCGAAGCGCTTCACCCGTCGCCCTTCATGAGGCCACGGTTATCCCGGATCGCCTTCTAAGCGAGGCGGCCTGGGAGCTTTGGGAGGCTTACCCGAACTATTCGGTGAAAACATCCAGAGGCCTCAAGGAGTGGGCTGGCGGGGACGCCAAGGCGGTTCTAATTCTAGACGCGCTATCTCTTCGAGAGCTGCCGCTCCTTTTGGAGGGCGCTCGGGCAAGAGGAATCGAGGCCGTTCAGGTTGGAGTCACCGGCTCGGAATGTCCATCGACCACGGATCATTTTGCCCGCGCATTGGGCCTCCAGTCACGAAGCGCGCTTGCCAACGATTGCAAGCCCGCAACCTTCGCTCTTTTCGGCGGCGGCTGTTACACCGACGTCATAAGCCAACCCTTCGAAGACTGCGCGATTGCTCCTGCCCCGAATGTCGTCATTTGGCATTCCTGGCTCGACGACCTCATTCACATCCACAAAAAACTCCCGGATCAAATCAGTAAAACGGCATCCATAATTCTGCGGGGGGACGGCTTCTGGGGTTTTGTCGACAAACTGCGCCAGGGCCGAAAACTCGTCATCACTTCGGATCATGGATACGCGGTGAGCAAACGATTTTCGTCGGAGGTCGAGGACCTTGAGGCCATCGCCATCTTGCGTAAGGCTTTCGGCGCTTCGCGCAATAGAGCGGCATCCGGGCCCTGGCGGGAAAGTTTCATGCCTCCCATGGTGATCACTGCCAACGGAGAGAATGTTATTATGGGACAAAGGAAATGGAAGGTCCAGGGCGCATTTCCCGATATCTGCCATGGAGGGATGAGCCTTCTGGAAGTCGCCGTGCCGTGGGTAGAGCTGCCAGGTCTTTAAGAAAACGGGAGTAATCCATGAAAATCCGGGTCAAAAATCTTGGAGCGCTAAAACAGGCCGAATTTGAAATTGGCGATCTGACTATCATATGCGGCGCCAACAATACCGGAAAGACCTATGCAACGTATGCATTGTTCGGTTTTCTTTCTTTCTGGAAAACGGCGCTTAGCGTTGCGATATCCGACAGCAAAGTGGCGCGGCTGCTGGAGGAAGGCGCCGTGAGCATAAATATCCAGGAGTACATAGACAATGCGCCAAAAATAATTGAGGATGGCTGCAAGCGTTACGTTAAACAGCTGCCAAACGTTTTTGCCTCAAATCCAAGGATGTTTGAAGAAACCGAGTTCCAGGTAAAGCTCGATCATGCAGACCTTAAACCTGTCGAATCGTTTGAAATGCGAATAGGCGCGGCAAAAAATGTTCTTTTTTCCATATCTAAGGCAAGGGAAAGCGTTGAGGTTGTAATCACCCTGCTGGCTGAAAAAGATAAGATCCGGCTTCCTCGGGATATTATCAAGCAGTCCATCGGCGATGCGATCAAAGACATTATCTTTGGCCGCCTCTTCCCGCATCCGTTTATAGCCAGCGCGGAAAGAACCGGTGCAGCCATCTTTCGCAAGGAACTCAACTTCGCCAGGAATCGTCTGCTGGAGCAGATGAGCAGCAGGGAAAAAAAAATAGATCCCATCGAACTCCTGACCAAGGTGTACGCCGATTATGCGTTACCAGTAAAAACAAACGTCGATTTCACCCGGCAGCTTGAAGGTTTTGCAAAACGAGAAAGCTTCATCAGCCGGGAACATCCACAATTACTGGATGATTTTACCAATATCATCGGCGGAGAATACTCGGTTACAAGAAACGATGAGCTTTACTACATTCCCAAAGGGAAAAGAATCAAACTGACGATGGATGAAAGTTCCAGCGCGGTGAGGTCTCTTTTGGACATAGGGTTCTATCTGCGTCATGCCGCCCAGCGTGGAGATCTGCTGATGGTCGATGAACCGGAGCTCAATTTACACCCGGAAAATCAGCGGCGCGTGGCGAGACTCTTTGCCAGGCTGGTCAACATTGGAGTAAAGGTCTTCATTACGACTCACAGCGACTATATCATCAAGGAGCTTAACACCCTGATCATGCTCAACCATGACAGAGCGAATTTAAAGAAAATAATGGAAGAGGAGGGCTATAAGCCCGAGGAGTTGATTAATCCCGACACGATAAGGGTCTACATCGCGGAAGAGGCGCCTGTCAAACTGGATGGAAGAGTAAGGAAAGGCAATCACATGACCCTCGTGGACGCGGAGATAGACACGGAATTGGGGATCGAAGCCCGCAGCTTCGACAAAACCATCGATGAGATGAACCGCATTCAGGAAGCTATCCTGTTTAGCGGAGAGGAGCAGGAATCATGCTCGATCTGAGTGTCATGCGAGAGCTGCTGGTTGGAGAAATTATCGGTTCCACGGGGGCCGAGCATGGCAGATGCTTCGCTCAACTCAAAGAGGACGCCCCTGGCTCCAAATTGAAAACGGTAAAGATTCTTGATGTGTCCCACGATTCGGTTCTAATCAAGCTCGATAAATTCGAGCAGCCAAGGACGCTCCTCCAAGACGGGCTTGGGCAGAGACAAAGATGCGATTATGTGCTGCTTACCGTCTGGCAAGACAAACCCCTCATGGTTTTCGTGGAAATGAAGTCCAGGACAGCCAAGGATGCGCAGATACAAAGGCAATTCAAAGGGGCGGAATGCATTATGGATTATTGCAACTCGGTGTTGAAACGATTCCATGGCCAAGCGGATTTCATGGATTGTTTCCAGAAGCGATTCATTATTTTTTATAAACCAGGGATTTCCAAACGACGCACAAGGCCGTCCTATCCTCCAAAGAGCGACACGCCCGAAAGAGCCTACAAATATGCGAACCCATTCAATCCCTCATTGGGAAGCCTGGTTTCTTTATGAAAAAAAAGGATACAAAGCAACTCCCCCTATGGCAGGGGGAGTCGAACTCAGACGCGGCGGCGATAAAGAAACAGGAAAAATCCAGACCCGCATCTTCCGAACAGCTTTTGCCCGGCAACCTGGGCAAGGCCATCCGACTTCCCGTGCCCGATTTCAACGATCCCAACCGTAAGCCGACCTGCCTTGAAGCGGATTTCCCCATAGCACACATCAATGCCTTGTCCAATTTGGAAGGAAACGCGGGAAAGCCCATTTATCAGATGTCCAAGTGGTGGGCGCGCAGACGTTCGAGCGTCTTCCGATCCCTGCTGATCGCAGCGGCCGTGGAGGCGCCCGACGACCCGAGCGAGGCCGCCAAGAGGGTGTGGGACCACTACTACTGCAACCATCAGAAGGCCGGCTCTTTTAGGAAGCTGAAAGTCCTGGACTGTTTCATGGGAGGGGGCACGACGCTGGTGGAGGGTTCGAGACTGGGCATGCAGATGACGGGTGTGGACCTCAACCCGGTTGCCTGGTTCGTGGTGAAAAACGAGCTCGCCTGCAGCGACCCGGAGCAGGTCAAGGCTCTTTTCGACCACATCGAGGGCGAGGTAAAGCCACAAATTCAACCCTTTTACACCACCACCTGCCCGCGCGGCCACAAAGGGCGCTGGATAGACGTTGTAACGGGCGATGAGGTGGAAATCGATCCGGTTGACCTTCCGGCTGAAGAACGAAAGCGCTATCGCTGGGAAGGATCGGAGGTGATCTACACTTTCTGGGCCAAGCACGGCCAATGTCAGGCCAAGGGCTGCGGGCATCGGACGCCCATTTTTA
>JBMFHI010000076.1:0-18698 GCA_049976905.1 Syntrophobacteraceae bacterium | reverse complement strand
GTCGTAGAGAGGTGGTTTTGATGGAACTAAGGACCTCTTCGGCCGTCATCGCTTTTGCGCAAAAGTGCGAGACCGAATCCGCCCAATTTTATGAAGACGCGGCAAGTCGGTTTAGCGCTCTTGCACCCACCTTTCGCGGCTTCGAAAAAGAAAACGCAAAGAACGTTCAAGACATAAAGAGGGCATACTACAGCGTAATCAGCGACGCGCTTGAGACCGGCTTTTCCTTTAAAAACCTCGCCTCCGAATCTTATGAGGTGGAAACCGACTTATCCCCGGGCGCGGAGCCCTCGCAAATCCTTAGGACCGCCATTGAAAACGAAACAAGGCTAGAGCAATTTTACCTCCAGGCGGCGAAAACCTCTCAGGCTCTCATGGCGGACCTGTCGCGGGTATTTAAACGGCTCTGCGCCGGAAGAGAAAAGCGCAAGTCCGTTTTGCGCCAACACCTGGAAAGAGTCTGCGGGCCTCAAGGAAGTTAAAGGCAGGAGCAGAAGGCCCCAGCACCGCCTGAGAAGAACTCCAGGACATGCGCTGGGCAAATGGAGCTCAGCCGTCTCCCGCCGTACTAAACCTTCCAGCCCTCGGCGGAAGACCCGGGCTTGCGGCTTCCTCTGAAATCTTTTTTTTACCCGGGCGAGGCTTCTTTCGACCCCTGCGGTTTCTTAACACCTGCGCGCAATGTAATTGCTCCGTGCGCAACGCCCCCGCCCGGCGTCTAAGCCTGCGGGGAAAAAGCTTTCACGGGAGGCGTCGAACTGCCACGACCCCGCGCCGGCCACCGCAGATGGACGATCTTCTCCCCGGACAAACTTTGCACTTTTTAACTTGCCCAAGGCCTCTTTCTTTGTAATAGTGCCGCCCGGTAAAACTTATAATCTGGACGCGAAAAAACTGATGAAATTCCGAGATAAAATACTTTTGCCGGTATCGCTTGCCGCAGCCCTTTTTTCCATGCAGGGCTGTCTTAAAGTTGGACCCGATTACGTGAAACCAGCGGCCCCGGTTTCAAAAAAATGGCTGGAATCGGGAAGCAAGCAGTTAGAAAATAAGCCCGCCAATTACTGCGCATGGTGGAAGAGCTTCTGCGATCCCAATCTCAACCGCGTAATAGACAGGGCCTATTCCAACAATATCACGCTTAAAATCGCCGCTGTAAACGTGCTCCAGGCACGTGCCCAACTGGGGGTGTCCGTGGGCAATCTTTACCCTCAGACCCAGCAACTGGCCGGTTCGATGCAATTTAACAGATTCAGCCCCTACACCACTTATTCGCTTTTTCCTAACGCTGGTGCCTTCAACAATTACTGGCTCGATCAGATTGGACCCAACGTTGCCTGGGAACTCGATTTCTGGGGCAAATACAGAAGAGAAGTCGCCTCGGCCGATGCCACCTGGCGCGCGAGCCTTGCCGATTACGACAACGCCCTGGTATCTCTTACAGCCGATGCCGCAAGTTACTATATCCAGATTCGAACCCTGCAGAATCGCATTCTGATTGCCAGGGAAAATCTCACAACCCAAAAGGAAAGCCTCAGGATCGCGCAGGACCGCTTCAACGCGGGCTCGACTTCCCAAAGGGACGTAGAGCAGGCAAAGACCTCGCTCTACAATACAATGGCAACGATTCCCGTCCTCCAGCAGGAGCTAAAGAAGACCAAAGACGCGCTGTGTACGCTTCTTGGCATGCCTCCCAACAATCTCTCCGATCTGCTTTGCGGCCCGGCGACAATCCCTGTCCCACCGCCAAGCATCGCCATTGGAATTCCGGCCGACCTGCTGCGCCGCCGCCCCGATGTTCGAAGCGCGGAGCTAAAGGCCCAGGCGCAGTGCGAGCAGATCGGCATAGCCAAGGCCGATCTTTTCCCCGCGTTTTCCCTTACCGGCTCTTTTGATTTCATGGCCAGCAACTTTGGCCCGGCCAAGCTCACTCAGCTTGCCAACCTTAATTCGGCGGCCATTACCGCGGGACCGGGGATTCAATGGAATATCCTAAATTACGGACAGATAACCAATAATGTGCGAGCGCAGGATGCCGCCTTCCAGACCACGCTGCTTACCTACAAAAACACCGTGCTGAGCGCTCAGCAGGAGGTCGAAGATTACCTCACCGCTTTTCTTCGCTCCCAGGAAAACGCCGCAAGCCTTGCGGGCGCCGCGGCCGCGGCTAAGAAGTCCCTGGAGCTTGCGGTTATACAGTACAAGAACGGGAGCACCGATTTTACGACTGTGCTAACGGCCCAGACAGCGCTTCTAGGCGCCCAGGACAGCCTTGCGGCAGCCTTAGGCAACATAGCCGCAAATCTTGTCGGGGTCTATAAGGCCCTGGGAGGTGGGTGGCAAATAAGGCAGGGCAAAGACATAATTCCGCCGGGAATAAAGGAAATGATGGCAAAGCGGACAAACTGGGGCGACCTGCTCCGGCCGGCGGTCTATTTGCCACCAACACGTAAGCAACCCGATGTTCGCGGCCCGGACTGGTAGAGGCCTTCCTAATCCGCCTAAACATACAGTTTCTGGAGAAATCATGATTTCGCTCAAAGTTAAAAAAATCGCAGCTGCCGCGCTAACCGGCTTCATGCTGATGCTTCCCGCGAGCTGCGCGAAGAAGAAAGTCGGCTTTGCTTTTCCTCCGCCAAAGGTTACGGTAAGTCACCCCCTTTGCAAGGACATCGTCGACTACCTCGAGGTTAGCGGCAACACGCAGGCTATAAACACCGTGCAACTGCCGGCGCGCGTGGAAGGCTATCTTGACGGGGTATACTTTAAAGACGGCGATGTAGTAAAAAAAGGCCAACTGCTTTTTCTCATTCAGCAGGATACCTACCAAGCCCAACTCCAGCAGGCCGAAGGCAGCGTGCAAAATGAACAGGCACTGCTTAGACACGCCCAAATCGAGTTTGCCCGCTACTCCAAACTCTATGCCCAAAAAGCCGCGGCCGATACCGATGTTGAAAACTGGCGCTATCAGCGCGATACCGCCAAGGCAGGCTTGCTTTCGGCCAGGGCCCAGCGCGACCTCGCAAAACTCAACCTCAGCTACACCCGGGTTGTGGCACCCTTCACGGGACGAATCGACAGGCGCCTTGTAGACCCTGGAAACCTGGTGGGAGTATCGGGCAGTAATACGACTCTGGCCGTTTTGACCCAGATCGACCCCCTCTACGTTTATTTCAATATCGCCGAAACGGCTATTCCACCCTATCTGCAAGATTTGCGAACCTGCGCTCTAAAGTCGCCCAAGGCAAAGCCCACCACCTGCAAATTCCCTGTCTTCATGGGCCTGGCCAATCAAAAGGGCTATCCCCGGAAGGGATACCTGGATTTTGCGGCAAGCACGGTCAACACCTCAACGGGGACTTTGCTCCTTAGAGGGGTTTTCGCCAACAAGAACGGAGCCATGCTTCCCGGGCAATTCGTAAGGGTCAGATTGCCGCTGGGTAAAAAACATCCCGCAATTCTAATCACTCAAGGCGCCGTACAGTTCGACCAGCAGGGGGCCTACCTTCTGATTGTAAATCCCCGGGACAACACGGTTTCGCGTCGCGACGTAATCATTGGCCCCACCAAGGGTTATGACTACGTGATCTCAAAGGGGCTTACCGGAAATGAGCTGATCGTTACTAAAGGCGTGCTCAAGGCGATTCCCGGCAAAAAGGTCATTCCACTGTTGGCCGGTTCGTCCAAAGCAACCTGTAAGGGAACAACCAAATGATATCAGAGTATTTCGTCGACAGACCTATTTTTGCAAACGTCATCGCTCTCGTAACGATAGTGATAGGCGCTGTCGCTCTCTACATTCTCCCAGTATCCCAATATCCCAATATCGTACCCCCCACGATCCAGGTTTCGGCCAGTTACCCGGGCGCGAGCGCCGACGTGGTGGCCAAGACCATCGGTATTCCGATAGAACAGGCCGTAAACGGCGTCGAAAACTCCATCTACATGTCTTCGGTCAGCTCGAGCGACGGCTCCTATAGCCTCACGATCACCTTCAAAGTCGGCACCGACCTCAACACTTCGGTCGCCCTGGTTCAAAACCTGGTCAACGGCGCGCTCGCCCAGCTGCCCGGAGACGCGACCCAGCAAGGGGTGACGGTAAAGAAGGTTTCTCCCAATATTTTGCTGGTCGTCAGCCTCTATTCGCCCGATAATCGGTATAATTCGATTTTTCTATCCAACTACGCTTTCATTAACCTGATAAATCCTCTTTCAAGAGTCCCCGGAGTCGCCCAGACTAGAGTTTTCGGCTCAGGGGCCTACAGCATGCGAATTTGGCTTGATCCCTACAAGCTCCAAACCTACGGTCTTACAACAACCGATGTGCTCACTGCCATCCAGGGTCAAAATCTCCAGGTCGCCACCGGCAGGCTCGGCGCACCCCCTGTTCCCAGGGGACAGCCGATGGAATATACGGTCACCACCCTTGGCCGCCTTTCGAATGTGCGCCAGTTTGAAAACATTATCGTAAAAACCGGCACTGGCCCGGCTCCCCAGATTCTGAGGCTAAAAGACGTTGCCAAAATTGAACTTGGCCAGCAGAGCTATTCGAATTTCGCCTATTTTAACGGTCTAAATACCGCTCTTATTCCTATTTTTGCCCTCCCCGACGCAAACGCCATCTCCGTAGCCAACAAAATCTATAAAAAAATGGCCACCATGAGCAAGAGCTTTCCCGCGGGGCTAAAATATAAAATCAGGTATGACACCACCACCTTCGTTCGAGAGGCAATCTCCTCGGTCTATGAAACGCTTTTCATAGCCGGTATTCTCGTTTTGATCGTCGTTATGCTCTTTTTGCAAAACTTCCGGGCAATGCTCGTACCGGCAACAACAGTACCTGTAACGATCATTGGCGCCTTCATAGCCATTGCCGCTCTGGGTTTTAGTATAAACCTCATGACCCTTTTCGCCCTCATTCTGGCCATAGGCATCGTAGTAGACGATGCCATAGTCATAGTCGAAGGCTCCTCCTATCACATAGAGCAGGGCATGACGCCCAGGGAGGCCACCCTGCGAGCCATGCGGGAACTAACCGGCCCGGTCATAGGCATTACCCTGGCACTGGTATCGGTTTTCCTTCCCGCAGCCTTTTTCCCCGGTATAACCGGGCAGATTTTCCGCCAGTTCGCCCTCATCATCGCGGCCACTTCCGTAATAAGCGCCATTAACGCCCTGACGCTAAAACCCGTCCAGTGCGCCTTCTGGCTCAAGCCTCGGCCTGAAAAGCGCCCCAACTGGTTCTATCGCGGCTTCAACAGGTTTTTCGAAGCCCTCACCAACGTCTATATGACCCTGGTGCGCTTCATGGTAAAGCGCCCGTTCTCCATGCTCCTCGTTTTTGTCCTGATCATTTCATTTACCTTTTGGCAATTCGTAAAGCGTCCGACCGGTTTTCTGCCAACTGAAGACCAGGGGTTCGGCGTTTTGCTCTGCCGCCTGCCCGAAGGCGCTTCCCTGGATCGCAATAAGGCGGTTGCCAAAAAGATAAATCATATACTCAGGCATACCCCCGGAGTTGCGGCCTGGGTTACGATCGGGGGTTTTTCCTTCCTCGATTTTGCAAACGAATCCAACTTTTCTTCCACCTTCGTCACTTACGAGGATTGGGACAAGCGCGGTTCGGCCCTGAACCAGGACGTAATTCTTGGAAGTATCAACCGACAGCTCGCCTCCATTGAAGATGCACAGGCATTTATCGTTATACCGCCCCCAATCAGGGGGCTGGGCCAAACGGGCGGCTTCCAGATGGAGGTCGAAGACCGTGGAAACATGGGGATGAAGGTGCTCCAGCAGGCCACAAACGGCATCATGGCTACCGGAAGAGCCCAGCCGGGTTTGCAAAATTTGGTAACCACTTTCAACACGAGCAACCCCCAGGTCTATCTAAATATCGACCGCACAAAGGCTCAAGCCCTTCAGGTTCCTCTGGCCAATGTGTTCGATACGCTCCAAGCCTATCTGGGTTCATCCTTTGTAAATCTTTTCAACAAGTTCAATCAGATCTACCAGGTCTATATCCAGGCCGGCAGCAAATACCGGCTAAATACCGCCGATATAGGAAACCTCTATGTTCGAAATACTAAAGGCGGCATGGTCCCCCTTAGTACCCTGCTGACAGTCAAGCACACCCTGGGCTCCGAGGTCGTAACCCGCTACAATCTCTATCCCGCGGCCGCTATTTTCGGCTCGGCCTCCCCCGGATTTAGTTCCGGCCAGGCCATGTCCACAATGGAAGGACTGGCCGCGCACACGCTTCCCCCCGGTATCAGCTACGACTGGACATCGACCAGCTACCAGGAAAAACAGGTCGGCAACCAGGCCTACTTCATCTATGCCCTTTCCATCTTTTTGGTCTACATGGTGCTCGCGGCTCTCTACGAAAGCTGGACCTCGCCCGCGGCCATCATCCTCGTAGTGCCCATGGCTCTTTCCGGTGTTCTTATCGCCCTGTGGCTAAGAGGATACGAAACCGACCTCTACACCCAGGTCGGCCTGATTCTCATGATCGCCCTTGCCAGTAAAAACGCCATTCTTATTGTCGAATTCGCAAGGGATCTGCGCAGAGAAGGCATGTCGATAACCGAGGCGGCTATCGAAGCCACCCGCAGAAGATTTCGCCCGATACTTATGACCTCATTTGCTTTCATCCTCGGAGTCTTCCCCCTCGTAATAGCTTTCGGGGCCGGTGCAGCCAGCCAACGAGACCTCGGCACCGTGGTCTTTGGAGGCATGATCGCTTCCACCCTGCTGGCCATACCGTTTGTGCCCGTCTTTTTCGTGCTCATGGAAAGGCTAAGCGAGAGGCTCAACCCCTCGGTGAGCAGGGAGGAGACCTTCGATTAAAGACTCATAAGAATCGGGCAATCTTCCTTAAAACTTAATAGAGTCGGTACCCTTGCATGCATCTGTAATAAGCGCGATTGTAGAGGTAGTGCCAGTCGTTTGCCGAAGCTACCCCTCCGCCCAGGGCGCCAACTCCGGCGCCGATTCCCGCGCCTGTGCCCGGTGAGCCCGCTATTGCGCCAAAAAGAGCGCCCAAAGCCGCACCTCCCACCGCACCCCCCAGCACATTGCCCCCGCCATTGGAATAGGAGTTGGCGTAATCTCTGGCGTAACCGGAGCAATAGGCCGGGGATCTCGCAAAACCAGTCCCGGGTGCTGTCAAAACCACACCCGTGGTCAGAAAAGCCGCAATAAAGATAAACGACATCAGCGCACGTTTTTTCATAAACGCCTCCTAATTTAGCTTACCTGATAAGGTAACCACTATTGGAAGCCATTGCTCTAAACTTTCCACATGTAGAGAGAAGAGGGGGAGAGCCGGGAGAAGGGGGGGGACCTTGCTCCCGGTCTCATGAGGGGTAAAACGGTTCACATCCTGATTTAGATATCGGACAATGAGCCCGGAAACTTCAATGCTATTTTCAATCCATTTAAGGCCCTAGAATTTTTAGCGTCATTCGCAAAGCCATCCAGGGTGCCAGGTCAATGGCGGTGACTTAAGGTCTGTTTGTCTCACGCGAAGCCGCGAAGACGCGAAAAGTGAACCCGTAAAAAGCGCCATTTCGGACTGGCCTTCGAGGGCTAATTTAGGCCTGGAGCGCTCAGGTGAATTCCGACACATTGCGTATTGTGTTTCTTTCGTCTCCTTTTTTTCGCGCCTTCGCGTGAGCCTAAATCAACAACATTTGGGGGCACGGGCAAATTCTTACCGGCTGCGAGTACCACTTAATTTCCGGTAAAATTAAATGAGGGTGGTCCGCCACCCTGGGTAGAGTAGAGAGGCGGATTGTCCCTGCTCCTCTACGCTACCCTATAGCCTGTGTGAGGAATCCTCCCCGCGTTTTTTCTTCAGTGCGTCCCTGTCTCTTCCGATAAGATATGGAAAGCGATAACCATGCATCCCTAAGGAGGAGGTCGGACGTTTATGTATACCCTTGCAGAGTTGGTTGAACTGGCCCGGAGCAACTCCCCGTTCTATCGGGAACTCTATCGCGGGACGCCCCGAACGGGCTGGAGGCTTGAAGACCTCCCATTGATCGATCTGGAGGCATACCGCGAGGCCGACACTTTCGCGGACAATCGGATTATTACGGCTCGGCTTCAAGACGCAGTCGTAATCCGCACGGGGGGCACCAGCGGCAGGACCAAGCTGGCCTTCTACACCAACGCGGAGTTGGCCGACATTTGCAAATATCTGAGCGGCAAAAATGAAGGAAACGGCATGGCGGCCGGAGACCGCATCGCGACCCTGCTGCCCTCCGGCAATCTCTACGCATCCTACCTGTTCAGCGCCCTGGCGCTTCACTATGCGGCCACCCCGCTGGTGGTGTTTCACTTTGGGATGGACGTTGCGTTCGAGGAACTGGCAGCCTCTCTTAAGGAGTTCAATATCAATGTGTTGATAGCTTTTCCCACGTTCTACCTGAAGCTGGTTCGTTATATAGCTGAAAACCGTTTGCAGGAAGGCTTAAAGATCGAGAAACTCTATTATTTCGGCGAGACCATGTTCCACGACGCCCGCGAAGAGCTGTTGAAGGTTTTTCCGGGGGCTTCCATTCACTCGAGCGGCTACAGTTCGGTAGACGGCGCATTGATCGGCTATGTCGATCTTGGCTGCGGTTTCAACGAGCATCGCACTCCCGACGGTCTTACGATCGTTGAGCTGATCGACGCGGAGAGCGGCGAAAAGATACGGGAGAGCGGGCGCGCGGGCAAGATCTACATCACCAACCTGGCGCGAGGGTTCATGCCTGTCATCCGCTACCCTTCGGGGGACATGGCGCGCTGGGTCGAACCGGAAGGCACTCCGGACCGCAAATTCCTGCTGCTCGGGCGGGCAGGGGAGGGCGTGCGTTTTTTCGGGCCTATCTTTTACTATAACGATGTGGCAAACCTGCTGTTTCCACTCTATGAAACCTACGGACTGCTTGATTTTCAGATGCTAAGCGATCGGAGCGAGGGTAAGGACCGGTTGAGTCTGCGGATCGCGCTGCGCAACCGCCGAAATGACGAGCTGGAACTCGCGGCGCGCGTTCAAAAGTTGATGGACGACCGTTATGTCTATCTGCGGCATAACGTGGCTGAAGGAATCATGTGTCCGCTCGAAGTCGAGTTCGTAACCCCGGAGGGATTGGAAGTCTCCCCTGTTACCGGCAAGGCGTTGCGGGTGATCGAAAGGCGGTTCGACGGAGCTTAGCCGGATGCGGGGCGGGCGCATAAAACGGCGCCCGCTCCCGAGAAATGGCGGAAGCTTAAAGCAGGCTAGGGGCGGCTTTTTCGCTTGTCTACCACCCGTCTGGTTTTAGAGGTCCTCTCGACGCCGGAGATTCCTCCCGGGGGAAGCAATTCGACCTGAAAACGTCCGATGCGGTTTTGCTCCCAATAATCTCTTAAGGCGTGGATGTCGGTTTTGAAGCTTTGCTCCACGGACTGTTGCAAAAGACTGTCCTGGGCGACTTTGGGATTGCGGGTTTCTATCCTTATGCAAATATCGGTCATCCCGCGTTCGTCCTCATCTACTACCGCCTGGTATATGGAGGTAAGCCCGGGGAAACAGGCGGCGACGTTAGTCACGTCCTGAAAGGAAATGCTGCTTGCCGGCAAAACGATGCATTTGGCGCTTCGGTCCAGGAGGCGTATCCTGGGCGAGGTGCGCCCGCATTTGCAAGGTTCGCTCGCCCACTCCGCCTGGTCTCCCACATTGTAGCGGATCACGGGGAAAAGAGTGCGGCCCGTCGTGGTCACCAGAATTTCATACTCATCGTTTATCTCCACATGGCACCAGTCTTCCGCGACATGATGCTCGGTCCCGCGACAGTGGAGACACTGATAGCCGATATTACCGGTCTCCACGGCAGCATAGCCGAAAGAGCGAAACGACTTTGCGCTAAAAACCCGCGTTACATAATCGATATCGGGCTGCGAGATGTACTCGCCCGCATAGAAGACTTTCTCGAAGACCAGCGGGACTCCCGACGCTTCGCTTGCCAGCGCCAGCCGTATCAGCGCGGAGGGGAAGGCCACGATCGTGTTTGGCGAAAAAGCGCGCAGATATTCCAAGGACTGTTCTTCGGATTGATTGCAGGACATGGAAAGTATCCGGCAACCGGTTTCTTCAAGGCCTGCGTTTACCGCTAAAAAACCGGTATAAAAGGCACCCGGTTTAAGATAGTTGACTACAACATCCGTACGGGCGATGCCCGTTGCCCGAAATCCTTCGCCGAAGAGCCGCTTGGCTTCTTCGAACTCATCGAGCGAATAGAGCAGGAATTTGGGTTGGCTGGTCGTTCCACCGGAGGCAAAGACATAGCAGTGGTCGGCGGGTCCGGTGACCATGCGCAGGTTCTCGTTTACCGAACATTGGAAGAGGTGCTCCTTTTGAAGGACCGGCACGCTTTGAAGCTCCTCCAGATCTCGCAGGGGAAGTTTTACGTCCTTGTAAAACTCCTTGTAAAACGGGGATTTGACTGCGGTAAGAAGCAAATTGTTGATCCGCGAAAGGATATGGCGCTTCTTTTTTCCGGTCTCCAGGGATTCGAGTCCGAAGCGTTCCCATTGGAGTCCTTCGCTGCTGATGAGCTTGACCAGGGACTCGATGATGAGCTTTCCGTCGTGGGGGTTGCGAGGGGCGCGGCCGGATGACATGTCTCCCGGTTGGACGATGCGGGTTACGCCCGAGCGGATGAAGTCCTCGCAAATCCTTTGCAGCCTGTCGTCGGCCAAAACGCCAACGGTGGATAAGTAATATTTCATGTGGCGCAAGTTGGCCCGCAGCACGTCCGTATAGTCCTTAACGATGTTTACCAGAACGGTTCTGTGCAGCAGTGAGTCGGTGAGATCGTCGCTTCGCTGAACTATTACGGTGTGGTGGGCCCGGTGACCCTCGTACGATCGCGCTTCGCCTTTAAATTCACGCCACTTGAGCAGTTCGCGCTCTTTGCGGATTTCAACCGCCCGGTCGATATCAAGAGCGGGAGGGGGAAAACGGTCGGCAACGGCTTCCAGGTTTTCCAGCAGCAATTCAACGAAGCGATCGTTGCTCGGGTCTTCTTCGAGGAAAATGTTCTGACAGGAGGTGCAGGCCCTTTGCTCCCAGAGCACAATGTCCTCGGAAAAACCGGCGGCGGCCTGTTTTAGCCGATCCTCAGACTGGCCCCTGGCGACCAGGCCGAAACTGATTTTTGGCCCGAAGGCGAGAGTCTGGGCTTTGGCGCACAACCCGTTTTTATACTCGAGCACCGAGTCCTCCCCGCCGAAAAGAAGGATTAGGTCGCTCACCTGCTTAACGAGGTCTTTTACTGCATGATTGTTGCGGTCCCAGTAGGTAACGCACAGGTGGGGCGAGACTACCCTGTCGATGTCGGCTTCCAGGAGCGCATCGACAAAAAGGCCGGGAAAGACAAGATCTTGGGAGGAGACTTTGAGGATATTTATATTTTTTGTGATAATTCCCTGGATCAAGGACCCCACCGAACCCAGGAAGATATTGCCGGCGGCCACATGACACACGGTCCCCAAAGGAAGGGCGCGCAGCGGGCGAGCCCCCTTGGCGTTTATGAAATGATCCAGGCAATAGCGGTTGGGACCCAACTGCCGGAGCATGTCCTGGAGGGTGTCTCGGGAGGTCGCCCCGGCGAGGGCGCGCAGTCCGTATTCGACCATTTGCGGAGTATACTCGAGCAGTTCCGGCAGAATTTCCATGGCCGTCCTCAGGTAACTTCCCCCGGGGTCGCACAGGAGCTGGCCGGTGCGCTCGAGCACCATCAGGATCTCGTCTATGGGCGCCTCCATAAATTGCAAGGACTTGGATTGCAGACTGGACTGGTCCCAGACTTGGCGCGCGAACTCGACCGGGATGTCTGCGCCGAAATTATGGCGCTCACCGAAGATGTAGTGTTTAAAACTGCTCAGCTCCATAACTCATTTTCTCCCGGAGTTGTTCAAGATTTGCTGCGCCGCAATGGCGCATCCCTTGTGCTTTCGCAGTCCGCCCCGGCGAAGCGAAGCGATGTAGGTGCCCGGCGTTCCACAGGGGCAACCGGCGCCAAGCACCGCGAGGTCGGTTGCGAGCACCGACTGGTTGGCCTGGGCGGTATTGTAAGGGGTAAGCAGGTGCAGGAGTCCTTCTCTGCCGTGCGGCATAACAGCCATGCTAAGAGGGTCTCGCACCGCAACCCTGGCGTAGACCGGCACATGATGAACTCCATTTCGGCAAGCCGGGTAAGGGACCCCGTGTTCGGCCATGCCGAACGAATCGCGCACGTTTTGGGCCGGAAGCCCGATACTTTCATCGATGAAGCGTGCAAACTCCCTGTGGGTCATGGTCGTGCCCAAATGGTTTTTCCATCCGCCCCCGGCTATCACGAAGCTTTGCGGAGCCACCTGGAAGCCGGGGCGCTTCTTAAGCAGTTCCTGCACGAACTGGTGGATAAAGGCGGGAAAACCGACGAACCTGACCGGTTCCCGAGCGGGAATTTTCAGGATTTCTTCGACCCATTTGTCTGGCTGGAATATAAATTTGCTCTCCGCCTCGTCCCATTCGATCATCCAGTGGCGAGCGATGGCCGGGGCGAACCTTGTCTTCTGCTCCGCTGTCCACGCAGTGCCCAGATCGGCGGCCTTTGCGGGGTCGTAGTTGAAAATGAAATAATGGGCAGGGGTTTCGCTGGTATAGCCGAGATCCCGGAAAGCGCGGTGTGCGAGGGTTTCAAGGCGCCTAAGAGAGTCCTCATCGAAAAAAGCGCGGGTCTTTTGCCCCGTTGTGCCGGAACTGGTGAGCACCATGGAGGCCTGCTCTGGAGAAACGCTTACAAAGCCGTGGAGCTTCATTGCCCCCACGAAGAGCGGCGGTATGCGAAAAATATCGCGATAGTCCTGGAGATCTTCGGGTGAAAAGCCGCTTTTTCGCGCCAGGTGGCGAAGGTAGGGCTGTCTTTCCAACTGTAAGAGATAATTTTCCCTCATGGCCTCAAAAAACAAGCGGTCGTTTTCTTCGCTGCACCCGAAGGCTTGCTCGATCTCACAGAGCCTATCGATAGCCGGGAAAGTCGTCATTTTATTCCTCGCTTTTCTCGCCGGGGTCCGCCTTGCGCACATAGTCTAGCAGGCGCGCCGCGAAGGGAGAATGGACCCGGATAAGGTCATAGTCGTATTTTGGGTTGTTAAGATACTGGAGCATGAGCCAGTCGTCTCCATCCCGACCCGGATAAACACCGCAGAAGAAAAAGGAGAGCTTCTCGAACTGAGGGCACAGCCAACAGGTGGCGGGCGCTTTTAGCGAAAGATAGAGGTAAATCGTTTCGACCCGGTTCCTGCAGCAGGCAAAAAGCGTTTTTTGGACCTGCGAAAGCGCATCCGCCCCGTATTTACAGACCCGGATGCTCGCCGTTTGGCAATTGTCGGTCTTAACTTCCAATTCGGTTTTAAGACGGTCGTCGGCAACAGCCGCAGTATCGGCGTCCGCCAGGATTTCGATTGCCGCCGTGCCCGTGTTTTCGTAGATCTCTTCGATTATTTTGCGATGCCGGAGGGGCGCATAGATCGGTCCCCGGGGTTTCGAGTCGAAAAACCGTAGGGCCAGGAGCAGGGATTCTCTCCTTGAGTTTTCATCGACGATCCCCCGAAGTGTCAAGGCCGGAACGCGGGAGACCAACAGCGCGCTCTCCCTCAGCCCATACCGAAGGGCGGCCTTCTGGGAGTAGTCGTGAGAAGTGACCGTCAGGGCGAACACCCCGCTCATCTTGTGCTCAACGGCCAGGTCTATAAGGGCTTGCGTGAGCTTTTGGACACAGCCGCCGCCCCTGAACCTTGGATCGACAAAGGCCATACCCAGTTCCCCCAGGCCGGAGAGTTCGCAGGGAATGAGCGCGCTATGGCCGATAACTTCATGGTCTGCTTCGCCGACCGCGACAAAACTGAAGAGTTCGCCCGCCTTGTTGAGTTCCCTCACACGTTCGGGGAAGTAGATTTGTTCGTACACATAGGAAATATTGTAGGCAAGAAAGGCGAGCTTTGAGACCGAGGCGGCCTCATCGGAGCGCATTCTGCGAATTTCATATTTGATATCTTTTGCGGGATGATTGGCCCCGGGGGAAGAAGATGTTTTTTCCACGCTGATGTCGGGATTTTTCAGGTAGTGGCGCCAAGCGATTTCCAGGCCCGCCTTGCCCCTATTTTTGTAAACGAGTTCCCTTGCCAGTTGCTTTATCAGGCGCGAGCCGATGCCCTGGGCCTCCCCTTCGAAAATATCTTCGAGCGCGACCTGCTCGCTTTTGCGCAGCCCTTCCAGATCGAAGGGGATGCCTTTAAACCGCACAGTCGCTTGAAGCCCCAGAGGGTCGCCGCGCCACTCGATCTCCACGGTTTCCTTGTAGCCCTGGATATACTCATATTTTAAGATATTGGTGAAGATTTCCTCCATCACCAGTTCGATTTCATTGCCCTCGAGTCCCTTAAAACCGGCAAGCTCGGCGCAGGCGCGCGCGCAGGCCAGGACTACAGGCAGTGTCGAAAGGTCGTTTGCCACTCGAATCAAAACGGGCTCCATTGAAACTCCCCTCATTCCATAGCGTCCGAAATCCTTGGAACCACTAATAAAATGGGCGCCATAAGCATTATCGCAGTCCCGTTAAGCATCAACACGTGGCGGATCGTCATGAGGTCGCTTAGAAAACCGGTCAGCAGATAAGCAAACGGTATAACGGAGAAACAGACCGTTATAAGGATCGAAAAGAAGCGGCCTTTCATGTCCTCTGGCACATGGTTTTGGAAAAGGGACATGGACAGTGCGCTTGTGCAGGCAAGACCCAGGCCTATCAGGAAAAACTCGGGCGCCATGAGATATTTAACGGGTGTGAAGGCAATGAGACCGGTGGCCAGTCCCATGAGAGTCAGGCATCCGAACATGATGGGGTAAATCGAGCTGAAGACTTTTCTGAAGCTGAGAACACCCGCGGTCAATGCGGCCCCGAAGGCGAAACTGGCCTCAAAAATCCCGAGCCATGAGGCGTTTTCATGTATCACGAAGCGAACGATCATGGGAATGAGAAGCATGAGTGGGGCGGCGAACAGGTTTATGCAACCAAACAGGATAAGCAGGCTGAGAATGTCCTTGGCGTTGGCGAGGTAACGGAAGCCGGCCTTTATCTGGGCGTTAAACCCCTCTCGGTTTTGCGCCGGAGAAGAATGAAGGGAAAGTGTCGCGATAAAAATCGTTGACGCCAGGTAGCAGGAGGCGTCGAAGGCCATCGCCCAGCCGACGCCGATTACGGCCAGCGCGATTCCTCCCAGCATGGCCCCCAGGATATTGGAGAGGTAGACGGTCATCGAGTTGAGCGCCACAGCCCTTGGGACGCTTTGAGGGTCGGTGAGAGCCTCGATGGACGACTGGGCGGAGGATTCGAACAGGGGAACGAAACAGGAGATCGAAAAGCACAGGATATAGAGTCGTGGAAGAGTCAGGCCACCCCGGAAAAACAGGAGAAAAAGGATCGAGAGAAGAAGGGCGCGGAAAAGGTTGGCTGCTATCATGCACCGCTTGCGGCTCAACCGGTCGGCGATAGCGCCCATGGCCGGACCGAAGAGCACCATCGGCAGGATATTGGCGGCCATGAGCAGGCTCAGATGGATTTTGCTTTGCTTGTCCCCCTGCGAGATGATCCACCACGCCACGGCCAGGGTGAAGAACTTATCGCCCACAGCCGAAATCATTCGTCCAAAAAAAACCTGCGAAAATCCTTGAATGCAAAAAGAGGATGGTCCATAAGCCGCGCTCTAAGCGAGGCGAGGGAAAAAAAAGGCCTGGCGGCGAGGGTGTCGGCCGCTAAAGGTGTTTGGATAACTGAATCCGGCTCCAGAGCTTTTCCCAAACGCTTTTGCCTCCGCATGCTTTCGGACTGGTGGATTACATAAGGGCGAAAAATCGGGACGAATCGGGCCCCAAGTGTGGGAAGAGATCGGAGCCAGCGCGCCTGATTCGTTCAGAAAGCTAATCGGAAGACGCAAAGGAAAGCTAAAGAGAAAAAACCGGCGCTCGGATGAAAACTGAGTCTAACCGGCGGCGAAGCAAAGCCCAGACCTCAAACCGCAAGGCCACGGGAAGCTTAACCTCAGGGCGCACGATTTTTTCGTTTTGTCTTGATCCTTTAAAAATCAATTCCTCAAATCACTATACAGCCATAGACATTCCGCAAGAATAAACATGTTCCGGCGGGACACCCTGAAACCAGGGAAAGGACTACTGCCTTCGCGTCTTCGCGTGGGGAGACTTTTCGAGACAGCCGAGCGGATAAATCAAAGATTAAGGCAACCTCTGTATCAAATAGCGACTGTCTTGTCGCTTAAGCCGGCCGAAGGCCTTGGAGCCCTTAAAAATCTTGACCCCGTAAAGATCAATGCGCCAGAAAATACAAGGCGCAATACCTCTTCGGGCAACAAATGGGCAAAGAGGCCGCCTGAAAAGGAACCGACGATAATGCCTGCGATTAGCCCCGGCAGAATGTTTGCGCTGACGTTTCCCGAGCGCCAATAGGTAAAAGCGCCTGTGGCGCCGATAGGGATCATGGCCAGAAGCGAACACCCCTGGGCCGTGTACTGGGAAAATCCCAGGATCAACACCATCGAGGCGACCATGATGCCTCCCCCTCCTATTCCCATCATTCCGGATAGAAAGCCGGTGAAGGTTCCCGTAACAAGCAGTATGAGGATTTGAGACCAGCCGCTAAAGGCTGTGTTTGCGTGGGGAAGGTAGGGTTTTAGTATCAAAAGCGAGGAGATAACGACCAAAAACCAGCCAAAGGATCTTTTGAGTTTCCATTCCGGAAGGGAGTTGGAAAAGCGTGCTCCCGCCCGGGAGGTAAATATGGCCGTGGAAGCCAGGATCAGCGAAGCCGTTATGTCGATGGAGCCGTGCCAATCATAGGCGGCAACCCCGGCAAGACCCGTAAAGACAAGGGCCACAAGGCTTGTGCCGTGTGCCTTGTGCTGGCTGATTTTCATTGCGCCGACCATTAGCGGTATCATGATCGCGCCGCCTCCAAGGCCAAGAAGGCCCCCGAAAAGACCGGCGGCCAGTCCGATCAAAAGGCTAAGCATGTAAACCCTCTTTTGTGTCGTTGCAAGTTTTAGGAGTTTTCGATTGCTTCCGCGTAAATCTCGACCGCGTGTTTTACCTCGATGCGCCGGCCCGTCCCCGAGAGCATATCGCTTATTTGCATCATGCAGGCCGGGCAACTGGTTGCAACCGTGGAACAGCCCGACTCCAGGATGGAGTCGAGTTTTCGGCGGCCAATCGCAGCCGAAATCGGATAATATTGCAGGTTAAAACTTCCCCCGCAGCCGCAGCACCTGTCGGCCTCATTCATTTCCCTGAAGTCGTAGGCAGGGTTTAAGCCAAGCAGGATCCTGGGCTGAGCGGCTATGCCAAGAGATTTTTTCAAATGGCATGGGTCGTGGTAGGTAAGAATCTTTCTTTCTACAGCCCCGCTCGAGGGCGCTGGGCCAATGTGTGCGCGATCGACCAGAAACTGGCTTATATCCATCGTCTTTTGGGTTAGTTCCATTATCTGCGACTTTTCCCTCTCGCTCAAACTGTCGCTAAACCTGGGCCAGAGCTTCTTTATCGTCGAGGTGCAGGTAGCGCAGGCGGTAACAAGAAAATCGAAATCGCGCGGATCAAACCTTTCGAGGTTATAGCGGACAAGCTTTCCAAAGGTCTCGATATCCCCGGAGGCAAGGGCGGGTATGCCGCAGCAGCCCTGCTCCCCGGGCATGTAGACGCTTACGCCGTTATGCTCAAGAGCTTTTACGACCGCGCGCCCGATGCCGGGATAAATCTTATCGATCACGCAGCCGACGAAAAAGCCCGCTCGCAGCCCTGAGCCGGTTTTTGGCAAAAGCGCTCCCGTGCTCTCCCGGAAGGAAACATCGGCAAGGGGTTTAACGCTTCTTTCAAGTCCGGGGATTGAAAACCTCGCGCAGGAAAGCCCCTGGAAGTCGTCCGCGGGTACTAAAAAAAGCTTCTGGATCATGGTGGCCGAATGCAGAAGCCGGTCGAAAAACTCGGGGCGAGCCAGCATACCCCGAAAAACAGCTTTTTTTACCGGGCTTAGCCCCATGTAGCCCGCCAGGATCACCCGCGCCTTCAAAAAAATATCGAGTACCTTTACCCCGCTAGGGCAGTTGGCCTCGCACGATCCGCAAAGAAGGCAGCGCGACAACCTCTCGCTTACCCCACGCGGGTCTTTAAACATCTCCTTTAGCAGTCCGTCCAGCAATGCGAGTTTGCCCCGAGCCACGTCCGCTTCTCGCCCCGTTTCCGCAAAAATCGGACAAACCGCCTGGCACATTCCGCACCGCATGCAGACAACAAGCTGATCTTCAAGGCTTTTGACCAGATCGGCCAGCCTTTTCATATCGTACACGCTCACCCTCCGATGATCTTGCCGGGATTTAGGATGTTTTTGGGATCGAGCGCCGCCTTTATCCGCCGGGAATAAAGAATCGCCGGGCCGCCGATTTCATTTTTCAGGTACTTCGCCTTGGCCGTTCCAATCCCGTGCTCGCCGGAAAGCGTGCCTCCAAATTCCAGAGCCTTTTCAAAAATAGCGTCAATGGCCTTTTCCACTCTCGACCAGGCCTCCTTGTCGCGGCGATCGCTTAGAATGGTCGGGTGAAGATTACCATCTCCGGCGTGG
>JBMFHI010000075.1:0-19052 GCA_049976905.1 Syntrophobacteraceae bacterium | reverse complement strand
CGTGTTTCTTTTATCTCTTTTTTTGCGTCTTCGCGCCTTCGCGTGAGCCTAAATCAACAACATCAACCCCAAACCGGTGCCCCTTAACGCAAAAGAGGGCAAAAACAAAAAAGAAGCAAACTCTTTTGTTTTTGCCCTCCTGTCCCCAGGTGAGTTCTACTCACTTTCCTTGCAGTAACTCTATAGCCTTTAGCAACTGGGTGTCTCCCCGTGCTTTGAGTTGGGCAAAGGACATGCCCTTTTCTTTTTTGGGATAAAGGGGTGTGACATGCACGGGCAGGCTCACTACGACATCGGGCTTGATGCCTTTGTGCCATATGACGTGGCCGGCCGGAGTGAGCCATTCGGCGATGGCAAGGAGCATGGCCGAACCATCCGAGAGGCGAAATTCCTGGAGAACCGTGCCGGTGCCGAAGGTCTTTTCTCCGACCAGAGTGGCCCGTTTTGCATCTTTTAGAGCCCCCGCGACAATTTCGGATCCGCTGGCGGTTCCCTGGTTAATCAGGACGACCATGGGGATGGTGGTTGCCAGGCCGCCGGTTTGGACCGGAATCGGCTTGATGGCGCCCTTGCTGTTTTTTTGCAGGACCACGGTGCCGCTGCTAAGAAACTGGCTGGCCGTTGCTACCGCCTCATTTAACACGCCTCCCGGGTTGTCGCGCATGTCCAGGATGAGCCCTGTTGCTCCGTCGCTTTTTATCTTTCTAAGGGCTTTTCGCACATCTTTTGTGATCCCTTCGCTAAAGCCGGCAATTCTAAGATCGGCTATTTTTGTTGCCGGCACGAAAGCCCATGAGACATTTTGTACGTTAATCTTGGCCCTTACGATCGTTACTTCCCTGGACTGGCCCGTTTTGGGGTTTAAAATGGTCAATTGGACCGTGGTGCCTGCCTTGCCGGCAATGCGGGAGACGACCTTTTCCAAAGGCAGCCCGGCGGTATCCTTGCCGTCAACTTTTAAGATGATATCGCCCGATTTTAGACCCGCGTGCAGCGCCGGGGAGCCATCGAGAGGGGCGAGGATGACCACGTGGCCGTCCTTTATCTGGATCTCTGCGCCAATGCCGCTGAAATTGCCCTGGAGGTAGTGTGACTCGATACGCACCATGTCGGGATCAAGGAAGGTGCTGTGTCCGGTGTCTCCCAGGGCGTTTACCATCCCGGAGATCGCTCCGTAGGTGAGCTTGGTGGGCCGGATGGCGGCGCGGTCTACGTATTTTTGCAAAATGATTTCCCATGCCTGGTTTATGAGCTTGTAGTCAAGCCCGGGTTCTTTTCCCGAAGATACTCCTGCCATAACCGCCTGGTCGAGCATGGCGCCCGCAAAAATCCCGCTTAAGGCTATCAGCACGCACACACTCAATCCGATGAAAATTTTCCCGGCGCCTTTTGCTTTCATCCCATCACCCCATTTTGAGTTTATCAGTCAATTGCCTGATGCATAAACGACAAATTGGCACAATTGTCCACTGAATCTTCATAATAAGGTGAAAAATGAATTTGAACAATCGCTGTCGTTACTTTAAGCTAGCTCTTAGCAGCTTTTCACTGACCACTAAGGACGGAGGACGGCAAAATGAGTCTTGAGAGGGTTGCTACAGATAAGGCCCCCGCGGCAATTGGTCCCTATTCGCAGGCGATCAGGGCAAACGGGTTCGTTTTCGTAAGCGGTCAGATTCCGCTCGATCCTTCAAGCGGGCAAATAGTTGGCGGAGGCTTTACGGCTCAGGCGCGCCGCTCGCTTGAAAACCTCAGGCAGGTCCTTCTGGCTTCCGGGGCTGGTCTTGAAACTGTGGTCGCCGTAGACGTTTTTGTGACCGATATGGGACAATTTGGGGCCTTTAACGAGGTATACGAAGAGTTTTTCTCGGTGCACAGGCCTGCGAGGGCCGTTGTCGAGGTAAATGGCCTTCCCAAAGGCGCAATGGTGGAGATAAAGTGCGTGGCGGCGCTGCCGCCTGCGTAAGCGGGGTGCATAGTGAGAGGAAACTGGACGCGCATAGATTTAACGTGCGGACCGGAGACGGCCGATTATCTGGCCGCGGAACTTGGTGAGGCCTTCGGGGTAAGCGTGGAATTTACTTGCGAGGGGATCCGCATCTACCTGGGGGTAGACCGGTTTGCGGCCGAAAAAACGCGTTTGCTCGAAATTGTTAATGGCCTGGCGCCACAGGGTGGCGAGGCGCCCATAGAAATGTCCTTTTCCGAGATAGCCGACGAAGACTGGTCAAAGAAGTGGAAAGAGCATTTCAAGGCCCTGCGGGTGGGCAAAAGATTTATAGTTTCTCCTACCTGGGAAGCCGAGCCGCGCGATACGCGAAGGCTTATCATTCGAATCGATCCGGGGCGCGCTTTCGGCACCGGTCACCATGAGACTACGCGGCTGTGTCTGGAATGGCTGGAAAGCTGTGGTTTGCCCCGCGCTTCTGGGCGCGAGTCGCTTCTCGATGTGGGCACGGGGTCGGGAATACTTTCCATTGGCGCGGCGATGCTTGGGTTTGGCGACATCACGGCCATCGATAATGATCCGGAGGCTATCGAGACGGCGAAGGAAAACGTTTTACTAAACGGGCTTTCGGGAAAAATCGACCTCTTTTGCACCAGCGTCGAAGAGGTCCGGGGACAATTTGACGCCGTTATTTCCAATATTGAATCGGGGCCTCTTATAGGGATGGCCGGGGCGATTGCCTCTCGGGTGCGCGACGCAGGGCTGCTTGCGCTAAGCGGAATCCTTACCCGGCAGGTCGATGAGGTGTGCGCGGAATATGTAAAAATGGGCCTCTCGCCCGCCGGCAGGCACGACGCGGGCGAGTGGGCGCTTCTATCTTTTGTTAAGTGAAAGGGAAGGTTCATGGTAAAATCGGGGTATGGTGGCCAATGGATCACGCTTGATGCGCGGGGGGCAATGAGCGTTCCGTCGAACCCCAATATCGGCTATATCGAAGGGGATGGAACGGGACCGGACATATGGGCTGCAACCAGACCGGTATTGGATGGGGCGGTCCTCAATGCCTATGGGGGAAAAAGGCAAATCCACTGGTTTGAGCTGCTTGCCGGCGAGAGGGCGGCAAGGGAAGTCGGGGAGCCTCTGCCAAAAAAGACTCTCGAGCTTATAAAAAAGAGCGTCGTGGCGATTAAGGGTCCCCTCACCACTCCTGTAGGAACCGGCATGAGAAGCCTGAACGTCACGCTAAGGCAGGTTCTTGATCTTTATGCGTGTATCCGTCCGGTAAGATATTTTCCGGGAATCCCCTCGCCCGTTCGTTACCCCGAAAAGGTGAACATGGTCGTATTCAGGGAAAATACCGAGGACGTATATGCGGGGATCGAGTGGGAATCAGGCTCTGCGGAAGCCGAACTGTTCGCGCGGCTTCTACGCGATAATTTTGACGTCACTTTGCCCGCCCTCTCGGGTGTGGGAGTAAAGCCTATCAGTCCGGCAGGGACCAAAAGGCTGGTGAGGCGCGCCATATCCTATGCGATCAAGCGCGGCCTTCCTTCGGTCACCCTGGTTCACAAGGGAAACATAATGAAATACACCGAAGGGGCTTTTCGCAAATGGGGCTATGAAACCGCAAGGCAGGAGTTTGCCGACGCCACGGTTACCGAAGAAGAGGTGCAGGCGGGGGCAAAGGGGGTGGAGGGCAAAGTGGTGATAAAGGAGCGAATCGCCGATTCGATGTTTCAGCAGGTGCTGTTAAGACCGGAAGAATACAGTGTGATCGCCACCACCAATTTAAACGGCGATTACCTCTCCGATGCGCTTGCAGCCCAGGTTGGAGGACTTGGGATGGCGCCCGGGGCAAACATAGGCGATGAGGCGGCGGTCTTTGAGGCAACCCACGGAACCGCGCCCAAGTACGCCGGTCTCGATAAGGTGAACCCGGGGTCGCTGATTCTCTCCGGTGCTATGATGCTCGAGCACCTTGGCTGGACAGAGGCTGCCAACCTCATCCATGAGGCCCTGGAGCGCACCATCGGCCAAGGAATTGTAACCTACGATCTCGCCCGGCAAATGAATGGGGCAAAGGAGGTAGGATGTTCCCAGTTTGGCAGGGCGATAGTCGAGAATATGAACTGAGGCGGACGGTGTGAGGCCTCAACCGGGTTGCTTTGGATCTGTGCGGGCCCGGTTGGGCAAAGAGAGGGTTCACAACAAGGGGAGGGTGTCTAAATGTCTGTTCGGTTCGTAAAGAGTTCGGTTTCAACCCATGGTGTGGCGCCCGCCGATGAGAGTGGCGCTTTGCACCTTATCGAGCTGTGCGGAAGGACGGCCTATAAATCCGAGGATAAGATCACCGAGGATTCGGCCAAGAAATTTGTTCTCATGCTCAAGTCCCACGGCCATCTGTCGGTGCTCGAACACAGTAACGCGGTGCTGAAAATCGAAAAAGATCCGGCCGGGGCACAGGACGCGGCGATCTCTTTTGAAAGCATGCTTGAGGCTCTTGGCCATAGACAGAGTTTTCATCGCCTCTACCGGCTGGGTTCGGGCGAAGGGTTCTTGATGGCCGGAAATTTTCGCGCCTGGCTCGATACCCTCGATTATTTCAAACGGCATGAAAGCCTGCGCGACTTTTTGCTTGCAAGCCTGGGAGGGTTTTTCCCCTCGATTTTTCCCGCACACGAGGCTTCCGGGCAGGAAAAGTTCCAGGCCTGCCGCGCATCCCTTGTGGGCTCTGAGGAGCAGGTGGAGCTTCTTAAAAGCGGCCCCTCCCTCGATCTTCCCGTCTTTGTCTTCAAATTCGTATGCGACCGGGGTATAACCCACGAGGTGGTGCGCCACCGGGTGTTTTCTTTTACCCAGGAGAGCACGCGCTACGTAAACTACGGAAACAGGGGCATGGTTCTCATCCTGCCCGAGGAGTTGTACGATTGCTTCGATGAGCAAAAGGGCGAACTGTCAACAGGCGAAAACCCCTTGGCCGATCTATGGCGCAAGCGCGCCCAAACCCTCTTTGACTGGTACGGCGAGGATCTGGGCCGGGGGCTAAGGCCCGAGATTGCACGCGACATTTTGCCAAATTTGCTTAAAAGCGAACTGTTTGTAAGCGGCAGGTGGAGCGGTTGGAAACATTTCATTACACTTAGAGATTCCAGCCAGGCCCACCCGAGAATACGATTTATCGCGCAAGAGGTTAGGAGATACTTTGACGGCCTTGGGCTTAAGTGCTGAACAGTTGGAAGTAGTTAATAATGGGATGAGGGAGATATTTTCTCTTCAGTGGGAGCTAAACGTTCACACCCTGGCAAATGCGGGCAAAGATTTCGAGGCTACGATCAAGGATGCCCAGCAAAGAAGCGTCTGGATCGAAAACTACCGCAAGGCGCTATCCGCAGAACTTGCCGAACTGATCCGGGAAGTTCGCGACAACGGCCTGGGCAGCCAAAACGGCAAGGTCGAAATTGTCGATATGCTCCATTTTCTGGTTAGCCTTTCCCAGATCGTCGCCATAGCCCCCGAGGAGGTTCCTTCCATGCGGTTGCATGCCGAGGGGGATTGTTTTGACGCATGCGCTATTGTCGCCTTTCTAAGCCTGGATGATCTCCAGGGAAGCCTCAAGTGGAAATGGTGGGCCAAAGGCGGTGGCTATAAGCCGGAAAAAGCCAAAAGCGCCATTTTAGACTTTTGGGACGTGCTCATGCGCATCTGCTCTCTTTTTGGGATCAGCTTCGAGGAGCTAAAGAAGATCTACATTGCCAAAAACAGGATCAACTTCGAGCGGCAGCGCAAAAATTATAACGAGGATACAAAAACGGAAGACGACAACCGCTCCATCGTCTAAGGGCAATTCATGATTTTAGAGCAAAAAGGGCCTTTAACCCGGGCAAAATTTGTAAGCTTCGAGGGCATCGATGGCTGCGGCAAGAGCACCCTCATGGACCGGTTGGCGGGTTGGCTGAGCGAGGCCCGCATTCCCCATATCAGGGTGCGCGAACCGGGGGGAACCTCGATTGGCGAAAAGATCCGCGAAATCCTTCTCGATACCGCTTGCTCGGAGATGACCAGACGCACGGAGGTGCTTTTATACAGCGCGAGCAGAGCCCAGCTGATAGGGCAGGTCATAGGGCCGGCCTTGGAAAAAGGGGCATGGGTCCTGGCGGACCGTTTCGTCGACGCCACCTTCGCCTACCAGGGGTTCGGGCGAGGCTTCAACCTGGAGCGCCTTGCAATGATTCAGCGTTGGGCAACAGGGGGACTTTGGCCTGACAAAACGATTCTTCTTGACTGTGAGGTCGATGTGGCCGCATCCCGGCTTAGCCAAAGGTCTCAGGCAAAGCGCGACCGCATCGAGAGCGAGGCGGACGATTTCCATAAAAAGGTGCGCGAGGGCTATCTTTTTCTTGCTCGTCAGGAGCCGACGCGATTTGTAGTCCTGGATGCCTCCAAGCCCCCGGACGAGGTGGCTAAAGATTTCCGTGAGCGGTTCTGGCTTGCGGAAGGGTAAAAGATCCATCACCATGAACTCTATCCAAACAGAAGAATTTAAAATCAGCGTTTCCGGCGGACAGGTTTATGTCAAAAAATGGAGTGTCGATAATGCCCGCTCGGATGTACCGATTGTGCTCATGCACGATTCCCTGGGATGCGTCGCCTTATGGCGGGATTTTCCCGAAAGCCTTGTGCGAAACCTCTCCTGTCCGGTTGTTGCCTATGACCGGCTCGGCTTTGGAAAGTCCGACCCCCGCAGCGCGCTGCCCTCGCTCCAATTCATTCTCGAAGAGGCCACCACCTATTTCCCCCTGATCAAAGCAGGCCTTTCGATTTCATCCTATATTCTGCTTGGCCACAGTGTGGGAGGCGGGATGTCGCTCTCCATCGCGGCAAACGATGCGGACTGCAAGGGTGTGGTGACGATTGCCGCCCAGCCTTTTTTGGAGGAGCGCACCAAAACGGGCATCTTGAAGGTCAAAAATGAATTCGCTCTTCCCGGTCAGCTCCAGCGGCTGCAACGCTGGCACGGCGATAAGGCCCGATGGGTCCTGGACGCCTGGACCAATACGTGGCTCTCACCCGATTTTGCCGGATGGAGTCTAAGCGGGTGCATTGGGAACGTGCGGTGCCCCGTGCTGGTAATTCATGGTGGAAAGGATGAGTACGGATCGACGGCTTTCGCCCAATTTATTGCCGCAAGAGTTGGGGGAGTTTCAAAATTGCTCATCCTGGAAGAGTGCGGACACATGCCCCACAAGGAAAAGCCGTACCTTGTAATCAAGGCCGTAGCGCAGTTCCTGAATGACCTTGCTCCCGCATAAAAAATTAGGAAAACAATGTGGCGAGGCCCGAAAATTCTTTCGGGCTCTTTTGGCCTTGGTCGGGGTTGGCTTGGACCGAGGGGGCGCAACCGAAGGGGGAGGCGCTCTTGGCCTACCCCTTTTGGCTGCGCAAACCGCGTAAATCCCTTCTCATTGTGCGGGAACCACCCACTTAAGGGCCGAATCGAAATGCGTCATATTCTTTGGCGGAGGCCTATGAATTCAAGTTGCTTTAAATGCCGATACCGCCAAAGTACCACTTCAAGGCGCCTTTTTCGATGGTGCGCTGCGCTTCATGGCATTCGTGCAGGTCGATCGCGCATACTTTGACCAAGCCGTGTTTCTTTGCCTCGGCGTAGGTGCTTTTTTGGGCCTCAAGCATCATCGATGCGCCCTTTTTCATCATTTCCTGGCCCTGCGTCGTGGTGGTTCCGGTCATCATGGCATTGCCTTTGACAACCATGTCGTAGCCTTGGGACATCTGCTTCTGAGCCGCCTCGCAGGCCGGATCTTTTATGCCCTTTTTGGCCATGGCTGCCATAATCTTTTGGTTTCCTTCCATCATGTGCTTGGCACCTTCCAAGATCGCCTTCTGGCCTTCCTGCACCGCTTGGCTGGTTTGGGCCATTAAGCAAGGCGAGAAGGCGAAGATCGCTACTGCTGCAAAAACGGTCAAAAGAAATGTGAAAGACCTGCTCTGATTCTTCATCTAATTTCTCCTTTGGATTTGTCACATCTCTAGGATGTTGCCGAAGATGGACGTCGTGTCCCCCTGGGGTCTGCGCCTCCTGCGCTCGCTGCGCTTAAATGGGCAATTCCCGCACAATGAGAAAGGACTTGCACTTTGCAGCGCGGCAAAAAAAAGAGCACTGGCGGCATCTTTGCCGTTTCCCTCCTTAATTCGTTTAAAAATATTAGCAGGTAAATGAATCAACTGCAACCCAATGCCTCCGACCTCTGGAGCTGGAAATCGGATTGTTGCACGGGAAAAACTTTCCTTGCCCCGTGGAAAACTATTGGGTCGCAAAAAGCTCAGCCGAACGTCTAAGAAGACATCTATTAAATGAATCCTAATAATAACATAGGAATGAGAAAAATCAATTGTCGGATTAAATCCGACGTTCAACAAATTGTGGACTTCTTAGTTTGGAAGATATGGGAGAAAATGGAAATAACAGGACAAATAATAAAGAGAAGGAAAAGTGCTCTGATCTTTATTGGCAAATAAAACAAAAGCTCGATCGGGACGACTGGATTTGAACCGGTAGACGATTTAACCGGCACTTTGCCTCCGATTGTGGTCATACTTTTCGGCCGGTCAGGGTCATAAGCTGGAGGAAATTATCGAGCATACTGCGATTACAGTTCTCCATAACCAACCCTTATTGTGAGAACTCCTGGGTGATAAGCACACCCTTAACTCGTTGTGATGGTTGAAAATACCGGGGAGGCGCCAGGCTGGTGTTTCCAAACTGGAGTCGCCTGCCGGATACTCGTTTTTCCAGGACCATATGGGAGGGGGCAGATTGGATACGCTACACCTATTCTTTGGCGCTTGACCTCTCAGGTTTCCGCAATTACTACGGCCGCGGCGTATTCGCCTTCGTCGGTAAGGCTAAGGTGCCAGGAACGGATGCCCTTTTGTTCGCAGTAGTCAAGGGCTCGAGGGCTAAGAAAAATCTCGGGTTTTCCCAGCCCGTCGGGCCTTATTTCAATATCTTGCCACAGGAGCGGTTTTCGCATCCCAAGCCCCAGAGCTTTTACAAACGCCTCCTTTGCCGCAAACCGCATCGCTAGGCAGGCTGCGCGGTTTTTTCTCCCCGAACAGTATTCAAGCTCGAAGTCCGTAAAAACCCTCTTTGCAAACCTGTGCCCCCACCGCTCCAGTGATTTGCCAAGCCGCCTTACAACCACGATATCTATGCCGACTCCATATACCGGCACTGTGTCAGCCCAGCAACGCAAGCATTTCGCGAACCGCCCGCTCCATTCCCACAAGCACCGCCCGCGCTATTACCGAGTGGCCTATACTGAATTCCTCTATCTCCGTTATTTTTTTTAGCCACACTATATTTAGGTAATCGACCCCGTGGCCCGCATGAACCCCCAGTTCGAGCTTTTGAGCCAGCCTTGCCGCCGTAATGAGTCGCTCAAACTGCTCCTGACGATCGGAAAAAGTCTTCGCCTCCGCAAAAGCTCCCGTATGGAGTTCGATGTAGTCGGCTTCGAGCCTTCTGGCTGCCTTTATTTGCTTTGGGTCCGGGTCTATGAAAAGGCTCACCGCGATCCGGCTGGCGTGAAGGGTTTCAATGACCCCTTTTAGCGTGGTCTCGAAAGTGGCCGCGTCCAGACCCCCTTCGGTTGTAAGCTCCTGGCGCTTTTCCGGCACAAGCGTGGCTACGTCGGGCTTTATCTTCTGGGCGATTTCCACTATCTCCCGGGTGGCCGCCATTTCGAGATTGAGCTTTGTTTTGACCGTCTTTCGCAGCACCGCTACATCTCTATCCTGGATATGGCGCCGGTCCTCCCTCAGGTGGACCACTATGCCATGGGCCCCCGCAAGCTCGGCAAACACGGCCGCGGCTACAGGATCGGGCTCGGCGGCAAGCCTCGCTTGCCTTACCGTGGCTACATGATCGACATTTATGGCTAGTCTTGGCAATTTCCCCCCCCGAAAAACCATTCGAATTCCTTGCCGCCATGGCCTAGCATCGACAAGAGTTCCTCGGTTTTTATTTTTACTTTTTTTGCTTCCGCAGGCCCGTCTTCATGGTTTAAGCCCAGCAGATGAAGAATACCATGAACCAGCAGCAGATCCACTACCGATTCAAACGATGTGGAGCTTTGCTCGCTCATGAGCCTGGCTGTTTGAGCCGAAATCACTATGTCTCCAAGCATATCCGAGGCAATCTCGCCAAATTCGCCCTCCAGCATCGGAAAGGATAAAACGTCGGTCGTGTGGTCGATGCCCCGGTACTCCTGGTTTAGCTCCGCCATCCTCGCATCGTCGACTATAAGGATGCTCAGCTCCGCCTCAGTGTATCCCAAGGCGCTTAAGACCAGACTCGCCGCGTTCTTTAGTTGCCCCTGTTTTATCTTTGTCCGGCTTTGGTTCGCGACCTGGATCCTGGCCATCGGTTTTTGCCTTTCCATTTGTTGAGGGATACTCTATGCGCTTGTGATGAATCGTGGCAAGGATCTGGTTGAAGTGCTTGGCTATCTGGTGGATGTCCTTAAGTGTTAGTTCGCATTCGTCAAGCTGGCCGTCGCTGAAGATGTTGTTCATCAGCTTGTTCACCATGCCCTGGATCCTCGCGGGGGTGGGTTCGGTAAGGGTGCGGCAGGCCGCCTCCACAACGTCTGCCAGCAAAACCAGTCCCGCCTCCTTGGTCTGGGGTTTGGGGCCCGGATAGCGGTAGTCGTCGGCGTTTATCGGGGGAAGCGGTACCGACTTAGCGCTCTGGGCCTTTTCTCGCGCCTCGATCGCCTTGTTGTAGAAAAATGAAATAAAGCTCTTGCCGTGGTGCTGGTTGATAATATCGATTATTTCCTTGCCAAGGTGGTGCTGCCTGGCAAGCTCCACCCCGTCTTTTACATGAGAGATGAGAATAAGGCTGCTCATCGAGGGGGCCAGCTTCTCGTGGCGGTTTTCGCACTGAAACTGATTTTCGATGAAATAAAGGGGCTTTTTGGTCTTGCCGATATCGTGATAATAGGCGGCTACCTTGGCCAGAAGAGCGTTTGCCCCTATGGACTTGGCCGCGGCTTCCACCATGTTGCCCACTATGATGCTGTGATGGTAGGTCCCCGGCGCCTCCACCATGAGCTCCTGCAGCAGAGGCTGATCCATGGTCGCAAGTTCGAGCAGCTTGGTGTCTGTAGTGTAGCCAAACAGCATTTCGGCAAGCGGGGTCAAACCGCTTGCAAGAATCCCCGCGAAGACCCCCCCGAAAAGCCCGAAAAAAGAGTTTCCAAGAAGCTTTAAAAATACCCACTGCCCCTGGAAAAAAGAACACAAAACGATCAAAACCACATTCGCAAGGCCCACAAGCAACCCCGCCTTAATGGGCACCATCCGGTTTATGCACTGGGAAACCGAATGGGCCGCAACGAAGGCGCCTATCATAAAATAGAAAAACATCGCAAATTCTTTTCCGAAAATAATGCCGGAAAATAGCGTTACAATCAGAGAAAAAATAATGGAGGATGTTACCCCGAAAAAGATGCAGGCTATCATCGCTCCCGCGCTAAGAGGTACGGCGTAGATGAAAGAACTCGTTGAGAGCAGGCTCGAATTATCCCCTATGTTGTCCCCAAACCATAGGCCAAGCCTTGCCACCATAAGAAGCAAAATAAGGAGAATACCCAAAAACAGGTAGTCGCGCATATCCGGGCGAAGATAGGGCAAACTCTTTTCCACAACATGCAAAACAATCCCCAGAGTAACAGTGCAGAATATAAATGTCGCAAGAAGCACGATAAACCATGGGATATTCGAGGAGTTTTTGAACTGGTGCTTTAGCTTCAGCACCTCTTCGCGCCCGATGATCTGCCCCTCGCGCACCAGCATCTCATTGCGGGCGATCTTAATGAAAACAGGCTTTACCGCCGCCTTTGCCTGCGCGCGCTTTTTTTGCGTCGCAATCAGGTTGAAAGTAAGATCGGGCTTTAGCAAAGAGGAGACAACCGCGGAGATGAGCATAAGCTCTCTAACGTCTCGTCCGGGCTCCAGGGCCTGCATCACGATCATCTTGCGGGCTTCGTTAATGTCCATGTAGGGAAAGGGCGGTTGCACCAGGGTCTCCTTGCCCGTTCCAACCTTTCGGATAACGATGTCCCTGTTCTGCTCGCCGGCTCCCCACGCCTTGCTTGACACAATTCCCCGATCCATCATCGCCCTTACAAGCTCTTCGATCCTATTTTCAACGTCTACGCTAAACTGCTTCTGGATAAGACACCTGAAAACGTCGCCGCCTACCGGGCAGCCCAGATCCTTTTCGAAATCCTGCCTCTCCTTGCTGATGCGATCCGACCAACCCGGGGCCCCGGGAGCACTCTTTGGCGCCAAATCCGCCGGATTCTTAGCCGGGGTCGCGGCCTCCGGCTCAAACCCCGCGGAGCTTCGCATCGCATTAAAAGATGCATGAAGCTTCCCTATTATGCCCTTTGCAATCGTTGGGTCATAGTCGTAGACAAGGGGCGACTGCTCCACGGCTTCCTCCCGCTTCTTGGCGGTTGCCGCCTCGTCTTCGACCAAAAAATCATGCTTTGCCTTTATGTTTCGATCCGCGATCTGGCCCGGCCGGTAATGCGGATTTTCGACCATGAAGGAAGGATTTACAAGAATTGCTATGACAAGGCTTACCCCCAGCAGCAAAAACCTCTTCTGGCACAGATGGCTTTGAAGGCTACAGGGAATCAGCCTTTTAAAGAACTTCGCCCCCCATGCAAAGCCTGCTCGACCCGGCTCCCGCTTATCCTTGTCCATGTTTAGCTTCTTTCGGCCTCTCGGGCGGGCGAGGATTTGGCCTTTTCGCTCTTTTCGTAGGCCTCGATGATGTCTTGAACAAGCTTGTGCCTAACAACGTCGCGCTTTGTAAAATTGACCATCATGATCCCCTTGACGCCCTGGAGCAGCTCGATTGCCTCCACCAGGCCCGAGGGCTTGCTCTCCGGAAGATCTATCTGGGTTATATCTCCGGTTATCACCGCCCTTGAACCCAGCCCCAGGCGGGTTAGAAACATCTTCATCTGTTCGGCGGTCGTGTTCTGGGCTTCGTCGAGTATTACGAAGGAATCGTTTAGCGTGCGGCCTCTCATGAAGGCAAGCGGCGCCACTTCGATCACCCCCTTTAAAATCAGCGTGTTTGCTCGCTCGAAGTCCATCATGTCGTGCAGGGCGTCATAGAGCGGCCTGAGATAGGGGTTTACCTTCTCGGCAAGGTCTCCGGGTAAAAATCCCAGCTTCTCGCCCGCTTCCACCGCCGGGCGTACCAGCACGATGCGCCGGACAAGCTCCTTTGCCAGCGCCCCCACCGCGGTGGCCATGGCAAGGTAGGTCTTGCCCGTTCCGGCCGGCCCGATGCCAAAGACAATGTCGTAGCCGCGGATAGCCTCTATATATTCCTTTTGCTTTGCACTTTTGGGGCTGATGGTCTTTTTGTTGGAGGCAATAAAGACCTGGTCGAGAAAAATGTCGACCAGCCGCCGGTTGATGTTGTCGCGCAAGATCTGGATCGCAAAGAGAATGTCGCTTTCATAGAGAGGGTAGCCCCGAGCGATAAGGTCGGACAGCTCGTTTAGAAGCCTTTCGCCAATCTCGACATCGGCCCGCGCCCCCGAAACCCTCACCTGGTTTCCCCGAAGGTGAAGCTCGACCTCGAGTTGCCGCTCGATTGTCTTTAGGTGAGAGTTCCTCTCGCCCGCGAGCAGCTGTAGCAAATGATTGTCCTCAAAGATAACCTGAGTGGAACTGACCTCAGGGTCGTTTTTACGGTTGTGAAGCCCTTGCGCCAAAGTTTTCTCGCCCCTGATAACAAATGTTTGAATACCCAATTTTCCAGAAGTTATCATTATTATCATGCAAATTTTAGCCTGACAACAGCCTGTTGAAATCACTATCGGCATTTACTATTGCAAGGGGCCAGCATTGCTGCCAAAATAAACGGGTTAAACTGCTGGTTTTATTTAGAGGTCGATTTTTTATCGCCCTGGCGCCTCTTTTGGGCGACCCTGCTCCCCCTTTTTGCGCGTGGTGAGTCGATAGTATGAATATACTTGACTGGATACTGATTGGTACGGCTGCTTTCTGCGTGCTTAGAGGTCTTATGCGCGGGGCGGTTTCCCAGCTATTTGGCATTGTCGGCATTTTGGCCGGTTTTCTGGTGGCCTCCTATCAATATTATACGGTGAGCTTTTTTCTTGCCGCCCGGTTTCCTGCCATTGCCGCCTTTTCCCGGCCTCTAAGCTTTGTGTTGCTTTTTCTGCTCACCTGGTTTTGCCTCGGGGTAGTGGGCCTGTGGATTGTAAAACTGCTGCGCGTGGTGGGCCTTGGGTTTATTGACAGGCTCTGGGGCGCGATGATCGGCTTTGGAAAGGCTTTCCTCTTTGCGATGATACTGATCTCGATTCTTACCTTGTTTTCCTTCGGGGGCAACTCCTCCCTTATCGCCACCTCAAGACTTGCCCCCCCCATCCTCAAGGCGTCCAATTTGCTCTTCGAGTTGGCGCCCGCTAACGTGCAAACCCAACTTGCCGACCGGCAGCGCACTCTCCAGGATATAATCTCCCGGAGGGCCTCCGCGCTCATTGGCTCCTTTGCCGGGACCGGTTCAAAGGGAAAAGATGCAAACAACAAAAACTGATCGCTCTATGGCCATGGAAGAAATCCTTGCGATTATCGAGCGGCTGCTTGGGGAAAACGGCTGCCCGTGGGACCGCAAACAAACTCCCGAAACCGTTCAGACCTACCTTGTCGAGGAAGCTCACGAAGCCGCAGCCGCGGTTAGGGCCGCAAACGTGGCCGAAGTCGCCGAGGAGCTTGGCGATGTGCTCTTTATGGTGTTTTTTCTCGCCCGCTTGTATGAAGGCCGCGGAGACTTTACCCTGGAAGATGTCTGCGCGCTCATAAGCGAAAAGATGGTTAGAAGGCACCCGCACGTTTTTGGCGACACCAGGGTCGATTCGGCCAGGCAAGTAAAAGATAACTGGGAAAAGATCAAAACATTGGAAAAGAAGGAAAGCGGCAAATCCGCCCAGCCCGTGCCCGATTCCCTTCCAGCCCTCATACGGGCCTACAGGATGCTCTCGCGCTTATCCCATGGCAAGGATGAGGACTGGAACGATCTTCCCTCCCAGATAAGCCGATTCGAAAAACAAAGCGGTGTACTCTCAACCAGGGTCCAAGCCGGCCTGGAGCTCGAAGATTACTTCGGCGGCCTCCTTGCCCGGCTCGTTAATATCGCCCGCCTTAAAGGCTACCGCGCCGAAGACCTTCTGCACGGCTATCTGCGAAAGCTCGAATAGAGCGTAAAAATTTTTAGCGCTAACCTCGCGGCCCGCCGTCCAAACAGTGCCATTGGCTAAAAAGCCCCGAAAAACCTTCTGCCATCCGGCGCAGTTTCGCATACTTTTCGATCAGTTTCCGGCCGGCCTCTACATCGTTTGTCCAATCCATATCCATTATTTCGTAGTCGTGGAAAGTGCCCATGATGGTGGACTCTGCCGCCGAAAAGATGTGCGCGTTTATCCCTGCTAGGGCCTCCAGGACCGTATCGCACTGGGTCGGCGGCCTCTGGTCAAACCTTGCCGCATCGCTTAGCACCTTCAAGCCGTCCCGGTAGAGGCGGGCCAGGAGCGCGTATCTCCTGCCCAAAGCCTCCACCTTCGCTCTAAAGGAGGGGGAGGGGGCCAATTTTTCGAGCATCTCGTCTTCGAACTCTTTGTCGGGCACGAGGCCCAGAGCCCTTTGCCAGAACATCCCGTTTATAAACGCCGTTTCGTATCCCTCCGGCACCCTGGATGTAATCGGGGCATAGATCATCGTTCCGTTTGAAAGAAACCTCGATTCATAGGCGCCAAGATTTGGATAATCGGGCAGCGCCCCCTTTTTGCCATACAACATCCTCTCGGCCGCGGTTTTTACTGCTTCAACATCCAGATAATCCCTGCACCAGGTTTGCTCGCACCTCTGGTTCTGACACGGCGAGCACTCGGTTTGGACCTGCAAGACCAGATGCCCGCTTCCGAAGGGGCCGGTTTCGGCGAAATAAGCCGTTGAAAAGTAGAGGCCTAGAACCCTGGTTCCAACCGCTGCGGCTATGTGGCTGGTCCCCGTGTCGTTGCTTATTAGAAGATCGCATCTTTGGAGGATGGAGGGCAGATCGGCTACGCGGGTTTTCCCGATCAGGTTGACTATCTCTGCGCTTGTTTGCCCAAGGAAATCTTCGCCAAGTCTTTTTTCCCCCGGACTGCCCAAAAGAACGACTTCAGCTCCCAGCCGGCCGGCCAAATAGCTTCCAAGGGCGGCAAAGTTTCCAACCGGCCATGCGCGGTGGAGTTCGTTTGCTCCAAGCTGCAAGGCCGCCAGCTTGCCGGTCTGCTTCCATCCGCTGCTTTTTAAAATTTCTTCGGCCCTTGCGGCTTCACCCTCTTTAACGTCCAGCCACCTGTCCATTGCCCCATGGGCCAGCCCCGCCATTCCTACGTGGATATCGACCAGGTTTATCAGGTTTTCCATCCTGTTTGCCCTGCTTGAAACCGCGCAAAACAGATACTTGCCCCAGTCGCCCGCAACCCCCACCCGATCTTCACCCAGGTAGAAGCGGCCCGATTTTTTCCTGCTCGCAACCGCTTGGCAGATGAGAGCGGAAAAATATCCATGGGTGAGGTTGACAACAAGGTCGTAGCTTTCGCAAAGCTCCGGCAGGCTTAGTATAAAGCCCAGCCTGGGAGAGGGACTCCTTATGGCGTGCAGGGTTTTGTAATAAGCGTAAGGAACGGCAACAAAACGGTCAACCAGCGGACACCCGTTAAGGAGCTCAATGGATTCTCTTATGCAAAGCAGCGTTGTCTCGCAAGTCGGCTTTGTTTGCTTTAGCCGTTTAAGAAGTGGAAGGCTCTGAACCACGTCCCCCATCCGGCACATCTGGATGATCAGGATCTTTTCGCATCGGTTCCCGGGACCCCAATGCATACAAACTCCTCTTTAAAGTCTGCCGAAATAATCAATCCACCCCATGAGCTCTTTGGCCATTGCGCTGATTTTGTACCGGACAAAAGCGCCCTCCTCGTAGGTACAAAGCTCGCAAACATCTGCCGGTAAGGGCTGGAGAAGCGGGCTAATCCTGCCCGGCTCGGGCAGATTTTCAGGAGTTTGGGAAAGTATTAAAAGAATCCTTAGCGCCAATCCCCTCTTTACCGGGTTAGGGGATTTTAGCTGCATAATGACAGGATCGGTCCAATCGCGCAAAAGCATCGGCCGTTTTTGCGCAAGCCTGCAGATTCCCCACATCACTCCTTGCTCGAGCAGTTCGTTTTCGATAGGGTTGCCGTTTGGGTCTATGTAGGACACCAAAATCCGGTGGTATTCCCGGGCGAGGTTGCCGTTTTCGGCCATTATTTCCCCCATGGCCTCCGGGGCGCCCCAGCCGATGCCCCCCGATTCGTCGTTTAAGCTCCACATAAGGCGCCGCATGATGTCTCGCGCACTTTCCAGGTCCTGCTTGGCCATTGCCGAAACGGTCAGCCCAACGCTTCTTACAGCCCTCCACCGCGCCGGTTCGTCGGTTTCCATAAGAAAGCCAAGCAGTGGACTGATAATTTTTGCCGGTGCGATCCCCAGGGTCTCAAGCCTTTGTTCGAAATCGGAGGACGCAAGAAGGCAGCCAACCTGCTTTTTTATCGCGAATCCCCGCGCAAAAGCATTCCCCCCGCTGCGATCGGCCGCCTCTTTTAGCCTCCCCTGCTTCATCTCTATTGCCTGTCCGAGGCCCTTTGTGCCCCGTTCCATCTTTTGAAAAGCTCGTGTTCGATCTCGAAATAATCGAATACTTTCCCAACGGTCTGATCGATAATCTCCTCGATCGTTTTGGGCAGATGATAAAAGGAGGGCATGGGAGGAAGTATTAGAGCCCCCAGATCGGCGGCCATTCCCATCAGCCTCAGGTGCCCCTTGTGCAGCGGGGTTTCCCTTACCAGCAGGCAGAGTTTTCGCCTTTCTTTTAGCACCACGTCGGCGGCTCGCACCAAAAGGTTGTCGCTGTAGCAATTGGCGATGGCCGAAAGCGACTTTATCGTACACGGCGCGACGATCATGCCTTGGGTCAAAAAGGACCCGCTGGCGATGGGGGCCGAAACGTCTTCATACTCATAGGCGAAATCGGCCATCGACTCCACCTGCGCTACCGAAAAGGGCGTTTCGATTTCGATGTTGAGCCTGCCGCTGGGAGAAATTACCAGGTGGGTCTCCAGGCCGGCGTCTCTTAGAAGTTTAAGGCACCTTACGCCGTATATCACGCCGCTTGCGCCGCAAATGCCTACGATGATGCGTCTTTTCATCTCTATATCCCAAGTATCTAAAATCGACTCGGCTCTCTTCTGGTCCGGGGGATACGGTTGGGTTTGCGTGCCCCTTCCCCCGCCCCATCTCTGAGTATAGCGGATAAAACCGATATCTCAACGACTGATTAAAACATCCGCCGCAAGCCCTTTGTCGCACGGTCAGACAAGGCACTGAAATGACAGTGCTATAACCTTATTCCGATGTGTCGTCGATGCTCTTGGAGATCAGGTCTTCTTGAGATTTGAAGTGGTTGCAAAAAGCTCCCTGTGTAAGACCCGTCGCCTTCATGATTTCGCCTACGCCGATCCCGGAGAATCCGAGTTCGCGGGAAAAAATGGTAAGCCTTCGGGCAACCCCATCTTCTCAAGACAAAATTATTGTGGCAGGCTTCGTGGCAATCTGCTGGAGGGCGCGGTTGCAGGCTGGCAGACTATACGAAAGATAAGCTGGACAGGAGGAATCGGGAGAGTATCTCGGAAGGTCAGGTTCCGGGGCATTAGAGCCCTGTAATCATCCTCGGTCCTTGCGAGAGGCGACTATCTCCTCTGGCCAGAGTCCCTTTTGCCTGGCGGTTTTTTCGGCCTTGTAGAGCTGCCCGATATAATCCAGGGCGACCTCGGCACTGCCCGGCTTATTCTTTACCGCTTTCCCCCGGGCATCGATAACCTTCACAAAATTTCGACGAGCATGGAAAAAGCGTAAGCGTTCGCTAAACCCCATCTTTTCAAGTCAA